>NZ_JBEXFG010000053.1:0-27925 GCF_040606675.1 Streptomyces sp. NPDC005393 | reverse complement strand
CTGGACGCGCGTCCCCGCCGGACCGACAACGCGGCGGCGACCGGAGGGTACCGCCCGCGCCGCCCGTATCAGCAGCCCGTCCCTGGACGCGCGTCCCCGCCGGACCGACAACGCGGCGGCGACCGGAGGGTACCGCCCGCGCCGCCCGTATCAGCAGCCCGTCCCTGGACGCGCGTCCGCGCCGGACCGACAACGCGGCGGCGACCGGAGGGTACCGCCCGCGCCCCGAACCCCCCTGCGCGCACAGCGCCCCGCCAGACGGGCACCCGGCGGGGGCGTCAGCCGAGGAGGCCTCCCAGGGCGGCCTCCTCGGCGGCCGGGTCGGAGTAGCCGTACGGCGTGTTGTCCTCGTTCGGGCCGCCCTCCGGGCCGCCCGCGCTCATGCCGCCGCCGGCGCCGCCCAGGGACGGGGGGCCCGGTGTGGTCATCGGGGCGGCGGGGCGGCGGGGGGATCGGGGGGTGGTGCCAAGGCCGGGTTGGGGCCGGGTCGGGCGGACCGAGGCGCTGCCCGCCTCGCCCGCCGCCCCTGTCGCGCTCGGCTCGCCCGCGGAGGACGCCGAGGCCGAGGCCGCGGGGCTCGGGCTCGTCAACCGGTGGCGCGGGGACGGGAGTCCGCTCGATCCCACCGGGCCGCGCAGCCCGCCGCGCGGGCTCTCCAGGGACTTCCGGGGAAGCGGCGAACCGGGCAGGTTGTTCGTCGGCACATCGCTCGGCTCCGGCGCCTTCACCGTCTCCGAGGACCGTACGGCGCCGCCGAGCATCGAGCCCGTCAGCAGCGTCAGCCCGGCCACGACCATCGCCATCACGGTGCCGCGGCACAGCACCCGGCGCCGTAGCTCCCAGAGCCCGGCGCGGGGGCCCAGACGGCGCCAGGCCTCGCCCGCGAGCCGGGCGTCCGCCGAGTACACCGGTGCGCCCGCGATGATCAGCGGGCTCCAGGCGGCGAGGTAGATGATGTCGGGCGCGTCGTAGACCGGCACCGTACGCCAGCTCACGGTGAGGATCAGCGCGGCGGACAGCAACGCGCCGAACGAGGCCGCCAGCCGCTGCCACAGCCCGAGGACGGTGAGCACGCCGACCACGATCTGCAGGAAGGCGACGGTCAGCCCGGCGCCCACCGGGTGCTCCAGCGCGAGGTCGCGCAGCGGCTCCGCGATCGGCCAGGGGTGCAGGGACTGCAGCCAGATGACCATCGAGCCGCGCTCGCCGCCGTCGAAGTAGACGGGGTCGGAGAGCTTGCCCATGCCCGCGTAGACGGAGATGAAGCCGAGGAAGATACGGAGCGGGAGCAGGACGACGCCGAGGTTCATCCGGCGCCCGGGGTAGTAGGCGTGGCGTACGGAGTCGGAGTGGCGGCGCGGGCGCGGGACCTTGGTCTGCCCCGGCTCGTCGAACCCCTCCGACGGGCCGCGCTCGCCCGGCCCGTTCAACCCCTGTGGGTCCGGGCGCCGTTGCCCGCCGGGGCGCGGCACGGTTCTCGTACGCGGCACCGACTCCGTACGCGGGCTGCGCGGTCCGATGACCGTGGGCGCACCGTCGTCGAAGGTGATCCGGGGCAGCACCTGGGTGGTGCCCACATCCTCGGCACCCTCCCCGGAACCGGAACCGGAACCTGAACCGGTCCCGGAGCGGGCCAGGCTCTCGGTCAGGCCCTCCTCGGAGTACCGCACGGCCTGCAGCAGCCGGGTCGCCGCCGTGTCACCGCCGGGGCGGGTACGGCCGCTCCACACCACGGGCGGCCGGCGCCGGCCCGGGGTCGGGACGCGCGCGAGCCGGGCCGTGTCCGCCAGCGCGCTGCTCACGACCGGGGCGCTGAGCTGCACCCGGAAGCTCGGGGCATTGACGGCGACCTGCGCCGGATCGCACGGCACCTTGGCCATGGTCAGCTGTGGCTCGTCGTCGAATCCCGGCGCGCGTCCCGCCAGAGGCGATGGCGTGCGGGCTTTTCTGGTCTCCACGCTCAACTAACCGAGTGACCGACGGGAAAGACACTGCCGCAAGTGCCCCGATCTGTCCGAGGCCCGTCAAGATCATCGGGCGGGGACTTGGAACGAGGGGCATCGAGCGAGCGGCGGGACACCCCCGTGGCAGGGCGCGGGACCCCGCGCCGTACTCCGTAGCCCCGACGGGCCCTACGCCCTGCGCCGCGCCGCCTCGTAGAGCACGACGCCCGCCGCCACACCCGCGTTCAGCGACTCCGCGCCGCCCGGCATCGGGATCCGGACCCGGAAGTCGCAGGTCTCGCCGACCAGTCGCGACAGCCCCTTGCCCTCGCTGCCGACGACGATCACGACGGGTCCGTTGAGCACCTCGAGGTCCTGCAGCTCGACATCGCCGTCCGCGGCGAGGCCGATCACCGTCAGCCCCGCCTTCTGGTAGGACTCCAGCGCGCGGGTGAGGTTGGTCGCCCGCGCGACCGGGGTGCGGGCGGCGGTGCCCGCGGAGGTCTTCCAAGCGCCCGCGGTCATCCCGGCCGCGCGCCGCTCCGGTACGACCACGCCGTGGCCGCCGAAGGCGGAGACCGACCGGACCACCGCGCCCAGATTGCGCGGGTCGGTGACGCCGTCGAGGGCGACGATCAGCGGGTCCTCGCCGTCGTCGAAGGCGGCCGCGCTCAGGTCCTCGGGGTGGGCGTACTCGTACGGCGGGACCTGGAGCACCAGACCCTGGTGGTTCAGCCCGTTCGTCATCCGGTCGAGCTCGGGCTTCGGCGCCTCCATGAGGTGGATGCCGCCTCGGTCGGCCGCGAGCTTCAGCGCCTCGCGGACCCGCTCGTCGCTGTCGATGAACTGCTGCACATACAGCGTGTTCGCCGGGACGCCCTCGCGCAGCGCCTCGAAGACCGGGTTACGGCCCACCACGAGCTCGTTCGTCCCCTTGGGGCCGCCGCGGCGCGGGGCCGGGCGCTTGGCGGCCTGCCGGGTGCGGGCATTGGCGATGCGCTGCTTGGCATGCCCCTTACGCATTTCGGCGGGCGGGGTGGGGCCCTTGCCCTCCAGGGCGCGGCGCCGCTTGCCGCCGCTGCCGACCGTCGCCCCCTTCTTGTTGGCGGTGCGTCGGTTCCTGCGCTGGCTGTTGCCGGCCATGAAATGCCACCTATCTCTTCACTGCTCAGCACTGCTCAGCAAACGGCAAACGTACGTACGGTCACAAGTGTGCCGCCCGGCCCACCGGGCGGCACAAAAGGCGAGGTCGGAGGGGGGTCAGGGGCGAGGGCTCAGCGGTTGCCCAGCTCCCAGCGCGGGCCGGACGGGGTGTCCTCGATCACCAGACCCGACTGCTGCAGCTGATCGCGGATCGCGTCCGCCGTCGCGTAGTCCTTACGGGACCGCGCGGCCTGCCGCTGCTCCAGGACCAGCCGGACGAGGGAGTCGACCACGCCGTGCAGATCCTCACCGCGGTCCGAACCGCCCGACCACTGGTCGTCCAGCGGGTCGAGGCCCAGCACGCCGAGCATCGCCCGCAGCTCGGCCAACCGCGCGACCGCCGACTCCTTGTCGTCGGCGGTCAGGGCGGAATTGCCCTGCCGGACGGTGGTGTGGACGATCGCGAGCGCCTGCGGCACCCCGAGGTCGTCGTCCATCGCCTCGGCGAAGGCGGGCGGTACCTCAGCCGCGGGCTCGACTGCTCCCCCGGCCTTCTCCACGACGCGCTGGATGAAGCCCTCGATGCGCGCGAACGCGGACTCGGCCTCGCGCAGGGCCTCCTCGCTGTACTCGATCATCGACCGGTAGTGCGGGGTGCCCAGGTAGTAGCGGAGCACGATGGGGCGCCAGCGCTTGACCATCTCGGAGACCAGCACCGAGTTGCCGAGCGACTTGCTCATCTTCTCGCCGCTCATGGTCACCCATGCGTTGTGCGCCCAGTAGGAGGCGAAGTCGTCACCGAACGCCTTGGCCTGCGCGATCTCGTTCTCATGGTGCGGGAAGATCAGGTCGACGCCGCCGCCGTGGATGTCGAAGGCGCGGCCCAGGTACTTGTGCGCCATCGCCGAGCACTCCAGATGCCAGCCGGGACGGCCCCGCCCCCACGGCGTCTCCCAGCTGGGCTCCCCCGGCTTCGCCGCCTTCCACATCGCGAAATCGCGGGGGTCGCGCTTGCCGGTCTCGCCCTCGCCGGACGGCTGGCGCAGCCCGTCCAGATCCTGGTTGGAGAGCCGGAGGTACTCCGGGAACGAGCGCACGTCGAAGTAGACATTGCCCTCGGCGGCGTACGCGTGGCCCCGGTCGATCAGGGTCCGCATCATCTCGATCATCTCGGGGATATGACCGGTCGCCCGCGGCTCGTAGGTCACGGGCAGGCAGCCGAGGATGTCGTACGCGTGGTTGAAGGCGCGCTCGTTCTCGTAGCCGATCGCCCACCACGGTCGTTTCTGCTCTGCCGACTTGGTGATGATCTTGTCGTCGATGTCCGTGACATTGCGGATGAACGTCACGTCATAGCCGCGGTAGGCGAACCAGCGGCGCATGATGTCGAAGTTGAGACCCGACCTGATATGCCCGATATGCGGGGCGGCCTGCACGGTCGCGCCACACAGGTAGATCGAGACGCAGCCCGGCGTGAGCGGGGTGAAGTCACGGATCTGCCGGGCGCTGGTGTCGTACAGGCGAATAGTCACGCATCAAGGGTAGTGGGAAGGCGACGGTACCCCGCGCCCCATCCGCCACGGGGACACAGAAGCGTGACGCTTGGGACGCCACGGTCGCCTTCCTCGCTCGGCCGCACCCGGCCGCGCTCGGCCGCGTGTTCGGTCAGAGGCTGCCGACGACCTTGCGGGGGGTGATCCGCACCACAATGCGCTGGCTGTCCTGGGCGGACGCCGGGTTGAACTCGGCGTACTTCTTGCCCGTGTACTTCAGCGACAGTTCGTCGATCAGCTCCTGGGCGCCCTCGGTGGTGTACGTGGCGGTGCCGCGGATCTCGGCGTACTGGTACGGGTCGTCCGGGGACTGCACCAGAACCGACACCCGCGGGTCCCGCTCGATGTTCTTCTGCTTCCGCCGTCCCATGGTGGTCGAGAACAGCAGCTCGTCGCCGTCGCGCTTCACCCACACCGGTGACATCTGAGGGCTGCCGTCGGGCTGGATGGTGCCGATGACGACGAAGATCGGGGTGTCGAGGAGGCGCTTGATGCTGTCGGAGAGTGCGGTGGGCACGGTGGTTCCTTCCCAGGCGGTGGGCTGACGATCGTGGTCGCGGGTACCGGATCCGTACCCAACACACCGTCAAACGTCAGCCTCCGCACGAGGAACGGGGCCATACGGAGGAAGGCCCCGGGCCGTTAGCGCCGGAACACCAGCGCCGTGGCGACCGCCGCGAGACCCTCCGCCCGGCCGGTCAGGCCGAGGCCGTCCGTCGTCGTACCGGAGACCGAGACGGGGGCGCCGGCCGCGGCCGTCAGGGCCTTGGCCGCCTCCTCGCGCCGCTTGCCGATCTTCGGGCGTACGCCGATCACCTGGATCGCCACATTGCCGATCTCGAAGCCCTCGGCCCGGACGATACGGGCCGCCTCGGCGAGCAGAGTGACGCCGGCGGCGCCGGACCATTCGGGGCGGTCGGTGCCGAAGTGGGCGCCGAGGTCGCCGACCCCGGCGGCGGAGAAAAGGGCGTCGCAGGCGGCGTGCGCGGCCACATCGCCATCGGAGTGGCCGGCCAGGCCGTACTCCTCGCCCTCCCACAGCAGACCCGCGCACCACAGCTCGCGGCCCCGCTCGAAGGCGTGCACATCCGTGCCGATGCCCACCAGCGGCATCGAAGGCATCGACGGCATCGACGTAGGCGGCATCGGGGGCGGCCCGGCGGCGTCAGAAGCCATCGTTCGCCCTCCTGCGCGCCAGAACCGCCTCCGCCAGCACCAGGTCCAGCGGCCGGGTCACCTTGAACGCCTCCTCGTGGCCGGGCACGACCACGACCTCGACGCCGAGCCGCTCGACCATCCCCGCGTCGTCCGTCGCGCCGTCACCCTCCAGGGCGAGCTTCTCGTGGGCGGCGGCGAGCGTGGCACGGTCGAAGCCCTGCGGGGTCTGGACAGCGCGGAGCAGCGCGCGCTCGGGGGTGCCGACGACCGGTTCGGGCTCACCGGCCCGGTCCCCGGTGCGCGGTTCGACCTGCTTGACGGTGTCGGCCAGCGGCAGCGCCGGGACGACGGCGGGCGCCCCGTCCCGTACGGCGGCGATGACCGCGTCCACCGTGTCCACGGGGACGAGCGGACGGGCGGCGTCGTGCACCAGCACGGTGGTGACGGCCTCGGGGACGGCGGCCAGCCCCAGCCGCACCGACTCCTGACGGGTCTCGCCGCCGGGGACGACCACCACGTCCGTGCTGTCGGTCAGGCTCCCGCTCAGCGGGTACGCGTCGAGCAGCCGGCGGACCTCATCGGCGCCGTCAGGCGGGGCGACCACGACGACGAGCGAGACGGATCGGGATCCGGCCATCGCTCGAACGGCGTGTACGAGCATCGGGGTGCCGCTCAGCGGGCGCAGCGCCTTGGGCGCCCCCGGGCCCAGCCGCACACCACGCCCCGCGGCGGGGATGACAGCGGCGGTGCGGGCGGGGCGCTCGGGCGCGCCGGAGCCGCCGGGACTCGGGGTTACGGACATTGAGTTGGCGTTCAGGTTTGCTTCCTCGACCGAAATGGGTATGGCCACAGCGTGCCGGGCGCGATGCCCCGACCGGACCCTTCCGTGACGACTGGTCGAGCCAGCTGCCCGGGCCCGGCACACACTTTGCACCACAACACCGGCATATGGAGCGGCGGCCGGGGCCCCAGGGCACCCGGCGTGCGCACATGCCGCAGCGCCCGGCGACAGACGACTCGGATGAGCCAGGTCGAATCAGGTCTGTGTCACTCGGGCACCACGGCATTTATGTGTCAGGACGCGAGAACCTCATCCAGCAGGGCCTCGGCCTTGTCCTCATTGGTGCTCTCGGCGAGGGCGAGCTCGCTCACCAGGATCTGGCGAGCCTTGGCGAGCATGCGCTTCTCACCGGCGGAGAGTCCGCGCTCACGCTCTCGGCGCCAGAGGTCACGCACAACCTCGGCGACCTTGATCACATCGCCGGAGGCGAGCTTCTCGAGATTTGCCTTGTAGCGACGGGACCAGTTCGTGGGCTCTTCGGCATACGGTGCACGCAGCACCTCGAAGACCCGGTCCAGCCCGTCCTGGCCGACCACATCACGCACACCGACGAACTCCGCATTGTCCGCCGGCACACGAACCGTCAGGTCACCCTGAGCGACCTTCAGCACCAAGTAGGTCTTGTCCACGCCTTTGATCTGACGAGTTTCGATGGCCTCGATCAGCGCGGCCCCGTGATGGGGATAGACCACGGTGTCGCCAACCTTGAACGTCATGTGACAGGTACCCCTTCCGTGGCTATCCAGGGTAACACGGGAACGCCTTCTTCTGAATGGCGTTTTCGCAGGTCAGGGCATATCTCGGGGCTTGACAACAGCGACCGGAACGTGCTGCGAGAGGGGTGCGGAACGAGGTATTCGCAGGTCGGAGCCGCTGTCCGGGCGCAGCGAAACCCGTCCGTTACCCACTCCAAGAAGGTCATGCGGGTGGCCGTACGTCCCGTTTTGCCGGAGTCCAGTCGATGCACTTCCGCTACTCCGTTCGGACCAGGAGCGTCAGATCCGGCCCCGATTCCCGAATTGATCACGCCAGAGTGGATCAACCCTGTGATCAATTCTGGGACATGCGCGGATTCCTTACCGATAATCTCTCGCTCCGGCCGCCGAGCCGATATTCGCAACGGTCTCGGAACGGGCCCGTCCGGTGGGCTCGCCGCACGGGAGGCGGGTCGGGTGCGAGCCGAAGAGGGCGGATCGGTAACCTAAGCGCGCTGATCCCACTTTTACCTCGTCCTAGGAGATGCCGCCGCCGTGAGCAGCAGCCTTCGACGCGGCGCCATCGCCGCAGCCGCCATCGTGGTCTCGGTCGCCCCGCTCTCCGCCTGCGGAGCCGGTAGCGACGCACAGACGCTGGAGGTCAAGCCCGACAACGCCGCGACGTCCCTCGGCGATATCAAGATCCAGAACGCGACCGTAGTGACCCAGCCGGACCGCAAGGCGAAGGGCCCGGCCGTCATCACGGCCAGGATCTTCAACAACGGCCAGCGGGACGAGACGGTCAAGGCCATCACCCTCCCGGGCACCAGCCAGCGAGTGAAGGTCTCCCCGCCCAAGGGCAAGAAGGGCCCGGTCGTCGTCCCTGCCGGTGGCTCCGTGGCCTTCGGCGGCAAGGGCAATGCCGCCGCCATCGTCAACGACGGACGGGAGTCCGCCCGGGCCGGCGACGCCCAGCGGGTGGTCTTCGACTTGAGCCGGACCGGCGAGCTCCCGCTCACCGCGTTCGTCTTCCCCGCGAAGAGCTACTTCAAGGGGTGGGGCCCGTCCCAGCTCCCGACGGCAAAGCCGTCCGCCACGGTGCCCAGCGCTACGCCGAGCGGTACGCCGTCCGGCTCGGCGAGCACCAAGCCCGGCGGTACGCCGTCGGGCTCGGCCGGCGCCACCAACAAGCCGGGCGGCGCCGCCGGCCAGACGAACGGCATCGCCTCCGGCGAGCCCACGCCGAACGGTCACTGAGCGCACGCGAGGGCGGCCCTGGAGATCCAGGGCCGCCCTCGCGTTATGCCAGCCTCGGTCAGAGCGGCGCGCCGGGCCTCACGGGCCGGCCCTGGCGGGCCTCACGGGCTTCGAGACGCTGCGCCGGACTCCATCCGGCCATCCAGGACTCGGACCGGTTTACGGCCCGAACTTGTAACCCAGCCCCCGCACCGTCACCAGATACCCCGGCGCCCCCGGATCAGGCTCGAGCCCCCTCCGCATGCGCCCCTCGCACCGCACGGCCCTGGCGGGCCTCACGGGCTTCGAGACGCTGCGCCGGACTCCATCCGGCCATCCAGGACTCGGACCGGTTTACGGCCCGAACTTGTAACCCAGCCCCCGCACCGTCACCAGATACCCCGGCGCCCCCGGATCAGGCTCGAGCCCCCTCCGCATGCGCCCCTCGCACCGCACGGCCCTGGCGGGCCTCACGGGCTTCGAGACGCTGCGCCGGACTCCATCCGGCCATCCGGGGCTCGGGCCGGTTTACGGCTCGAACTTGTAGCCCAGCCCCCGCACCGTCACCAGATACCGCGGCGCCCCCGGGTCGGGCTCGATCTTGGCCCGCAGGCGCTTGACGTGGACGTCCAGCGTCTTCGTGTCGCCCACATAGTCCGCGCCCCAGACGCGGTCGATCAGCTGCATACGGGTCAGCACGCGGCCCGCGTTCCGCAGCAACATCTCCAGCAGGTCGAACTCCTTCAGCGGGAGGTCCACCTTGCCGCCGCCTACCGTGACGACGTGCCGGTCGACGTCCATCCGTACCGGCCCGGCCTCCAGGGCGGCGGGGGTGATCTCCTCCGGCTCGCCGCGGCGGCGCAGCACGGCTCTGATGCGGGCCACCAGCTCACGCGAGGAGAAGGGCTTGGTCACATAGTCGTCGGCGCCTATCTCGAGCCCGACGACCTTGTCGATCTCGCTGTCCTTGGCGGTGACCATGATCACCGGGACGTTGGAGCGTCCGCGCAGCTGGCGGCACACCTCCGTACCGGGCAGCCCCGGCAGCATCAGGTCGAGCAGCACAAGGTCGGCGCCGTTGCGCTCGAACTCGTCGAGGCCTTCAGGGCCCGTTGCCGCGATGGCGACCTCGAATCCCTCCTTGCGAAGCATGTACGACAGCGCGTCGCTGAACGATTCCTCGTCCTCGACGACCAGAACTCGGGTCACGGAAGGACCTCCGGGGCAGAGAGTGTTTCGTTGGTGAAGGTCTCGTACGGCCGGTCCTGGTCCTCGCCATCGAGGTCGGCTCCGGATTCGTACGTCTCGCTCGGCGAGCGGTCCCGGTCCCGCGCCGCACCGGCTTCCGGGAGTCTCAGGGTGAAGGTGGAGCCCTGTCCTTCGGCGCTCCACACCGTGACCTCCCCGCGGTGCGAGGCGGCCACGTGTTTGACGATGGCGAGGCCGAGGCCGGTCCCGCCGGTCTGCCGCGAGCGGGCCGGGTCGACCCGGTAGAACCGCTCGAAGATCCGCTCGCGGTCTTTCTCGGAGATGCCGATGCCCTGGTCGGTGACGGCGATCTCGATCAGATCCCCGCCGGTCGCGGGGATACGGCGGGCAGCGATGCCGACGCGGGTGCGGGCCGGGCTGTAGTTGACCGCGTTCTCGACGAGATTGCCGAGCGCGGCGGCCAGCTGGCCGCGGTGGCCCCATACGTGCAGATCGGCGGTGCCGCCCGTGGCCATCGTGATCTGCTTGGTGCCCGCCTGGTGGCGGCACCGGTCGATGGCCTCGGCGACGAGCTCGTCCACCCGGACCGGCTCGGCGTCCTCCAGCGGGTCGTCGTTCTGCACCCGGGAGAGATCGATGAGCTCCTGGACCAGGCTGGTCAGCCGGGTCGCCTCGACCTGCATCCGGCCCGCGAAGCGGGTGACCGCCTCCGGGTCGTCGGACGCGTCCATCACGGCCTCCGACAGCAGGGACAGCGCGCCGGCCGGGGTCTTGAGCTCATGGCTGACGTTCGCGACGAAGTCGCGCCGTACGGCCTCGATCCGGCGGGCCTCGGTGAGGTCCTCCACCAGCAGCAGGACGAGCCGGGAGCCGAGCGGAGCCACTCTGGCGGATACGGCGAGGGCGTCGCCGCCCCGGCCGGTGCCGCGCCGCGGCAGATCCAGTTCGATCTGCCGGATCTCCCCGTCCCGCCGGGTGTCGCGGGCCATCGCCAGCATCTGCTCGATGGCGATCTTGCCGCCGCGCACCAGGCCCAGCGCATACGCGGCCGAGCTGGCCTTGACGACGGCGTCCGCTTCGTCGAGGACGACGGCGGAGGAACGCAGTACCGACAGGACCGTGTCCACGCCGGGCGGCAGCACGGCGTCCGTGTGCAGTGAGGAGCGCGTAGGCTTCGCCTGTTCGCGCTCGCTCCAGCGGAACGCCAGCATGGCGATGACGCCGGTGCACAACCCGGCGAGCGCCGCCACTGCGGCGATCGCCGCGTTCACGTTCATGCATCCAGGTTATGCGGGCGATGAGACAGCCCCACAGCCCCGAACCAATCCCCTCGGGCAGACGTTGCCGAGAGTTCACCGGGGGGACGGTACCGGTTCACTCCCGGCGTCCCCCCGGACCGCCGCGGCACGGCGGGGCGGGGGGCGCGTTGCCGAGAGTTCACCTGGGAGTCCCGCGTGATTCACCTCCGATGCCGGAACCGGACGCGTTCCGGCCGGAACGTGGCACTGTGGGGCCACGAGTCCACAGAGATCCGTCAGCGTGAGTCAGTGAGAGAAGGTCAGTGATGCGGGACGCGTACCACGAGGAGCTGGATTCGATCGGGGAGGGCCTGGTCGACATGGCCCGGCTCGTCGGGTCGGCCATCGGCCGTGCCACGACTGCCATTCTGGACGCGGACCTCAAGCTCGCCGAGAGCGTCATCGCCGCCGATGAGAAGGTCGACGATCTGCACCGGGACCTGGAGGCGCGCGCGATAACCCTGCTCGCGCGGCAGCAGCCGGTCGCCACCGATCTGCGGATCGTCGTGACCAGCCTGCGGATGAGCGCCGATCTGGAGCGCTCCGGCGACCTGGCGCAGCATGTCGCCAAGCTCGCCCGGCTCCGGTTCCCGAACACGGCCGTGCCGCGCGATCTGCACGCCACGATCCTGGAGATGGGCCAGCTCGCCCAGCGGCTGATGGCGAAGTCCGCCGAGGTCATCATCACCAAGGACGTCGACCTCGCCCTGCAGCTGGAGCAGGACGACGACGCGATGGACCTGCTCCACCGCGCGCTCTTCCAGCACCTGATGGACGACCGCTGGAAGCACGGCATCGAGACCGCCGTGGATGTCACGCTGCTCGGCCGCTACTACGAGCGGTTCGCGGACCACGCGGTGTCGGTCGCCAAGCGCGTCGTTTACCTGGTCACCGGCGAGCACGCGGACGAGATCGTGCAGCAGGACGCCGTCGAAGGGGCGTGAAGCCCCAGGCGGGCGTGCCTCCGCGCGCCGCCGATGCGCCCCTGTGCGCGACCGCCGGAGCGGCACCATGAGCAGGAGGTGACCCCTCCCAAGGAGGCGATTCATGGCAAACATCCCCAACCCCAACCCCGTCAGCCGGCCGGCGTCCGAGCAGCGACCCCCGCTGCCTCTTCTCGGCGCCTGCGGCTGCGGCTCGGGCTGCGGCTGCGGCTGCCAGTCCGGCGGCGCCTGCCAGTGCGGCGGCTGCTGCGGCTGAGCCGCCCGTATTTCCGTACGGCGCGACCGAGCAGGGCCTGGGACCGGCTTCCGGTCCCAGGCCCTGTTCCTGTCTGCGTTCGTGTCCGCGTTCCTGCGTTCGTGTCCGCGTTCCTGCGTTCGTGTCCGCGTGTCTGCGTTCCTGTCCGCGTTCCTGTCTGCGTCTCCGGGCCGGTTCCCCCGGAGGGACCGCCCGAGGTGCGGGCGCCGCCGACCGCGGCGAGCATGGTCACATGAAGGATGAGCCCCGGTCCCGCCCTCAGGTGGTGGTGGATGAACCGCTCGACGGGCGCCGCCGCGTGCTGATCGACGGCGAGGACGTCGGCGTTGTCGTCAACGCGGACGAGCTGCGCCGGCTCCTGAACCGCGCGGGTGTACTGGAAGAGGACGCCCCCATCGACGACCCCGGGCTGATCGAGTGGCACGGCGGCGGCCCCGACGACTGGCCCGCCGCGTAGCCGCCTGCCCTGCACTTTCGCTTGACTGAGTAGTTGCGCTGGATCAAGCGTTTTTTAGACGGGGGGCCACACCCGGCCGAGCCACGTCCCGCCGCGGCGGCGCCTGGCCGCCCCACCCGCAGCCCCACCGGCCGGCCATCCGGCAACGGGGCCCACGCCCGCCCCGCCCCGCCCGATGCTCCCAGCACCTCAGCCGGGACGAGAGCGCACCCCACCTCACCCGCGCTCCCACCTCGCCGCGTACCGAGCGCGCTCGAAGGGTCACGCTTTGGCAAAGCGGAAATGGGAACCGGATGCTCCGGTGTTGACGGGCAGAGGAGAAGCCCGCCCCGGCAAGGAGGTATCGCCCGGTGAGCCAGTACGCGTCCCGGTTCGGCGGCCTGCGAGGCCGGCCCCATACACCGTTCGGCGGCCCGTCCCACCAGCGGCTGCGGCGCGTTCCGCGCAAACCGCGCCGTATCGCGATGCTCAGTGTGCACACCTCTCCGCTGCATCAGCCGGGCACCGGCGACGCCGGGGGGATGAACGTGTACATCGTCGAGCTCGCCAAGCGCCTCGCCGCGATCGACATAGAGGTGGAGATCTTCACCCGGGCGACCACCGGCGCCCTCCCCCCGTCCGTCGAGCTCGCGCCCGGCGTGCTCGTACGGCATGTGGACGCGGGTCCGTACGAGGGACTGGCGAAGGAGGACCTTCCGGCGCAGCTGTGCGCGTTCACGCATGGGGTGATGCAGACGTGGGCGGGCCATCGGCCCGGCTATTACGACCTCGTCCACTCCCACTACTGGCTCTCCGGCCACGTAGGCTGGCTCGCCGCCGAGCGCTGGGGTGTGCCGCTGGTGCACGCCATGCACACCATGGCCAAGGTCAAGAACGCCGCGCTCGCGGCCGGTGACACCCCCGAACCGGCGGCCCGGGTGATCGGGGAGCAGCAGATCGTCCGCGCCGCCGACCGGCTGATCGCCAATACGGCCGAGGAGGCGGAGGAGCTGGTGCGCCACTACGAGGCGGCGCGCGAGCTGGTGGCCGTGGTCCACCCGGGGGTGAATCTGGAGCGGTTCCGGCCCGCCGACGGCCGGGCCGCGGCCCGTGCGCGCCTCGGGCTTCCGGCCGATGCGCTGATACCGCTCTTCGCGGGCCGGATACAGCCCCTGAAGGCCCCGGACATCCTGCTGCACGCGGTGGCCCATCTGCTGGAGGAGGATCCGTCGCTGCGCGAGCGGATCGTCGTACCGGTGGTGGGCGGGCCGAGCGGCACCGGCCTCGCCAAGCCGGAGCGGCTGCACAAGCTGGCGGCGCGGCTCGGAATCTGCGATGTCGTCCGCTTCCGGCCGCCGGTCGCGCAGGACGAGCTCGCGGACTGGTACCGGGCGGCGTCGGTGCTGGTGATGCCGTCGTACAGCGAGTCGTTCGGGCTGGTGGCGATCGAGGCGCAGGCGTGCGGCACCCCGGTCGTGGCGGCATCGGTGGGCGGTCTTCCAGTGGCGGTACGGAACGGGGTCAGCGGCACCCTGGTCGACGGCCATGACCCCGTCGACTACGCCCGCGCCCTGCGCCCCTTCGCGGACGACGCGGAACGGTCGGGGCGGATGGGCGCGGCGGCGGCCCGGCACGCGGAGTCCTTCGGATGGGACACGGCCGCCGCGGCGACGGCGGAGGTCTACCTGGAGGCGATGCGCGGGCGGCGTCGCCTACGATCGGCCCATGGGTGACACCGACGCCAAGCCCGTAACCGACGCCAAGGCCGTGATCGAGCAGACGCTGCGCGACGCCGAGCTGGAGTGGGAGAGCCCGTCCGACGGCACCTATGTCGTCACGCTCCCCGGCACCCGCAAGCTGTCGACCACCTGCTCGCTGCGGGTCGGCCGGCACTCCCTCTCGGTCAACGCCTTCGTCGTCCGCCATCCCGATGAGAATCACGAGGCCGTCCACCGCTGGCTGCTGGAGCGCAACACCCGGCTGTACGGGGTGAGTTACGCGATCGACCAGCTCGGCGACATCTATCTGGTGGGCCGGCTGCCGCTTGCCTCCGTCACCCCGGACGAACTGGACCGGGTGCTGGGCACCGTGCTGGAGAACGCGGACGGCAGCTTCAACACGCTGCTGGAGATGGGGTTCGCCACCGCCATCCGCAAGGAGTACGCATGGCGCACGGCGCGCGGCGAGTCCACGCGGAACCTGGAGGCGTTCAGCAACCTGACCCGCGATTCCGTCGCCGAGTGACCGACTCGCCGGGTGACCGACTCGCCGGGTGACCGACTCGCCGGGTGACCACCTCGCGCGACATGCCCTGGCGTGAATCCACTGGCCGGGGCGCTGGCGCGTCCATCATGAATGACCTGTCGATTGCCGGGAATTCAGAAGAGATGCCATGGAATCGCGCGCCACGTATGACGCTTTAGCTGATGTCTACGACCTCATGTATCCAGCTGCTTCGCCGGATATAGCCGACACTGTCGACTTCATAGCTCCGAGCGGTCGGTCATGATCGACAGCACCCATGTGATGCGTGACCGGCAGCTGACCCTGGTCATCCACACGGTGGTGGACGGCGGCGTGCCGCGCCCGACCCCAACCCCGGGGATCAATCGAACCGTGGTTGGCGTTGAGATTGATCATGGTCCCGCTGTGGCCGGAAGGGTATCGACGCGGTTCTTGTACTCGCGGCGGGCCTTGCGCTGTGCCGGGACCTCCGGAACGCGCTGGGTGCCGTCGAGGGGTTGGCAGCGGGCGAGGAGCTGGCGGTGAAGTGCGGGGGTAGCGCTGACTCGCAGGGTGTAGCCCTGGCCGCGCCGTACGGTGACGCCGTGGTCGAGCGCGGCCCGCTCGGCGGGCTCCAGCTCGGTGGCGCGGAGGAAGTCGGCGACCTTGCCCGGCATGTCGAGGGTGACCGGCAGCTCCGGGGTCGGGGCGTCTTCGTGGCCGACGGCGGCGTGCTCGGGCATGAGGCGGCGACGGCCGTACAGACGGCGCCGCGGCTGACGCTATGTTCGCGGGCCAGGGCGGCGATGGACCGGCCGTCCAAGTACGCCGTGCGGACAGCGTCCGTCTTCCCGGCCGCGATGGCGGGGCGGCGGCCGCCCTTGCTGCCCTTGGCCTCGGCGGCCCGCGTAGGAGGCCAGCCGGAATATGCCGGAAACAGGCAATAGGCGGGGAGGCGGCTCAGCTCTCTTGTGAGAAAGGACCGTGTCACCAGCCGCAAACGAGGGGTCAGGGCTTCGTGGCCGTGGTCTTCTTCGGCTGGCGGGGGACGGTCTTGGTCTCGTCGAGGTGCCCGTACACCGTCGACCGCGGCACGCTGAACATGTCGGCGATCTGTGTTCCGCCACTCGGCCCTGACTCACCTTGGCGAGGCCGGAGCGAGCCTGCTGATGCTGATGGCCAAGTCCCGGCACAAGAAGGCCGGAGAACCTGCGCCGCTACTTCAAGCTCTCCCCAGGCCATCGCGGAGCTCACCAGTCTGGTCGCCCCTGGCGACAGCAGGCGCTGAGGGGGTGCGCTCAGCTGGTCGGTCAGAGCGTTCGTCACGGAATCCCTCACCTGTGCTGGGGACTCTCTAGAACTCGGCAGAGGTCAGAAGGCGTAAAGGCCGAAGCGGCCCCAGGCGATGACAACGGACAGCGCGAGCAAGGCCACGTTGACGGCGATGCCCGACGACTCCTTGCGGCGGGCGTGGGTGGCGGCTGCACCGAGCATAGTGATGGCCAGGCCGGTGGCGGCCAGCGGAGTGAGGGTTGGGGCGATGTCGGTGACGGCGGGCAGGATCAGGCCGACGGCACCGAGAAGTTCGACCACGCCGATCAGGCGAACCTGGGTGGCGGTGAAGTCCTCCACCCAAGGCATCGCGGGGCGCAGCTTCTCCTTGGGCCAGATGGACTTCATCACCCCGACCAAGCCGAAAGCGGCGCCCAGGATGGCCTGCAGTATCCACAGGAATACGTTCATATCAGTAGCTCTCTCCATTGGACGATGCAGAGGTGCTCGGCCTGGTCGCAGACACGGTGATGGGTGTCGTCTACGAGAGGCCATGGCCCTGCGACCAGGTTGATCACTGGACGGCCGGCGGGGGCCCGCCGGCCGGAACCTCAGTAGTAGGAGCTCATGAGCTCGGTGGCCCAGGCCGGTTGGGTGACCGAATGGCGGGGGGCGAACTCGATCAGGTACGGCTTGATATCCAGGATGGGGGTGCCAGACAGCGCGTCCAGGTCGGCGACGTGCAAGTTCAAGCCGTCCACTGTGAGGAGTCGGCAGCGGGAGACACCAAGACGGTTGGGACGGTATGGCCCCCGGTGGGCGAAGATCCCTACAGGGGCCGCGCTCGGGTTCCCTCGTGGGGGACGGGGATCGGTGCGTACCTTGGCTGGGTCGATCCGATCGCAGAGGAAGACGACCTCTAGGTGGGAGAAGCTCTCCAGGCCGAGCACCGCCGAGGCGGTGAAGGTCTCACCGTCCAGCCGGATCACGGCTCGAACATCGTGCCAGTGGTCTTCGACCATCTCGCTGCGACCGCCCACCACCCGGCCGACTGGTCGCAGGGTCACGGTGTCGGTTGTCATGGTGATCTCCACGTTCTTGTAGCACCCGAGGGCACCGCGGCGTTTGGCGAGGGTGTTGGAGCTGGTTGAACAGCACGGATTCGCCGTTCAGGTGAATCCGGGTTCAGCCGTCGGAGCCCCCGGCCGCAACTGCCGCACCGCGGACCGGTTGGCGAGTCGGCGGCACTCACCGCGACCGATCAGCCTCAAGCGCCACCTGGACTACGAGCGGCGCTGAAGGCCATCACCCGGTACGTCGACCACTACGCCGCCCAAGCTCGACGTGCTCGGGTGGCGTGAAACTTGCCGCAAACCTGCAGAAACCAGCGGCCGGAGATTGCTAGGCGTCGCGGCGCAGGGTGAACCAGAAGGTCGGCACCGAGTTGGTGCCCGGTGTGACGTCGAGTAGTTCCCAGCCGGGGAACCTGGCGCGGAGCTCGTCGGCTGTGACGCCCGCCGCCCACGACGTGACCTCGGGGATCGGATTGCCGAGCGGCTCGGGGCCGTACCCGAACATCAGCAACCGTGCTCCGGGAGCGGCGCGGTGGGTGAGCCCGGCGGCGTAGGCGTCGCGGCGGTGCAGCGGGACCCCGCAGTAGCAGCTCAGGTCGAAGAACAGGTCGAAGGGGCCCGGCACGTCCAGCTCGTCGAGGCGGGTGGCGTCTCCGTGCAGCAGCCGTACCGCCACTCCCGCCTTCGCAGCCTTCTCCCTGGCCTGGTCGACGGCGCGGTCGATCAGGTCGACGGCCGCCACCTCCCAGCCGTGCCGTGCGAGGTAGGTGGCGTTGGTCCCCGTGCCGCAGCCGAGTTCGAGGGCGCGGCCGGGCGGCAGCGCGCCGTGCCCCTCTACCAGGGCGACCAGCTCGGGCGGCGTCACGCCGGTGTCCCACGGTGGCTTGCCGGTGCGGTAGTAGCCCTCCAGTGCGCGGTGGACGGACTCCTCCTCCGGGTCTCGCTGCGTTGAGGCCAGGTCTGGTTCCGGCCTCTGGGTGGCGTTGGGCTGGTCCATCGTCTCCTCCAAGGAGCTAGAGTTGAACTCTAGTGACATGCTCTAGAGGTATACTCGCAATATGGACAAAGTCAAGCGGCCGGACAAGCGAGCCGAGCGCTCACGCCGCACCCGTGAAAAGGTCGTCGAGGCGGCTCGCGAGCTGTTCGTCGCGCAGGGTTACGGGGCGACGAGCCTGCAGGAGGTCGCGGACCGGGCGGGCGTGGCCGTCCAGACGGTCTATTTCGTCTTCCGCAACAAGCGCACGCTGTTCAAGGACGTCGTCGACACGTCCATCGCCGGGGACACTGAGCCGGTCGCCACCATGGATCGTGAGTGGTTTCGCGCCGCGTGCGCCGAGCCCACCGCTGCCGGGCAATTGCGCGCGCACGTCCACGGCACCCGCGAGATCCTGGGCCGGGTCGCCCCGATCATGCCGCTGATCGAGGCTGCCGCGGCCACCGACCCTGAGATCGCCGCACAGTGGCCGGACGGCCCCGACCCGCGTTACACCGTGCAGTACGCAGCGGCCGAAGCCCTGGCCGGCAAGCCCGACACCCGTCCTGGCCTCTCCATTGAGATGGCGGCGGACCTGCTGTTCGGCCTGCTCAGCCCGCAGCTCTACCTGATCTTCGTCCGCGACCGCGACTGGTCACCGGACACGTGGGAAGAGTGGGCCCGCACCGCCTTGACCTCCCAACTCTGCGCCGACCCCGGCTCAGCGGACGGACGTCACGATGGTCCTCCAGCCCGCAATGCTGGTGGCTAACCACCTGGCCGGCCTCCTGCGGGCCAGGTCGGACAACACGGCCGACACCCATACCGGGCCCTACGCCGACCAGATCACCCCGGCCACCCAAGCCCCGGTGCCAGTAGGCCGACCACGACAAACAAAACTCCGGCCCTGTCCCGACTACGCCCTATCCAGGGTCTTCTTTGGCCGGCGGGGCACGGTGTCGCCCTTCAGGTGCCCGTACACCGTCGAGCGCGGCACCCCGAACAGGTCCGCGATCTGCTGGACGGTCTTGTCTCGCGTGTCGTACAGCTGCTGGGCGAGGGCGGCCTGGTCGGCGGTGAGCTTGGGCCGGCGTCCGCCGACCCGGCCGCGGGCGCGGGCGGAGGCCAGGCCGTCCATCGTGTTGGCCACGATCAGCTCGCGCTGCAGCTCGGACAGGACCGACAGCATGCCGAACATCGCGCGGCCCTCCATCGTGCCGGTGTCGATGCCCTGCTCGATCACATGCAGGCCCACCCCGCGTTCGCGCAGGTCCGCCCCGAGGGTGACCAAGTGCAGGACTGAGCGCGACAGTCGGTCCAGCCGGGTGACCTTCAGCGTGTCGCCTTCGCGCAGCAGCTTGAGGACCAGGTCGAGGCTGGGCCGGGAGGCCTTGGCGCCACTGGCCTTATCCAGATGGATGTTGTTGCGGTCGACGCCCGTGTTCCTCGACCGGCTCGTCCAGGCTCAGACCGTGCAGTACGTCCTCGGAGACGGCCTCCCACTGCTTGCCGTCCAGCAGCCGCGCCCGCGGGTCCGCCCACCGGTTCGACGGCGAGGCGAACACGTCGCGCCGGTTCAGCGCGCGGAACAGCTGCTCCAGCACGCACACCACGTACGCGTCGCGGTCCACCGCCCCCTCGGGTAGCTCCGGGTTGGAGTACACCGCCTTCTTCCACGGCGCCGGCACCAGCTTTGCATCGATCTCACGCGGCAGCAGCGGCTTGGCCTTCACCTTCCGCCTCGCCAGTACCGGGAGCCGCTTCACCGCCTCCAGAATCCGCTTGCCGCCGGAGGCCGCTCCCAGCGCGGGCGACTCCCCGAGCAGGGACAGGAAGGGGCGGACGGTGTTGTAGCGGGTGGCCAGCAGGCGCCGCATCTCTGCCTCGGCCTCCTCGTCCGCGGGCCCGATCAGCTCTCTCAGCAGTGCCGAGGCGGCCATCACCTCCTCACGCGCCCCAATCTCCGTCTCCAGTGTCCGCCACATCGCGCCCGCGTCCAGGTCGGTGCCGCTCTCGGTGATCAGGTCCAACTGCTCGCTCCACAGCCGGAACACCCCATCGAGCATCCGTGACGCCTTCGCCATGCGAGGCCGGGCCGCGAGCCAGTCCCGGTCCGTCGCCCGCCGCGCGGCGCTGATCAGCTTCACCTGCATCAGCACCGAGAACAGATCCAGCGCGTCGTCGATCGCGGACGCCTCCAGGAGCCGCACCACCGACGTCAGCAGCGCGGTGCGCTTCGGCTCCGGCGTGCGCTCCAGGATCGGCGCTTTCGACCCCAGACCGACGCGCGCCAGCGTCGACAGCCGGTTCGGCGGCACCTTGTCCAGCTTCACCCGGCCCAGACGGAACGCCGAGATCTCATCCACCCGCTCCAGCGCCTTCGCCAGGCTCGCGCCCGTCGTCCGCGTCGGCGGCCGGCGCAGCCGCTCCAACTCCGAGATCCGCCGCCCCTCCGGCACCCCGAGCAGCGCCACCAGATCCGCCGACAGCGACGCGTCGGCTCGCCGCGCGGCGTCCGCCACCGTCGCGTACAGCCGCTTCTCCGCGACCTGACGCACGGATGCGACCTGCTTGGCCAGCACGCTCACGCCCGGCAGCAGCACCCGGTGGCGCCGCAGCCAGCCCACCGCCTGGTTGAACAGGGCCACCGGTCCCTCGGCGCCTGTCCACGCCCGTCCGTGCAGGAACGCGCGGAACTTCCGGCCCCACTCCGCGTCCTCCAACCGGTGGTAGCCGTAGGCGTCCCGGATCTCCCACGCGTGCTCGTACGCCGTCTTCGCCCGCTCGGTGTACCGCTTCACCACCGACGCGTCCTCGATCTGCAACTGCGCGGCCAGGTGCTCGATGACCGACCACGGCACGTCCAGCGGATCGTCCACCAGGAACGGCCGACATACCGGACGGTGCACATCTGCACCGCGAACCCCAGCTGGTGCGCCGTCGTACGGCGCAGCGCGATCAGGTCCCGGTCCACGTCGTCCAGGAAGAAGAACCGCTCCAGCTCCGGCCGTGTCGGCTCCTCCACGAAACGTCCGTACTCCGCCGCTTGGTCATCAGTCAGAAATTCCACCGGCACCCGGCGGACGGTAGCCACCCGTCATCCGAGCCCACCGAGCTTCAAGAGAAACCTGACGCCGCATCCCGGAGCTGTGCTAGACGGCCAAGATCAATCTCAGTGCCAACCACGGTTCGATTGATCCCCGGGGCCGGACCCAGGAAGTCATCCGGTACGCGTGGCCCTCCGAGATCGACCTGATGGCCCGGCTGCCCGGGCTGCGCCTGGTGGATCGTTTCGGCGGCTGGAAGGGCGAGGCGTACGGACCGCACGGTCCGCGCCATGTATCGGTGTACGAGGCGGTCGGGCACGGCGAGAACGGGCCCGAGTGACGGCGCGGATGGAGGAAGCACCCGGCTCCGCCCTGCTCCGGCTGACCGACGTCAGCCGCGCCTACGGGGATCGGCAGGTGCTCCGCTCGGCCACGCTGGACATCGCACCGGGCGAGTGCGTGGCGCTCATGGGGGACAACGGCTCAGGCAAGTCGACGCTGCTGAGGCTGGCGTCCGGCAGGGAGCGGCCGACGTCGGGGGAGGTGCTGTTCGACGACGAGCCGATCGACGAGGACGCCCCCGTTACCAGGGAGCGTGTCGCCACGGTGATGGACCCGGCGCGCGCTACCCCGACCTGACGGTGCGCGAGCACCTGATGCCGGTGGCGCTGGCCCACAGTCTGGGCGACGAGGCCGACGAGGCGGTCGAGGCGCTACTCGAGGAGCAACGCCTGGCCGGACGACGTCGACAACGAGTCCCGCGCGGGCCGCAACGACAACCGGGTGGGGGTGACGGACACCGGGCACGCCGTGTTCCTCAAGCGCCTCGATCCCGCCCAGCCGGCCGCGGCCGCGCGGTTCCGCAGGCTGGTGCGGTTCGAGACGCGCGGGGGCGCGGGGCAGGGCGGCCCCTTGACGTCCCCGCCCTGTCTGGGCTGGGACGAGGACGAGGACGAGCTGATCGTCGTCTTCGCCCTGGCTGAAGGACGCGCGTTCGGGCGCGGGCCTGGCCAAGGAGGAGGCGTTCAGCGACGAACTCGCCCACGAAGCCGGGCGCGCGATCGGAAGCCTGCACTGCCTGCCCGCGGGGCCCGCGGCCCCGGACGAACCGTCGGAGGATCAGCAACCGCTGCTGCCACTGGACTTCTTCGTGGCGCTGCCCCTCGCGTACCACACCCGGGCCAGCGGCGCCTCGCTCGAAGCGTGGCGGCTCCTGCAGGACGATGCCGAACTCATCGCCGGGCTGCGGGAGCTGCGCCGCGAGGAGTCGCTGCGCTGACGGGCCCCGGGCACGGCGCGAAGTTCTCCGAAGTCGCGGTGAAGAAAATCATTCCATGAGGGCTCTTCATGGTGAACCGGCGTCAGCCGGGAACCATGAAGAGGAGACATTACGGTGTTCATGGACAATCCATGGCTGATGGTGACAACGGTCGTGACGGTGGGGGTGCTACGGCTGATGGGGGACGTCATCCGCTGGCTGGCGGCGCGCTCGGGCGAACGGGTCCGGGCGCGCATGCTGGTCGAGTTGCTGAACAGGTCGGGGCCGGGCACGGTGCTCACCGACCACCGTGCCGACGGCGCGGCGCTGACCGTACGGCGTCCGGGCGGACAGGGCGGGGGCGGGCATGAGTGACACGGTCGAGGAGGCCACACGCGACGAGGAGTTCGACGCGTTCTACGCCCGCACCTACCCCTGGCTGGCCGCCCGCGCGGTGATGCTCAGCGGTAACCGGCAGAACGCCGAGGACGCCGTCCAGGAGGCGTATATCGAGGCGATGCACCGCTGGTCGGAGGTCAGGACGTACGCCTCGCCGGAGGCATGGGTG
The DNA here is from genome assembly GCF_040606675.1 of Streptomyces sp. NPDC005393. Lineage (NCBI taxonomy): Bacteria > Bacillati > Actinomycetota > Actinomycetes > Kitasatosporales > Streptomycetaceae > Streptomyces > Streptomyces sp. NPDC005393. The sequence continues at coordinate 4,799 of NZ_JBEXFG010000053.1, read as the reverse complement.
ACCACCACCATGCGGCACAAGCTCTCACGCGACGGGCGCCGCTGGTGGTTCCGCTGGAAGCCGGTCGAGCTGACCGTCCCCGCCGCCACGACCGCGACCGTGGAGGAGACCGCGGAGGCGCTGGCCGCGCTGCGGGCGCTCGGCACCCTGCCGCCGCGCCAGCGCCAGGTGGTCGTCATGCACTCCGTATGGGGCATGAGCTACCAGGAGATCGCCGGCGAACTCGGGATCTCCACCGGAAGCGTCGGCAGCAATCTCCACAAGGCCCGCGCCCGGCTGAGCCTGCTGCTCGACGTCTCCCCGGAGCTCGGCCGGGAGGGCGAGCTCCTGCTGAGCACCGACCGGCTCGACCCGCTGTCGGCCGCGCTGCGCGGCGCCGCCGAGTGGCTGCTGGACGGTCTGAGCGCCGATCAGCGGAGGCGGCGATGATCGCCGCCGCCCGCGCCGTACTGGCCCTCGCGCTGCTCGCCGGCTTCTACGCCCTGGTCGCGGTGATGGTACTGCTGTGGGCGGCCTTTCTGGTGCTGGCGTTATGGGGCGCCGGATCGCCGGCGGCCACCACGCCCCCGACCAACGTCATCCTGGTGTGCGCCGCCTTCGCTCCGATCGTCGTCGGCATGGTGTGGGCGGTGATCCGCACCGCGCGGCCCGCCGCCCCGCGCGACGACACGGTGTGGGTCAGCCGGCGCGGGGCGCCCGCGCTCTGGGCCACGGTCGAGGAGCTGGCCCTGGCCGTGGGCACCCGGCCGCCCGACCACATCCGGCTGACCGCCGAGGTCAACGCGTCCGTCACCGAGGACGCCTCGTTCCTCGGCCTGGCGCCCGGCGGACGCACCCTCCACCTGGGCCTGCCCCTGCTGGCGGGCCTGCCGCCCGCCGAGCTGCGCGCCGTCCTCGCCCATGAGCTGGGCCACTTCTCCCGCCGCCACAACCGCTTCGGCGCCCTCGCCCACCGCGGTACTGCCGGGCTCCTCGCCGCACGACAGGCCATCCAGGACGCGTCGGCCGCCAATGACCTGGTGCGGATGTACGCGGGCGGCCCGCGGCTGCTCCTCGGCCTCTATACGCGCGTCTTCCGCTGGCTCACCCGGCCGGTCCGCCGGCGGCAGGAGATCGAGGCCGACCGGGAGGCCGCCAAGGTGGCCGGGGCGGGGACCGTCGCCGACGCGCTGCGCTCCACGGCCGCGCTGGAACAGGCGTGGCGGGAGTTCCTGGCGGACTTCCTCACCCCGATGCGCCGGGCGTACGGATGCGTACCCGACGACCCCTTCCGCGTCTTCGCCCAGCTGGTCCAGGCCCCCGAACTGCGGGAGCCGCTGGCCGCCCTGCGGGAGCGGGTGGCGGAGCGGCCCGCCGACCCCGACGACCCGCATCCCGACCTGGCCACCCGCCTCGGCCGGCTGAAGCGCCTCCCGGCCCGGCCGCCCCAGGCCCACCCGGACGGCCGCACCGCCGCACCCCTCGCCGTACCGTCGCGGTACGCGGCCGAGCTGGGCCGCGCCCTGCTCCGCCGGGCGGGGACGAGCCTGCCCTGGCGCGACTGGCTCGGCCTGCTGGCCGAACACCGGGCGACGCGGGCACTGACCCCGCTGGCCGAGGCGGTGCGTACGGTCGAGAAGGCCGAGGGAGTCGGCAGGCCCGGGACGGAGCCGGGTGCGCTGACCGTCCACCGGGTGCTGCGGCTGCTGGACAGCGGCCGCCGGATGCCGCTCGCCCGCGCCCTGAACTCCCTCCTGCCGGCCGACGAGCGGGCCGAACGGGACCCGCTCGGCCCCCTTGCCGACGCCCTGGCCGTCCTGATCGGGGCGCAGCTGGTCGCCCGCTCCACCGCGTACTGGACGATGGACTGGACCGGCCCCGGCACCCTCGTACTGCCCGACGGCATCGCCCCCGAGACCATCCGCACCTGGGCCGACACCGCCGTACGGCTGCCCGGCCAGACCCAGCGGCTCGGCCTGCACCTCGCCGCCCTGGGGGTGGACGAACGCGCCCCGCTCCCGCCCGCCCGGGGCACGACGGACGGCGGCGCACCCCGGGACGAGCCCAAGCAGGTCAGCATCGCGCCCGGGGTGACCGGTCCCGCCCGCCGGCGCATCACCGCGACCCGGGCGCTGGCGCTCACCGTGCTGCTGGGAATGACGGGCCTGTCCTACGCGCTGTGGGCCAACCGCGACGAGCCGGCCTACCCCGGCACTCCCGTGACCCGGTGGACGCGGCAGCCCGGGAGCGCCTACAGCTACAGCCCGGCCCCCGCCCCGGTCCCGACCTTCCGCCTGCCGACCCCCTCGTACCACCTGCCGACACCCGCGCTGTCGAGCATCGACATCGCCTCCCTGCTGCCCGCCCCCACCGACCGTCTGCGCCCGGTCAAGTAGTCTCAACCACATGGCCGACGCACCGTACAAGCTGATCCTCCTCCGCCATGGCGAGAGCGAGTGGAACGCGAAGAACCTGTTCACCGGCTGGGTGGACGTCAACCTCACCGAGAAGGGCGAGAAGGAGGCAGTCCGCGGCGGTGAGCTGCTCAAGGACGCCGGCCTGCTCCCCGACATCGTCCACACCTCCGTCCAGAAGCGCGCCATCCGCACCGCGCAGCTCGCCCTCGAGGCCGCCGACCGCCACTGGATCCCGGTCCACCGCAGCTGGCGGCTGAACGAGCGCCACTACGGCGCGCTGCAGGGCAAGGACAAGGCGCAGACCCTCGCCGAGTTCGGCGAGGAGCAGTTCATGCTCTGGCGCCGCTCGTATGACACCCCGCCGCCGCCGATCGAGGACGGCTCCGAGTGGTCCCAGAGCGACGACCCGCGCTACGCGAACCTCCCGCCGGAACTGCGGCCGCGCACCGAGTGCCTCAAGGACGTCGTCGAGCGCATGCTGCCGTACTGGTACGACGGCATCATCCCGGACCTGCTCGCCGACCGGACGGTACTGATCGCCGCCCACGGCAACTCGCTGCGCGCCCTGGTCAAGCACCTCGACGGCATCTCCGACGCCGACATCGCGGGCCTGAACATCCCCACCGGCATCCCGCTCTCCTACGAGCTCAACCCCGACTTCCGCCCCCTCAACCCGGGCGGCACCTACCTCGACCCGGAGGCCGCGAAGGCCGCCATCGAGGCGGTCAAGAACCAGGGCAAGAAGAAGTAACTCCGACTGATCAAGCCCCCTACCTGCGGGTTCTCCGCGAGTAGGGGGCTTGTCGCTGTGCTGGGGCCGTCTCTGGGCCGTCAGGTGCGGGACGGTCCCGACTGGGCCGTGTCGAAGACGGCAGCGACAGCCTTGCGAGTGCGCTCCTGGCTGGACGGCATGAGGTGCGCGTATACGCGGAGCGTCAGGCCGGGGTCGGAGTGGCCGAGGTACTCGGCGAGAGCCTTGATGTTCTCCCCGGCGTCCAGGAGCACGGACGCGTAGAAGTGGCGCAGAGCGTGCATGCCGTTCTCGCGTGACTCCGCGTACGGCTGGCCTCGCTCGGGCACCGGGATGACCTCGGCGGTGGCCAGCGCCGGTTTCCACGCCTCCTCGTTGAGCGATGTGCGCCAGACGTGCCCCCCACGCGGCCCAGTGAAGATCAGTCGCTTGGTCACCGGGGGACCGTCGGCCACCTTCCACGGCAAGGTGATCTCGATCGGCGGAAACCGCTTCATGTGCTCCCGGAGCGCGTCGGCGACCGGTCCGGGTAGCGGTACGTCCCGGAGCTTGCCGCCCTTGGGCGGGGCGAACACGGCCTTGCTGCGGCTCAGCTTCAGCTGCTGGACCACATGGAGCGCGTCCGACTCGAAGTCGATCGCGTCGACGGCGACGCCGAGGATCTCGCCCTGACGGAGCCCGCAGCCGCCGCCCAGGTCGACCATGGTCTGATAGCGCTCCGGCATGGCGGCCCGGACGGCGAAGAGTCGTTCCGGCGTCCACGGGATCACACGCTTCGTGTCGACGGTCGGCGGCCGGACCGAGCGGGCGGCGCACGGGTTCCGGGGAAGGTGTCCGTCGTCCACGGCCGCGCTGAGAGCGGCACGCACGTTGGAGTAGATCGTCCGAGCATACGACCCCCGGACGCCGTTCTCCTGGAGCTGACGCACCCAGTCCCGGACATGGGCAGGCTGGAAGGAGCCGAGTGGACGAGTGCCCAGGTGCGGGAAGGCGTGCAACCGGAGCTGTGACTCCATCGAGGCTTGCGTGTTCGGGTCGGCTCCCTGAGTGGCCACCCAGCGCTCGGCGTACTGCTGAAAGGTGATCCGAGCGGCGCGGGGGTCGATGTACTGCCCACGCGCCATATCCGCCTCGACGTGTGCGAGCCACTGATCGGCAAGCCGCTTCTGCCGGTCGGGGAAGCTCTTGGACTTCTCCGTGCCGTCCGGACCGACGTAGCGAGCGCGGTAACGGAGCCCTGATCCGTAGCGTTCGGTCTTGACCTTGCGGACCTTCCCGTCCCGGCCGGTCTCGGTCCTGTACCAGCGGTCTTGGATATGCCCGGCCATCAGGCAGCAGCCCCTTCCCGCAGGGACTCGACCCAGGCCCGGACGTCCACGGGGTCGAAGCGCAGATGTCGGCCGACCCGGAAGCCGCGCGGACCGGTGCGCTTGCGGCGCCACTGGTAGACCGTCTCAACGCTGGGCAGGTCGAACATCGACACCAGGTCCTCAGGAGTCAGGTACCGCGATGGCAAGGTGCGCGACTCGGCAGCCACTTCTGCGACAGCGAGGCGTCGGCTAGCCCGATCCTCCGCACATGACCGATTCGGATGAACTGATGATGTGGCCGGTGTCTCGGCGGGTTGTGGATCGTTGGGCTGGACGTGCCGA
>NZ_JBEXFG010000052.1:0-44451 GCF_040606675.1 Streptomyces sp. NPDC005393 | reverse complement strand
CCGAGCCTGACAGCGGGTCAGACCCGGCGACCGACCCCAGCCCCACCGGGCGCGGCCCCGAAGATCCGGCAGCCGGGACGGGGCCCGCTATCGGCGGCGGCTCGGGTCCGGCGCGCGGCGGGACCGACCCCGGCCCGGCGGGCGCACCAGGCCCCAGCACCGACCCGACTGACACGGCCGCAACCACACCCGAGCCCAGCCGGGGCAGCCACGTAGACCACGCACCCCATGGGTGCGGACCCACCGAGCCTGACAGCGGGTCAGACCCGGCGACCGACCCCAGCCCCACCGGGCGCGGCCCCGAAGATCCGGCAGCCGGGACGGGGCCCGCTATCGGCAGCGGGTTCACCGGCCCCGGCGGCGGGGGCGGACCGGGGCCGGCTACCGGCGGCGGTTTAGGCGCCGCGGCCGGGGCGGGGTTCGGGGCCGGCCACGGGGGCGGCCCCGACCGTGGGGCCGGGGCGTATGGCTCCCCGTCAGGCCCCGGCATCGACGTCTTTGAGGAGAGCGAACTGCTACGGCGTGCGTTTGTGACCGGTGGGGCGGCCGCGGTGGCCGCGGGGGTGGGGGCCCGGCGGGTGGGGGAGGCCGAGGCCGCCGCCGTGGAGGAGGCCGTACGGCGGATCCGGGTGCTGGACGACCGGCATGGCGCGGACACCCTTTACGCGTACACCGCCAAGCCGCTGAGCGCCGCCTACGCGCTGCTCGACGCGGGCGGCTACAGCCGCTCCGTCGCCGAGCGGCTGTTCGCGGGCGCCGGGGAGCTGGCCATCTCGGTGGGCTGGCTGGCCCATGACTCCGGCCGTCTCTCCGACGCGCGTTCGCACTACGCCGAGGCCCTCGCCACCGCACGCGTCTCGGGCGACCCCGCCCTGGAGGCGCACGCGTTCTGCAACACCGCGTTTCTCGCCCGCGACGCGGGGCGCCCCCGCGAGGCGGTGCGGGCGGCCCAGGCCGCGCAGCGGGTCGCCAAGCGGCTCTCCTCGCCGCGGCTGCTGTCGCTGCTGGCGCTGCGCGAGGCGGGCGGCTGGGCCTGGCTGACCGACCGGGGCAGTTGTGAGCGGGCGCTGCTGCGCGCGCAGGCGCTGTTCGGGCGCGGGCCCTCGGACGCCGATCCCGAGTGGATGAGCTTCTTCGGGGAGGCCGAGCTGGAAGGGCTGGAGGCACAGTGCTGGTCGGCGCTGGGCGACTGGGGGCGTGCGGTGGACCACGCCCGCCGCGCGGTCCTTCTCCAAAGCCCCCATTTCGCCCGCAATATCGCGTTGTTCACCGCGGAGCTGGCGAGCGATCTCGTGGCGGACGGGGCGCCCGACGCAGCCGCGGCCGCGGCGGGCCGGGCGCTGGGCCTGCTGGACCAGGTGAAGTCCGGCCGTATCCGCCGGATGCTCGACGACACGGCCCGCGTACTGCGTCCGTACGGGCACAACGCGCCCGTCGCGGACTTCCTGGCCCGCTTCGAGGCGGCCGGGCGCCCGTGTCCGGTGTGACCGTGACCGCGGCAGCGACGGGCGCGCCGCCTCAGGCCAGATGACCCGTGTCGTTCCAGCGCTCGATGGCCGGCTCCCCGTACGCCCAGCCCAGGATCGACAGGGACGTCGGGTCGAGGCGGATCCGGGCCGCGAAGGAGGCGTCGTAACCGAGCCAACGCGCGCCCAGCGTCCGCAGGATGTGGCCGTGCGCGAAGACCAGCACATCGCGGTCGGCCGAACGCGCCCACTCCACCACCGCGTCGGCCCGCGCCGTGATCCCGGCGAGCGACTCGCCGTCAAGGACGCCGTCGCGCCAGATGAGCCAGCCGGGCCGGGTGGCCTTGATCTCGTCGGGGGTCAGCCCCTCGTAGGCGCCGTAGTCCCACTCCAGCAGCGCGTCCCACTCGCGCGCCCGGTCGCCGAAGCCGGCGAGGCGACAGGTCTCCTTCGCGCGCGACAGCGGGCTGGTGCGCACCTCGACGTCCGGCAGCCCGGCCCACGGCGCGTGGTGCAGCCGCCGGCCGAGCAGCTCGGCGCCGCGCCGCCCCTCCTCGAGCAGCGGAATGTCCGTGCGGCCGGTGTGCTTCCCGCAGAGCGACCACTCCGTCTGTCCATGCCGGGCCAGGAGGATGCGTGGTGCCATGGGGTACTGCCTTTCACCGGAGTCGCACCGCCGTGCGCAGCCTGCGCCATTACACGCCGCTGCCTGCGGTTTTCTGCATGCGCGGGGACAGGCCGAGGTCTGTCCGCCGTCCTTCCATCATCACGCACCTGAACGGGAGGCAACCTCCGGGGCGGTCCCGGCGTCTTCCCCGTCGCGCATCTGTCTGCCGGGGGGGTACCAGCAGCGGGCGCCCCTCCGCGGCCGGGGGCATCTCGGGGGCGGTGCGCGGTTCGCCTCGCCTACACCGTACGGTTGACCGCGCGCCTTGTTGTGGCCGCCTGAACTTTGGAGAACGTCCGGATGCCCCATACCGCGCCGCGTGCCCTGGCAGCACAGGGCGGTCGGCCCCGTTGGTGGACCGAACTGCCGCTGATAGCGGTGGTGTACGCCGCGTACTCGACCGGTCGGCTGATGGCCCGCGGCGATGTGTCCACCGCCGTCGACCACGGTCTGGCCATCCTCCACTTCGAGCGGCGGCTGAACATCGATTTCGAGTCACCGCTGAACGACGTCTTCACGGCCCATGCCGCGATAGGCATACCGGCGGATTTCGCCTATGCCTCACTGCACTATGTGGCCACCCCGGCGGTCCTGGTGTGGCTGTGGAAGCGCCGTAAGGCGGCCGACTACCGCTTTTTGCGCACCGCGTTGCTGGTCTCCACGATCATCGGGCTGGTCGGCTTCACGCTGATGCCGACGTGCCCGCCGCGGCTGCTGGAAGCGGGCCACGGGTTCGTCGACACAATGGCGCAGTACCGCTCGTACGGCTGGTGGGGCGGCGAGGCGAGCGCGCCGCGCGGGCTCGGCGGGCTGACCAATCAGTACGCGGCGATGCCCAGCCTCCATGTGGGATGGGCCCTGTGGTGCGGGGTGGCGCTGTGGCGGCACGGGCGCTCGGTGTGGGCGATGACCGCCGCGGTCGCCTATCCGCTGGGCATCGCGCTCGTGGTGATGGGCACCGCGAACCACTACTTCCTCGACGCGGCGGCCGGTGTCGCCGCCATGGCGCTCGGGGCGCTGCTCTCGCGGCCCGTCCTACGGCTCGCGGACGGGCTCCGCGCCCGCTTCCGCCCGGCGCGCGCGGCCGTCGCCACGACCGCTTCCACGGCTGCCGCCACACCCGCGCCGACGACCGCCCCCACGGCCGCCGCCGTCGCCGGAAACGGCGGTGCGGCCACGAATGTCAGTGACAAGTGCGAGACTTCGGCGCGTGAACGGGAACGGATCCCCCGACAGCAGGGCAGGGGCGCGGACAGGCAACGTACGGACGCCGCCGTCGTCGGCGACGGCGGCCGGGGAGCCGGTGCCGGTGCCGGCACAGGCGCCGACCAGGCGGCCGGAGCGGACGACGGCACCACGCCCGCGGCCGGTGACGGGGCTGCGGCAGCGGCTCGCTGAGCTGCGCGGCCCGGCCACCGTTCCCCAGCCGATGGACGCCCGTGCGCTGGCGGCGCTGGCCGCCAACCCGGGCTGCCGCCGCCGCGCGTTGCTGGACGGCGCCGGGGTGGACAAGGGGGCGCTCGCGCGGGCGCTGGGAGCCCCCGCCGCCTTCGGCCAGTCGCAGTTCGCGCACCAGCGCGGCAACTCCTTCGAGGCGCGGGTCAAGGCGGACCGCGGCGAGGAGCTGCTGCGGCTGCTGCACGAGCGGCTGCGCGACGGCTCGGCCGCGCACGAGCCCGGCGCCGCCGCGACCCCCGATCTGACGGCCACCGGCCCCCAGGGGCGTACGGCCCGTACGGCGCTGGCGCTCAGGGAGGCCACGGCGGCGGGGCGGTGGGCGCTGCTGGACCATCCGATGGTGAGCCTGGACGTGGCGGGCTCCCCCGCCTTCCTGGAGCCGGACGCGGTCGTGGTGCACCCCGACGGGTCCTGGACGGTCATCGAGATCAAGTCCTTCCCCATGGTGGACGGCTCGGCGGACCCGGCCAAGGTGGGGGCGGCGGCGCGGCAGTTGGCGGTGTACACGCTCGCGTTGGAGCGGGTGGCGGCCCTGATCGGCGAGCCGCCGGAGGCCGAGAAGGACGCCCAGGACGCACACAACACACCGGCGACACCCGAGACATCCCACACACCCGACACACCGGCAACATCCAAGACATCCAAGACGCCGGTCCGGGCCCGGGTGCGCCATGAAGTACTGCTGGTCTGCCCCAAGGACTTCTCCAATCTGCCGACCGCCGAACTCGTCGATGTGCGCAAGCAACTGGCCGTCACCCGGCGGCAGTTGATCCGGCTCACCCGGATCGAGGAGATCGCCGCCGCCCTCCCCGAGGGCATCACCTTCGATCTGCGGCTCACGGACGACGGCCGGACGCCGACCCGGCCGGCCGAGGAGCTGACGGCCGCCGTCGAGGCGGTGGACGCGGCGTACGCGCCCGAGTGCCTGTCCACCTGCGAGCTGGCCGCCCACTGCCGCGCCCGGTCCCGCGCGGCGGGCGCCGTCGAGTCGCTGGGCCGCGGCGTACGGGGCGAGCTGGGCGGGCTGACGACGGTGGAGGCCGTCCTCTCGGCCGCCCTGGGCGAGGCCACGGGCCCCGGGGCGGAGCCCACCGGCGACCCGGCCGTGGACGCCCTGCGCCGCGCGGCGGCCCTGCGCGCCGAGGCCCTGGCGTCGCATGAGGCGGCGGCATGTCGCTGATCACCGCGCTGGCCCGGATGGAGGCCGTCCGGGAGGGGCGGGCGCGGCCGGTCGCGACGGTGCGGCACCGGCATCTGTCCGAGCGGCCGCTGGCGTTCGTCCCGCTGACCACCGCCGGTGAGGCCGGGGCGCCGCTCGGGGCGCTGGTGGGCACCGACCGGGACGCGCCGCGGCTGCTGGTCGTGGCGCAGCCGCGCAACCGGGATCTGCGGTTCGCGTTCCTCGCCGATCTGGCGGAGGAGATGCTGCCGTATCTCGACTCGTACGCGGACGAGGTCGATCTGGAGGAGCGCAAGGAGACCGACCCGGAGACCGGGAAGAAGGTGCCGGTCCAGGTCGAGCTGTGCACGGACGCGCCGCAGCTGCTGGTGCCGAGCGCCGCGGGCGTCGCGTACGTACGGCTGCTGGGCCGCTCGATGCGGTTCCGGCGGACGGCCGAGCAGGATCCGGAGACGCCCTTTCCGGCCCCCGCGCGGGTGCCGCTGCTCGGCCGGTGGCTGACGCACTACGGCGAGCGGTCGCGGGTGCCCGGATCGTGTCTGCTGCTGTCGCTGACCGAGCTACTGAGCCGTCACTGGGCGACCGGGCAGAGCAATCTGGAGGATCAGCACCTGGGCTCGCTGCTGGGCTGGATCGACCCGCCGGAGGGCGTGCCGGGGGCGGAGGCGGCGCTGCGGGCGGAGTCCGCGCGGGACGGGCACGGACAACTGCTGTGCCCGCCCGCGGGCCCGGCCACCGACCCCGCCTTCGACAACAAGCTGCTGGCACCGGCCATGTCCCGCTATGACGCGGCGCGCGCCGAGGTGGCCGGGGGCAGAGCCGGCGCGCAGGCGCGGCTGCGGCTCGCCGAGGCGGAGCTGCGCGCGCTGATCGAGTCACAGCTGCGGCCCACCTGGGATGCGCTGTGGCACGGCGTGGACCTGCTGCGCGCCGTTCCGGAGGGGGCGCGGGTGGCGGACCGCTGGAAGCGTGACCGCTGGTCGTACACCGGTCACCGGGACCGGGTGCGGGCGGGCGAGCCGCCGCAGCCGAAGCGGGACGACGCGGTGACGGCGGCGCAGAAGCTCTCCGCGCGGGAGACCGCGCAGGCGCAGTTGGAGGCGCAGGAGGCGCTGGACGATCCGCTGGTCATGGCCGGGCGGCGGCTGGCCGGGGAGGCGTTCGCGGGCGAGGTCACCGAGGTGGTGATGGCCTGGTCGGAGGCGAAGGTGCCCAGGCCGCGCCCGCTGGTCACCGTCCGTACGGAGGACCGCCCGCATCTGGCCGAGCAGATCAAGCTGCACCGGGTGATGGCCGATGGCAGGACGCAGACCGGGGAGTTCGCGGATGAGGCGGGCCCCGGCGCGCTGGTGGTGCGGCTGACCGGCGGGATGGGCCGGGGCAAGACCCCGGAGCCGGGCTCGGTGCCCGTCGAGGGCGACGCGGTGTGCTGGACGCTCTTCGAGCACGCGCCGCGCGGCGGCCCGGAGCTGCCCGATCCGGAGAGCACACCGTGGACCCACGGCGGCCCGCCGGACGCCGCCGCCCGGACCTCCAGGCCCGACCCCGACTCCGTGACCGAGGAGGACTATCTGTGATCGGCACGGACCGGACGGCCCGCGCCCGGGAGGGCGAGCCGTTCGACCCGTCGGTGGCCGCGGCGCGGGCGACCGACGCGATCCTGCGGGACACACTGCACGGTGCGCACCGCGGCGTCGTCGTCGACTCCCCGCCCGGTGCGGGCAAGTCGACGCTCGTGGTGCGGGCGGCGCGTGAGCTGGCCGCCGCCGGGCGGGCGTTGATGGTGGTCGCGCAGACCAACGCCCAGGTGGACGATCTGGTGGACCGGCTGGCCACGGCGGACCCGGATCTTCCGGTGGGGCGGCTGCACAGCAGCGATCCGCATCCGTACGACCCGGTGCTCGACGGCCATCCGTCGGTCCGTGCTTCCGCCAAGATCGCGGATCTGGCCGGGCTCGGCATCGTCGTCTCCACCGCCGCGAAGTGGGCGCATGTGAAGAACGTGGAGCCGTGGCAGCACGCGATCGTCGACGAGGCGTACCAGATGCGCTCGGACGCGCTGCTGGCGGTCGCGGGGCTGTTCGAGCGGGCGCTGTTCGTGGGCGACCCGGGGCAGCTCGACCCGTTCAGCGTGGTGGGCGCGGACCAGTGGGCGGGGCTTTCCTACGATCCCTCGGCGAGCGCGGTGACCACACTGCTCGCGCACAACCCGCAGCTGCCGCAGCACCGGTTGCCGGTGTCCTGGCGGCTGCCCGCCTCGGCCGCGCCGCTGGTCTCGAACGCGTTCTATCCGTACACCCCCTTCCGCAGCGGCACCGACCACGGCCAGCGGCGGCTGAGCTTCGGGGTCGCCTCCGACGGCTCGAGCCCGGACCGGGTGCTGGACGAGGCCGCGGCGTCGGGCTGGGGGCTGCTGGAGCTGCCCGCCCGGCGTACGCCGCGCACCGACCCGGAGGCGGTGGCGGCCGTGGCCCGGGTGGTGCGGCGGCTGCTGGACCGGGGCGGCGCGGCGGTCAGCGAGCGCTCGGACGAGCCGGTGCCGCTGACGGCGGACCGGATCGCGGTGGGCACCGCGCACCGGGACCAGGCGGCGGCGGTCCGGGCGGCGCTCACGGGGCTCGGGGTGTCCGGGGTCACCGTCGATACGGCCAACCGCCTCCAAGGGCGTGAGTTCGATGTCACGGTCGTCCTCCACCCGCTGTCGGGCCGGCCGGACGCGACCGCCTTCCATCTGGAGACGGGGCGGCTGTGCGTGCTGGCGTCGCGGCATCGCCACGCGTGTGTGGTGGTCTGCCGGGCCGGGGTCGCCGAGCTGCTGGACGAGCATCCGTCGTCGGAGCCGGTGCAGCTGGGGGTGACGGTGAAGTTTCCGGACGGCTGGGAGGCCAATCACGCGGTGCTGGCCCATCTGGACGAACACCGGGTGGAGTGGCGACGACCGTAAGGTGCGCCTCCGGCCGAGGGGCGGCCGCGTGGAGCCCGGCCAGGGTTCGGGACGCGGTGGGGTGGGGAGAGACCCCAGGTCGACGGCGTGTGGCAGGGGCGCTCTTGCCTCGCGCGCGACAATGGACAGCAAGACGCACCGCGCACCGAACGGTCTCGCGACTCAGGAGGAGAGATCACATGCCCGAGCCGGATCCGGCTCACGGCCCGCACGGCGCCGCGCCCCGGCGGCGTAGACCCGCCGCACTGCTCTTCGAACCGGCCGCCGCCGTCACGGACGAGGCGCACTTCTTCGACCTGGAGTCGATCGAGGACCCGCGTGAGCTGCTCACCCGCTCCACCGAGCTGGCGCTGGCCTTCCGCGCGGCGACCGACCGTGCCATGGAGTTCCAGGCGATGGCGGCCGCGCAGCTCGCCGACCCGAGGCGGTTCGACCGGCTCACCACGGCCGTGATCGCCGAGCGGGCGGAGTGGACGGAGGACTACGCCACGAAGATGGTCGAGTTCGGCCGCGAGCTGATGCGGAGCGGCGAGCTGCCGGACTGATGGGCGGATGCGATACGGACACGGTACGAGAGAGGCTGATGAGCTGGTGGTGCACCGTCGCGATCATGAGCCCGGGGCATATGCAGGTGGAAGATACCCCCTGCCGCCCCGCCATGTCCCGGTTTTGTCTCATCCGCCTACGCCCTCCCTGTCGGCCGTAAGGGTGGAAACATGAGCAGATTGCCTCGGGACTCACATCACACCGCCGCGTACGTCACCCCGGCCGGCGCGGACTGGCTCGCCTCGGCCAGCCCCTCCCCTCGCGGTGTGCAGGCGCTGTGGGCCCAGCACCCGGCCGCCGCCGTGGCACTGCCGTGCGGCACGGCGTTCGACGTGGTCAGCATGGACGCGCTCTTCGGCCGCCGGGTCGTCAGCCGGTTATGGACCGACGGCCCCGGCTCCGGACCGGTGGCCGCGCAGGGCGGCCGGGTCATGCTGTTCGCCACGCCGGGGACCGCCCAGCGGCTGCCCGCGCTGCTCGGCTGGGAGGAGTGGGGCGCCGCCGCTCCCCCGCTGCTCTGCTACGGGTGGGGGGACGCGGTGACCGTCCCGCCGCTGTTTCCGCTCGATCCCGCCCCGGCGGAGCCCGCCTCGGCGCCGCGCCCGCGCTGGCTGGTCGCCCCCGATGTCCGCAGCCCCTGGCTGCCCGGTCCCGAGGTGCTGCTGTGGGCGTGTGTGAGGGCGGCCCGCACGGTCGGTTCCGATCATGGCGCCACGGCTGTGACCAGCGTACCCGCCGTCTTTCCGGGCTGAGGGATATGGATTTTCACTCCGCCGGATCCGGGTGCTAAGGTCTTCTACGTCGGCAGGCGCCGCTAGCTCAGTTGGTTAGAGCAGCTGACTCTTAATCAGCGGGTCCGGGGTTCGAGTCCCTGGCGGCGCACAGACAGCGAAAGGCCCCTCACCTCGGTGAGGGGTCTTTCGCATGCGAGGGTGATCGTCACTCCCCCTCGCGCCGCGATCCGGCGGCCGGGTCCGCCAGCCGGGCCACCGCCGTGACCGCCTCCCGCGGGCCGGGCATCGTGAGCACCTCCCGGCGCAGGGTGCGCGCCGCGGTGCCGTACGAGGGCTGTTCCAGCAGCGCGAAGAGGTCCCGGGCCAGCCGGGCGCCCGCGCCGCGCGGCGATCCGTCGAGGACATCGGCGGGCAGATACACCCCGGCGCCCACCCGGGCCAGCCGCGCCCCGTTGAGCTGCTGTTCGAGACGGGGCGCGACGATCAGCTGCGGCACCCCGGCGACGGCGGCGGTCAGCACGGCGGGGCCGCCGCCCTGGTGCACCACAGCCCGGCAGCCCGGCAGCACCCGGTGCAGCGGCCCGGCAGGCGCCCGCCGCCCGGCGGCACTCCCGACGCGGACGACCTGGACGCCCCGCGCCTCGGCCGCGCGCAGGGCCGCCCGCACGGCGTCCGGCGGGCCGGTCGGGTCGTCCCAGGCGACGCAGATGCGCGCGGGCGCGGACCGCGAGGGGCCGGGAGGCCGCCGACCGTTCGACGCCGCGGCGCGCGGCTCGGGGCGTGGTGTCTCATACGGCTCGTACGGTGTGGCGTGCGGCGTGTCGTACGGCACGAAGCGCACCGGGAGCCGCCGCGCCCGCGAGGGCAGCGCCAGGCTCGGCGGGCAGGGGTCCAGCCAGAGGTCCGGTTCGCGGGCCGGGTCCGCTCCGTAACGCCGCATCAGGCGGGCGTAGCCGGGCAGCGGCGGGCCCTCAAGACGCTGCCGGTCCAGCCGTAATACGGCCGCGCTCCCCCACAGCTGGCCGACCGCCGGCACCCCGAGCGCCGCCGCGGCCACCGTGCCCGCGTACGCGCTCGCGTCGTGCACCACCAGATCCGGCTGCCAGCAGCGGGCGAAGGCCACCAGCCCCTGGGTCATCGCCTCGGCGATCCGCACCTGCTGATCGCCGATCGCCCGCAGCACGCCGTGCTGCTCCGGGCTGAGCGCGCCCGGCCGCATCGGCCAGTCCGCGGGCCAGACCTCGCGCGGCCGTCGCCCGCGGCCCGCCGCGCCGACCGCCGACGTGGGCAGCGTGCCGACCGGAACCGGGACCAGACCGAAGCGGGCCACGGCCGCCGCACACCCGGACGGCACCGCGACCCGCACCTGGTGCCCCACCGCGAGAAGAGCCCGCGCGAGCGGCACCATGGGGACGAGATGGACCCCCGAGGCCCAGGTCGTGAACAGGACGCGCACGGTCTCCTCCGGAGGGTCGAGCGAGGCCGGACCGTTCGGGCCCGGCCGACGGACAGGACGACGAGCCAACGGCCACAGCACCCCGGCCGCCCGCCCGAACACCGGCAACGGCCCCCGACGGCCGCAGCGAGCGGCCCACCCGCGTACTCCCGCCGCGCCGGTCGCCGTCCACCGGCCGCCCGCACCCGCGACCGCGGCCGGTCGCCGTCCATCGGCCGCCCGCTGCCGCCCCCCACCGGCGACCGCGAACCGGCAACCCACCACCCGCGGCCGGCCGACCCCACCAGCCCGCGCCCCGACCCGGCCGACCCGCCACGCGAATCGTCAGCGGCCGCCCGCCACCGTCACCGTCTCGCCGGTGATGTTGCCGTTGGCCGACGAGCACAGGAAGAGCAGAGTGCGGGCGATGTCCTCGGGGGTGCTCAGCCGGCCGGTGGGGGTGGCGGACAGCTCGCGCTCGCGGGCCGGGCCCGGTGGGGCCAGGCCGGCTCGCTCGCCCGCCGTGAGCCCAGGGCATACGACGTTGACCAACACCCCGTCGGCGCCGACGTCCCACCTCAGGCTGCGGACCAGACCGTGCAGCCCGGCCTTGGCCGCGCCGTGGAACTCCTGGCCGCGGTCGCCGTCCAGCGCGTGGTGCGAGGAGACGAGCGCGATCCGGCCCCAGCCGCGCTTGCGCATTCCGGCGACGGCGCACTGGACGGTGCGGATCGCGGGCGTCAGATTGTCCGCGACGACCGGGAGCCAGTCCTCCTCCCGGACGTCCTCGAAGCGGGCGTGCGGGCCCCGGCGCACGCCCCACCGCCATGCGTTCGCCACCAGCACGTCGAGCCCGCCCCAGCGCTCCTCGACGGCGGCCACGACCCAGCGCGGCGACGCCGTGTCCTCCAGTGCGTACGGCACGGCGAAGGCCCGGCCGCCGTCGGGACCGGCCAGCTCGGCGGCCAGCTCCTCGGCGACCTCGCGACGGTGCCGGAAGGCGAGCGCCACCCGCGCGCCCTGCTCCGCGAAGGCGCGGGCGGCGGCCCGGCCGATGGCCCCGGTGGCGCCGGTGACCAGGACCGTACGCCCCTCCAGGCCGAGGTCCATCATCGGCGCTCCTCGCGGTCGTTCCACTGAGAACGCCATGGTCGCCGCCGTGACTCGAGTCCGCCTCGACCCGCGCCCGAGGGGTGGCGGATTCAGGCCATGGTGCGCTGGAATGCGGCGCGGTAGGTGTGCGGGCTGGTGCCGACGACCCGCTTGAAGCGATCGCGGAAGGCGGTGGGCGAGCCGAATCCGACCTGGGTGGCGATCCGCTCGACCGGATGGCTGGTGGCCTCCGGCAGATATTGCGCCTGGCGGATCCGGGCGCGGTGCAGCCGCTGCAGCGGGGTGGTCCCGGTGTGCTCCCGGAAGCGGCGGTTGAGGGTCCGGGTGCTCATGCCGACGTGGGCGGCGATCTCGCCCAGGGTGAGATCGCGTCCGGCGTTGTCCTCCATCCGCCGCAGCACGGGTTGGAGCAACGAGCCCTGCGGTACGGGGGCTGGTCGTGAACGATGAACAACTGGGCCTGCCCGCCCTCGCGTTCCAGCGGCATCACGGACAACCGCGCCGCGTCGGCGGCCACGGCGGAGCCATGGTCGCGCCGGATCATGTGCAGACACAGATCGAGAGCGGCCGCCGCGCCCGCCGAGGTGAGGAACTGGCCGTTGTCGACATAGAGCACATCCGGATCGACGTCCACCTCGGGGTGGCGCTCGGCCAGCAGCGCACCGGCGAGCCAGTGTGTGGTGGCGCGGTGTCCGTCGAGCAGCCCGGTGGCGGCGAAGACGAAGGCCCCGGCGCAGATCGAGGCGATCCGGGTGCCGCTCGCGGCCGCGCGCCGCAGCGCGTCGATCACCTCGTCCGGGAGGCGGGGCGAGCGGATCGGCGCGGCCGGGCAGGACGATGGTGTCCGCGTCGGCGAGGGCCTCCAGCCCGTACGGCGCCTGGAGGGCGAAGACCCCGGCGTCGACCGTGCCGGCGGGGGCGCAGACCCGGACCCGGTAGGGGGCCCGGCCCTCCGGCAGCCGGGTGCGCGAGAACACCTCGATCGGGGTGGCCAGATCGAAGGCGATCACCTGGTCCAGGGCCAGAACGGCAACGGTGTGCATGGCCACAACGTAGGCCGTGGCGCATGCCGCGCCACGGCATCCCTGGCGAGATCGCGGTGGGGCACACCCTTCCCGCCATCGCGCCGATGGTCACCCCGCGCGTCACAGCCGTCCGTACGCCAGGTCGTCGGTGATGCGGATCGACGGATTCCCGTATGCCATCCGCTGGAGCACCTTGCGGTAGAGCGGCGTATGGCGCAGCGCCCGCGCGAGATGGGGGCGCACCCGGGTGGCGAACGCGCCGTGGGAGAGCATCGCGCGGCTCTGCAGGGTCTGCATCCGCATGACGGCCGCGATATCGGGCCCCCGCCGCCGTTCGAAGGCCGCGAGCCGGGCGGCGCCGGTGTCGTCCTCGGCGAGCGCGCGGGTCAGCACCGGATGCAGGACGACGGCGTCCTGCACGGCGAGATTGATGCCCTGGGCGCCGATCGGGCTATGGGTGTGGGCGGCGTCGCCGATCAGCACCAGACCGTCGTCGACCCAGCGCTCGGCGCGCGCCGAGAAGACATCCAGCAGGCTGAAGTCGCAGGGCGAGCGGATCTGCTCGCGGATCAGCGCGGCGTACTGCGGCACGACGCGCACCAGCCGCTCCTTGACATGGTCCAGGCCGAGCGCGGCGATGTCCCGGTAGCCCCGGTGCGGCAGCGTCCAGCCGATCTGGACGCGGTCGGGCCAGGAGCCGTACACGAGCGCCGGGCTGCCCCCGGCGCGGAACACCCGCACCTCGCGGACCGGCGGCCACTCCTCCCCGCGCACGCTGAGCGTGCACCACAGCACGTCCTGCGCGAGCGCCTCGGCGCGGCCCGCCCCGATGCCCGCCAGCCGCCGGATCCGCGAGAAGCGGCCGTCAGCGCCCACGACGACCCGGGCCCGCACGGTGCAGCGGCCGTACGGCCCGTCGGCGGTGACCCCGGCGATTCGCCCGTCCCGCCGCACCAGATCGCCGGCCCGCCGCCCGGGCAGATAGCGGAAGCCGGGCGACCGGCGGCAGCGGGCGAGGAGTTCGTCCAGCACATGAGGGCGGGGAAGGGACAAGATGTGGTCGTAGGGGGCCGGAAGCAGCCGGTAGTCGGCCTCCAGCAGCACCCGGTCCCCGTCGATGACCCGGTACCGGTCGTGCTCATGGGCACCGCGCGCCCGCGCGCCGGCGAGGACACCCAGCGCGTCCAACAGCGCCATCGCGCCGGGCTGGAGAAGCTCACCGCGGAATTCGCGCTGATGCGCGCGGGCACACTCCAGCACGGTCACCCGCGCCCCCGAGCGCAGCATCAGCAGCGCCAGCACCAGACCGGCCGGGCCGCCCCCGACCACGCACACATCGGTGTCGATCTCGCGCACCGGGCACCTCCCTACTCTTCGAGCAGCGCCACCATGCGGGTCCCGCCCGCCCCGGCGCCCGCGCACGCGGTCCGTGCGGGGCGGCAGGCGACCCGGAATCCGGTCGGCGGCAGGGTGTCCAGCCGGGCCAGCCGCTCGATCTGGCGGTAGGCGTGCCGGCGGCCCGCGAAGTGCGCGGGCCACAGCACCGAGCGGTCGCCCGTGGCGTGATAGCGGCGGATCATGTCGCGGAAGGGCGCGTCGAGGCTGAAGGCGTCGGTGCCGATGACGCGCACACCGAGGTCGAGCAGATGGTCGGTGGCCGGTCCGTCGAGCCCGGTGAAATCGGTGAAGTAGCGGGGCGTACCGGCCCAGCCGGAGGCGCCGGTGCGCAGCAGGACCACATCCAGCGGGCGCGGCCGGCAGCCGAGGCGGGCCAGCGCCCGGTCGATGTCCGCGATCCCTGCGGTACGGGTCCGCGGGTCCGCGCCACGGAGGTCGAGCACATGGGCCGGGCGCGGGATCCACCGCGGCCGGCTCCGGGGATCCGGCGACCAGCCGGAGGGGTCCACCGGTGTGGACAGATCGATGATGCGCACTGCGCCCCCTGGGCTGGTATGCGGATGGCAGGAACAGGCCCTGGATGCACTACGGCTCCGCTTGCCCGCGCGGGGGGATCGGGCAGCGGAGCCGTAGCGGGCCCGGCTGAAGGGCGGCGCCGGGCGTTTCGGGGGGTTGGTTCGCCGGACGGGGACGGCTGACGCGGGACTCCGGACGAGGGGACGTCGGGTCAGGGGAATAGGGGGATTCGGACTACGGGACTACGGGACTACGGGACTACGGGACTCCTAGCTGATGGGAGGGGGTACGGAAGGGCTTACGGGACTACGCGGCGAACAGGTCGAGCACCGGGCGCCGCCAATGCCCCTCCAGGTCCAGATCGAGCGCCGGATCCGAGGCGAGCACCGCCTGCTGCAACTTCTGCAGCCGGGGCGACGGCTCGAGCCCGAGGTCCTCGACCAGCCTGGCGCGCAGCCCCTGGTACACCTCCAGCGCCTGCCAGGGGCGGCCCGCCCGGTAGAGCGCGGCCATGCACTGGGCGTGCAGCCCCTCGTGGAGGGGATGGCGGGCGGTCAGCTCGGTGAGCTCGGTGAGCAGCTCGGCATGGCGCCCGAGCCGCAGATCGGCCTCGATACGGCGCTCCAGCACCCCGAGCCGGCTCTCCTCCAGCCGGGCCAGCTCGATCTCCAGAACCGGGCCGACCTTCACATCCACCAGCGCGGGGCCGCGCCAGACGGCGAGCGCCTCGCGCAGCAGCAGGGACGCCTGGACATCGTCCCCGGCGTCGAGCGCGTCCCGCCCGGCGGCCAACAGCCTGTCGTACTCATGGATGTCCACCGCGCCCGGCTGGGCCTCAAGCACATAGCCGCCGTAGCGGGTGGCCAGCACATCCTTCGACGCGTGCGGCGCCTGCGGGCCGTAGGCAGCGGCCAGTCTGCGGCGCAGCTGCAGGATGTAGGTCTGCAACGTGGTCAGCGCGCTACGCGGCATCTGTGTGCCCCAGATTTCCTCCATAAGAGTGGGCACCGGCAGCATCTGGTTGGCGTAGACGGAAAGCAGTGCAAGGATCTGCCGCGGCTTGCCCGCGCTGGGCACGATCGACTGACCGCACGCCTCGACGCTCAGCGGCCCCAACACCTTGATGTCCATGGTCCTGTACCTCCGTCAACGGTCCGTCAAGTGCCTCCTGGCCGCGCGGCCCTGCCACCGAGGCATCTAAGAGCCTCGCTCGTGGGGGGCCTGTACAGCCAGTGCCGGAATACCGAACTCGGTATGAGTCCTGGGCAGTCGCAGCATGAGAAATTCACACCCCGGCGATGAGAGAGTCCGCGATGACCGATACGCCCGCCCCGACAGAGCCCGACGCCGCCCCGGCCGAGGACGACGACCTGGTCATCGAGGACCTCACCGACGACCCCCGGCCGATGCCCACGCCCCGCATCTGCATCTGCACCGTCAGCGCCGAATGACCTCCTCATGACCGGCGAACTGGGCTTCACACCACATCTGCGGGTCGAGCCGGTGCCGGGCGAGGCCGTCTATCTCGTCTCCGAGCACGGCGTCACCGCGCTGCACGGACGGGCCATCGCCGCGCTCGCCCCGCTGCTCGACGGGTCGCGGGACCTCGCGCACATCCTCACCGAGGCCGGCCGCGCGGCGGGCCGGACGAGCGCGGTCCCCGCGGGCCAGGCCGAGCGGGTGATCGCCCGGCTGCGCGCGGCGGGGCTGGTCTGCGAGCGCGAGCGCACCCGCGTCCCCGGCCCCGAGGAGGCGTACTGGGAGCTGGCCGGGCTGGGCACGGCCGCCGCCCACGCCACCGCCTCCACGGCCCTTCCCGCCGCCTCCGTGGCGTCGCTGACCCTCGGCTCCACCGACCCGCGGGAGGTCGGGCGGGCGCTGCGCGCCGCGGGCCTGCGGACCGTGGACGGGGACGCGGCGGACGGGCACCCGGCGGCCCAGGGCCCCCGGGACGGAGAGTACCGACGCGCGATATGTCAAATCGACCCCCGTCAACACGGCGCCATGGAACTCACTCTTGTGGTGTGCGACGACTACCTCGATCCACGGCTCGCCGCCGTCGATGGCGCGCACCGCGCCGCGGGCCGCCGCTGGCTGCCCGTCAAACCGGTCGGCACCCAGGCGTGGCTCGGCCCCTTCCTCGGCGCCCCCGACGACCCGTGCTGGTCCTGTCTGGCCGACCGGCTGTGGCGGCGGCGGCAGGCCGAGGCGTATCTCCAGCGCCGGCTCGGCCGCCCCGGCCCGGTGCCGCGCCCGCCCGCCTCGCTGCCCGCGAGCCGCGCCGCCGCGCTCCAACTGGCCGCCCTGGAGGCCGCCAAGTGGCTGGCCGGACACCGCCATCCGGGCCAGCGGGCGCTGTGCACCCTGGACAGCCTCACCGCCATCGTGGAGCGCCATCCGCTGGCGCGCCGCCCGCAGTGCGCCGCATGTGGCGATCCGGCGCTGGTGGCGGCGCGGATACGGGCGCCGCTGGCCCTGCCGTCCCCGCGCGAGCCTGCCGCGGCCGACACCTCACCGCACGGGATCATGGAGCGCTACGGGCATCTGGTCGACCCCGTGACCGGGCTGGTCACCGAGATCCGCCGCGATCCGCGCGGCCCCGCCTTCCTCAACTGCTACCACGCCAGCCACCCTTCGTACGCCGGGGCCGATCCCCTGGGCGGACGCGACGGGCGCGACGGACGCGGCTGCCTCGACGGGCGCGACGGCCTCGACGCCGTACGCGCCGGGCTGCGGGCCGCCGCGCACGGCAAGGGCCGGACGGCCGAACAGGCGCGGGCGAGCGCGCTGTGCGAGGCCCTGGAGCACTACAGCGGCCATTTCCAGGGGGACGAGCCGCGTCAGCGCGCCCGCTACCGCGATCTGGGCCCCGAGGACGCGGTGCATCCGGACACCGTCCAGCTCCTCGATCCGCGCCAGTTCCGGGACCGGGCCCTCCCCGCGCGCCACCGGATCCACGACCCGTTCGACGAGGGCGCGGAGCTCGACTGGACCCCGGTGTGGTCGCTGACCTCCGAGCGCCACCGGCTGCTGCCCACCGCGCTGCTGTACTACGGCGCCCCGCAAGCCCCCGGTCGCCGCTACTGCCGGGCCGACTCCAACGGCGCGGCGGCGGGCGGCACCCTGGCCGACGCCGTCGTACGCGGCTTCCTGGAGCTGGTGGAGCGGGACGCGGTCGCCCTGTGGTGGTACAACCGCACCCGCAGGCCCGCCGTCGACCTCGACGCCTTCGACGATCCGTGGCTGGCCGAACTGCGCCGCGCCCACCGGGGCTTGCGGCGCGAGGTGTGGGCCCTGGACCTCACCACGGACTTCGGCATTCCGGTGGTCGCCGCGCTCTCCCGCCGTACCGACAAGCCCGCGCAGGACATCACGCTCGGCTTCGGCGCCCACTTCGACCGGCACACCGCGCTGTGCCACGCCTTCGCCGAGCTCAACCAGATGCTGCCGACGGTCGTCGAAGCCCGCGCCGACGGCGGCGGTTACGGCGCGGCCGACCCCGAGGCGCTGCGCTGGTTCCGCACCGCGACCACCGCCGGCCGACCCTATCTGACGCCGGATCCGGCCGCCCCGGCGCTGGGCGCCCCGGCCGGCCCCCGGGAGATACCCGGCCCCCGGGACGACGGCTCCCGGGACGACGGCACCCTGGCCGCCGTACGGGAGTCGGTCCGCCGGCGCGGTATGGAGCTGCTGGTGCTGGACCAGACCCGGCCGGATGTCGGGCTGCCCGTGGCCAAGGTGCTGGTGCCCGGACTGCGCCCGCACTGGGCCCGGTTCGCCCCCGGCCGCCTCTTCGACGTGCCCGTGGCGCTCGGCCGGCTGCCGGCCCCCACGCCCTATGCGGACCTCAACCCGACCCCTCTCTTCCTGTGATCCCGGTGATCTCTCGTAACCCTCCGTACCCCATCAGCCTTCTACGCGGCCTCTCCACCCCCGGTAAAGATCGGATACTCTCGGGCAAGCCACCCAATCCGGCCCGACCATCCGGAGGACGAGTGCAGGGGAGCCTCTTGCCCGACGATGCCGGGAACAAGCCGCCGCGCGATCACGACGCCCTGGCGCCGCGCCTGGCCGTGGTCATCACGGTGATCGTGCTGCTGGGCTACTTCTCCGTGGCCGTGACGTACGTGGTCGACGCACACCCCTCGGGCAAGGCCGTGGACCCGGTGGTGCTGACGCTGGCGCTGCTGCCGATGACCGCGCTGCTGGGGCTCCAGCTGACGCACTCCTTCCCGGGGCTCGTGCCCCGCCTCGGCGGCGCCCGGCACTGGACGCTGGCGCTCCAGGCGGTGCTGACCTTCCTGCCGTTCGCGGTCTTCAAGCAGGCCTGGCTGGGCATGCCGGGCTTTCTGGCGGGCTCCTCGCTGCTGGTGCTGGCCCCGGCGCTGGCCTGGCCGACGTTCGGCGCCATCCTGCTGTGCACCGATGTGCTGCTGTTCCAGGTCGGCTACGGCTGGGGCAAGGTCGGGTACACCACTGTCTCCACGGCGCTGACCGGGCTGGTGGTCTTCGGGCTCTCCCGGCTGTCCGGGCTGGTCGCCGAGGTCTCCCGGTCGCGCGCCGAACTGGCCCGGCTGGCGGTCGCCCAGGAGCGGCTGCGCTTCTCCCGGGATGTGCACGACCTGCTCGGCTACAGCCTCTCCACCATCACCCTCAAGTGTGAGCTGGTGCACCGGCTGGTGCCGCGCCAGAACTCCCGGGCCCAGCAGGAGCTCTCGGAGATTCTGCAGACCTCCCGTCAGGCGCTCGCCGATGTCCGGGCCGTGGCCAGCGGCTACCGCAAGATGTCGCTGTTCGCGGAGGCGGAGACGGCCAGATCGATGCTGGCCGCGGCGGGCATCACCGCCACGGCGCGTATCGACTGCGGAAAGCTGCCGGATCTGGTGGACACCGTGCTGGCGAGCGTGTTGCGCGAGGGGCTGACCAATGTGCTGCGCCACAGCAAGGCCGAGCACTGCGCGATCGAGGCGCGGCGGACCGAGCACCGGGTGCGGCTGACGCTCGTCAACGACGGGGTGGGCAAGCCGTCCACGATCCTGCGCGCCGACAGTTCGGACGGCGGCAGCGGGATCGGCAACCTCAAGGTCCGGCTGGAGGGCCTGGGCGGGCGGCTGCGCGCGGGCGTACGCTCCGACGGCTGGTTCGAGTTACGGGCGGAGCTGGAGGTGTCCGGGGACGCTCCGCCGGGCCGGCGGGAGCGCGGCGCCGAGGAGGAGTACGGCCCGGTCCTGCCGTGACGGCGCGACCCGGGCCGCCGTAGCTCAGAGCCAGCCCGCCTCGCGGGCGATACGGATGGCGTCGACCCGGTTGCGGGCGTTCAGTTTGGTCACAGTGGACGTCAGATAGTTGCGCACCGTCCCGACCGACAGAAACAGCCTGGCCGCGATCTGTGCGGACTCCTCGCCCTGCGAGGCCAGCCGCAGCACCTCCAGCTCGCGCGGGGTCAGCGGCTGCGGACCGTCGTCCAGGGTGGCCAGCGCGAGCTGCGGGTCGATCACCCGCTCGCCCTTCGCGACCGCGCGGATCGCGTCGCACAGCTTGTCCGGGCTGCTGTCCTTCAGCAGAAAGCCGGAGACCTGGGCCGCCAGGGCCCGGCGCAGATTGCCGGGGCGGCCGAGGCTGGTGAGCATCATGGTCCGGCATGCGGGGACGGCGGTACGCAGCTCCGCGGCCGCCGTCAGCCCGTCCACGCCCGGGAGGTCGATATCGAGCACCGCGACATCCGGCCGGAGCTCCCGGGCGCGCGGCAGAATATCGGCTCCGCTGGAGAACTCGGCCACGACATCGATATCCGGTTCGAATTCCAGCAGGGCGACCAGTGCCTTGCGCAGCATGTGCATGTCTTCGGCGATGAGCACCCTGATCATGTCGCCCCCTGCTGTTCCCACCCCGTTGTCGCCCGGCATACGATTATTCCCAAGTCCTCTTGACCGTTCTACGATTTCCCGCTGGAATTCCCCTGTCGAACATCCGTCCCGTCACCCCCTCCGGCAGCCGCGGCCGATGGATCACGAGGGCACCCTGCGGGTGACCTGGACGGTCCAGCCGCCGCCGGTCGCGCGTCCGGTGACCGTCACGCGGACGGCCTCCTCCTTGGCCGACAGGCTGTCCCCGACGCCGAGCGGGGCGTCGGCGAGCGCCGGGTAGACCGACTCGTTCCAGCAGGCGGAGGTGGCGGGGTGGCCGTCCAGCACCTGGACGGGGCCGTCGCCCGAGGCCTTGTCGTTGCGTACGCGGTAGACCAGCACGCCCTGGGTGCAGGTCCCGGCGTCGTTGCCGTAGGCGCCGCGCGCCTCGATGGCCAGCGCGCTCGTGGGGCCGGTGCGGACGACCACCAGACGGGTGCGGGAGTCGGCGGCGGCATCGCCCGACGCCATGGGGGCGCCGAGGGGTTCGAGGGTGTACATGCGCGGGCCGGTGGCGCGGTCGCAGGCGACCTGGCGTGAGCTGAGCCAGCCGAGCTTCCACTTGTGCCAGCCGAAGGGGTCGGGGGCCATTCCGAACTGGCTGCCCATCAGGTCCCAGTCGCCGACATAGGTGTCCCAGTCGCCGTTGTTGTCGCTGTCCTTGGGCCGGTGGTAGAGGTCGGGCAGATCGAATACATGGCCGGTCTCATGGGCCAGCACATTGCGGTCCGGCGGGTGGTGTTCGAAAACGGTCACCAGGCGGCGCAGCTCAATACCGTCGGCATGCAGTGGCTTTTCGAAGTTGACCACTTTGGTCGCGTCGGCGTCGACGCCCGGGGCATCGGGGTCGGCGACCAGATAGACGAGGTCATAGCGGCTGAAGTCCACATGCGGATCGGCGGCGGCGATGGCGTCGCGCAGATACGCGGCGCGCCGCCCGGAGTTCCAGTCGCGCTGTATGGCGTAGGCGGTGGACGGCCGGGGCATGATGAGCCAGCGCCCCTGCGGATGCACGCGCAGCGCGAATTTCCCGTAGGAGGCCCGTTTGAAGAAGTCGGCGGTGGCGGGGGTGTGGTCGGCGGCCAGCCGGGCGGGGGTCACCTTGGGCTTGGCATCCGGGAAGGACAGGAAGACCATGGCCGCGTCGAGCCTGCGGGCCGGGCGGGGGTAGCGGGAGTTCCAGGTGTCCAGGCCCTCGGAGTGGTGCGCCCCGGTGCGCTCCAGGTCGCAGGGGCCGCCCGCGCCGGCCGCGACCGCGGGGCCCGCCACCACGGTCGTCGCGATCATCGCGCTCAACGAGGTCAGTACGGCTCCGGTACGCCGCAGCCGGGGCGGGCGGTGCACCCCCTCGGGTCCATGAGGACGCACCATGTCGACCTCCCGGGCGTAGTCGGAACACCCACTCCACCCTGGGCCGGATTGGCGCGGTACGCCCTGTTCGGCTGGACCGGTCGAGTGAACCGGCCGCGATGCGGGTACGTAACAGACGGTCACAATCGGTCAGAGGGGCAGTTGGCCCGCGCAGAGTCGAACAGATACGACCAAACACATTGTCAAGGGGGCGGTGAGCGCGATGACGTCGATGGAGTGCCCGGGGTGCGAGCCTTTATGATCGGCACATTTCCAGCGGGGATTCCCTATTCAGGCGGGCACTTACGGCCTGCCCGGCACCCGGTGTGAGACATGCGCAAGACGTGTACGACAGACCTGGACAAGACAAACGCCACGCGGGAGCGAGCGGTGAGCGGAACCCCCGACGGGCAGGGCCGCGCGCCCGGCGCGACGCTGCCGACGATCACTGAGCGTGATGCGATGCCCAGCGCTCCACCCCTCTCGGGAGGCGCGGGCGCACCTTCCCCCGCCCCCGACGCGCCCCCGGGCGCCGCACCCCCGGGCGCCGCGTCCCAAGGCGCCGCGTCCCAAGGCGCCGCACCGCCGGCCGCCGCACCCCGAGGTGCCGCGCCGAGCGACTATCGCGCCGCCTTCAACGCCGCGCGTCTGGCCATGGCCGTCGTCGACCGCGAGGGAAGAGTGCTCGACGCCAACCCCGCCCTCGGCGACCTGCTCGGCACCGATCCGGCCCTGCTGGCCGACCGCAGCGCGGCGGATCTGGCCGATCTGCGCGAGGATCCGCGCACCTGGAGCGAGTACCGGGACGTGCTGCGGGGCCGCCGCGAACGGCTGTGCTGCACCCGGCGCCTCCAGCGCACCGACGGCCATCTGCTCTGGGCCGAGATCACCGTCGAGCCCGCCCCGGGCAGCCGCGGCGTGCTGCTGTCGATGGCGGACATCAGCGACCGGCGGGATCTCCAGGGCCGGCTGCGCCACCTCCAGATGCACGATCCGGTGACCCGGCTGCCCAACCGCAATCTCTTCTTCGAGCGGCTGGCCACGGCGCTGGAGTCGGCCACCTACGACCGCGAGGGCACCGGCCGGATCGGGCTGTGCTATCTCGATCTCGACGGTTTCAAGGCGGTCAATGACACCCTCGGCCACCGGGTCGGCGACCGGCTGCTCGGCGCGGTCGCCCAGCGGCTCACCGAATGCGCGGCGCCCGGCGGCCATCTGGTGGCGCGGCTCGGCGGCGATGAGTTCGCCCTGCTGGTCCGGAACTCCACCGGCACCGAGCAGCTGTGCGAGCTCGCCCGCTCCGTGCTGGCGGCGCTGCAGACGCCGTTCGACGTGGGCGGGCAGCGGCTGGCGGTGTCGGCGAGCATCGGCGTGGTGGAGCGGCCCGCGGCCGGCACCCACACCACCTGGCTGATGCAGGCCGCGGACACCACGCTGTACTGGGCCAAGGAGGACGGCAAGGCGCGCTGGACCCTCTTCGACCCTGAGCGCAACGCCCATCGGATGACCCGGCAGGCGCTGTCCAGCACGCTGCGGCCGGCGGTCGAGCGGGAGGAGTTCGTCCTCGACTACCAGCCGCTGGTGGGGCTGGTCGACGGGGTCGTACGGGGCGTGGAGGCCCTGGTGCGCTGGGACCATCCGCAGTTCGGCCGGTTGTCGCCGAATCGGTTCATCCCCCTGGCCGAGGAGAACGGCGCGATCGTGCCGCTCGGGCGGTGGGTGCTGCGGACCGCCTGCCGCCAGGCCCGCGCCTGGCAGCTGGCGCATCCGCTGCACCCGATCGTCGTCAGCGTCAATGTGGCGGTCCGCCAGGTGTGGGACTCCGATCTGGTCGCGGACGTCGGCTCGATCCTCGCGGAGACGGGGCTGCCGCCGCATCTGCTGCAGCTGGAGCTGACCGAGTCGGCGGTGATGGGCTCGGCCGGCCGGCCGCTCCAGGCGCTCCAGCGGCTCAGCGACATGGGGATGGCCATCGCCATCGACGACTTCGGGACCGGCTACTCCAACCTCGCCTATCTGAGCCGGCTGCCGGTCTCCACGCTCAAGCTCGACGGGTCGTTCGTCCAGGGGTTCCGGACGGCGGAGCATCCGAATCCGGCCGACGAGACGATCGTCGAGGCGCTGGTGCAGCTCGCGCACCGGCTGGGTCTCACGGTGACGGCGGAGTGCGTGGAGAGCGCGGAGCAGGCGGAGCGGCTGGGGCGGATCGGCTGCGACACGGGGCAGGGGTGGTTCTACTCCCGCCCGGTCCCGCCGGACCGGATCCAGGCGATGATCGCCGCCTGCCCGGCGCCCACATAGGAATCCGGTCCGCCCGCCCCGGTCGCTCCGCGGCTACGCCTCTGCCGTCGGCAGATCGTAGGCGTCCGCGATCAGCTCGTACGAGCGCAGCCGGGCCTCACGGCCGTGCGCGGTGGTCGTGATCTTGATCTCGTCCACCCCGGTCCGCTTGATCAGCCCATCGAGGCCCTCGCGGACCTCGTCCGGCGTGCCGTGGACGACATTCGCGAGCCAGCTGTTGACGAAGTCGCGCTCGATCTCGCTGAACTCATATGCCTCGGTCTCCTCGGGGGTCGGGACGAGGCCGGGGCGGCCGGTGCGCAGCCGGACCATGGACAGCGCGCCGGTGAGCACCTGGCGGTAGGCCTCCTTCTCGTCCTCGGAGGCCAACGCCGAGACGCCGATCGAGGCATACGGCCGGTCCAGCACGGCCGACGGCCGGAAGCTCTCGCGGTATAGGTCGAGCGCGGGGACGGTGTTCGCCGCGGAGAAGTGGTGGGCGAAGGAGAACGGCAGACCGAGCAGCCCGGCGAGCCGGGCGCTGAAGCCGCTGGACCCCAGCAGCCAGACCGAGGGCCGGCCGGCGGACTGCACCCCGCCGGGCACGGTGCCCTGCACCGGCCCCGGCACCGCGTGGATGCGGGCGTAACGGTGGCCGTCGGGGAAGTCGTCGTCGAGGAACCGGGTCAGCTCGGCGAGCTGCTCCGGAAAGTCGTCCGCGCCCTCGCGCAGCCGGTCGGTGCGGCGCAGCGCGGCGGCCGTGGCCCCGTCGGTCCCGGGCGCGCGGCCGAGGCCCAGGTCCACCCGGCCGGGGGCGAGCGCCTCCAGCGTGCCGAACTGCTCGGCGATGACCAGCGGCGCGTGGTTGGGGAGCATCACCCCGCCCGAGCCGAGCCGGATCCGCTCGGTGTGCGCGGCGAGATGGGCGAGGATCACGGCCGGCGAGGAGCTGGCGACACCGGGCATGGAGTGGTGCTCGGCGACCCAGAAGCGGTGGAAGCCGCGGCGCTCGGCGAGCTTGGCCAGCTCGGTGGTGGTCCGCAGCGCCTGGGCGGCGGTCAGCCCGCTGCCGACGGTCGCCAGATCCAGCACCGACAGCGGCACCGGTGCGCTGCCGCTGGGCTTGGCCCGGATGGTGTCGCGCCGGTCGTCTCGCCGGTCCTGCTCATCGGCCACGGTGACCCGCCTCCCTGGTCGGTCGCTGTGCTGTGCGCGGTGTCCGGGCACAGCCATCCGAGCACAGGAACCGGAGAATGGCTCCGCTTTATTCCCGGCTCTATTCCTCGCGCGCCTCTTCCCGGGGCGCACGCGACCAAGTCCGCCCCCACTCCTGTCGGCAGGGGGGCGGACCCGGCGCAAGCGGTGCGGCCAGGGGCTAGCCGGCGGTCCGCGCCGTACGGCGACGGTGGAGAACCAGCGCCGTGCAGGCGCCGCCGATCACCAGCGCGCCGGCCGCGAGGCCGATAGGCAGGGCGGAGGAGCCCATCGGCAGAGTGGCGGAGCTGCCGGTCCCGGCGAGGCGCCGGGTGGTCAGCGCGTTCACGATCGGGGCGTTGGCGGCCAGAGCCGAGGTCGTGTAGTGACCGGCCTTGTGCACCGAGGCGACCGAACCGTCCCGCTTCAGCAGCACCTGGGTGTTGTTCGGGTGCCGGAAGTCGAACATGCCGGACAGGGTGTTCGCCCGGGCGTCGAAGGAGGAGTCCCCGATCCGGCCGGTGTGCCAGTTGTCCTCGATGAAGCGGGTGACCGACGTCTGCTCGGTCTGGGTGTGGTCGACCTTGTTGGCCTTGCTGTACGGCGAGATCACCAGCAGCGGCTGACGGGTGCCGGGGCCGCAGCGGTCCTGGTAGCCGCCCTTGGCCTTCGGGCCGGACTGGCAGGCGGGGCTGTCGGTGGCCTTGCCGTTCGAGCCGACCGTGGAGTCCTTCGACCCGTTGGTGGGCTTGGCGTAGGCGTGGTCGTACCAGCCGTCGCTGTCGTCGTACGCGACGACGATCGCCGTGTCCTTCCACTGCGGCGACTTCTGGATCGCGTTGATCTGCTTGACCAGGAAGTGCTGCTCGTCGATCGGGTCGGAGTAGCCCGCGTGGCCGTCCTGGTACTCGGCGGCCTTCAGAAAGCTGACGGCCGGCAGATGACCGGTCTTGAGCGCGGAGTGGAAGTCGGTGAGGTCGTAGTTGTGGTTGGCCTGACCGTTCCGGCCGATCTCACGGACGTTCTTCGGCGGGAGGTGATGGGGATTGGCCGTGGACTTGTAGTACTGGAAGGGCGCGTGGTGCGGGCTGTAGTCCACGGACGCCGCGCCGCCGACGTTCTGATGCGTGGTGCCGGAGCACTTGGCGTAGGAGCCCTGCTGACCGTCCCAGGGGGTGCTGGGCCGGAAGCCGCCCTGGAACCAGCCCCAGGACACACCCTTGGCGTTGAGCCGATCGCCGATGTTCTCGCCCTTGAGCCGGGCGAGGGCGTTGTTGCTGGTGTGGTCCTTGTTGGAGCAGTCGTCGAAGGCCGGGTCCGGGTCGTTGATCACCGTGCCGACGCCCTTGGCGTCGGGCGAGGCCACCGTGTACGGATCGGGCTTGTCGGTCTGCTTGGGGTCCTCGGTGGAGGACTTGGGGTCGGTGGAGATCACGCCATGGGTCTGACCGGAGACCAGCTCCAGAGCGCCGGGGGTGGAGGGACCGTAGGCGGAGCTGAACGACCGGTCATTGAGCGCGTAGTGCTGGGCGTAGTTCCACAGCCCGGTGACCGTGTTGCCGTCGTAGTAGTCCATCACCAGACCGGGCTCGCCGAACAGCCCGCTGCACTTGCTGACCTCGGTGTTCTCGACGTACTTATCGGCCTTGCCGCCATTGGCCGCGTACTGCTCGGGACCGTAGGAGTGGTTCTGGTCGCAGGTCATGGCCTGGTCGCTGCGGAGCCGCTTCGGCTTGTAGAGGTTGGGGTTCTTCTTCAGCAGACCCGCGTGCGCCAGGGTGTCGATGTTCTTCGGGGTGTCCTTGGCCGGCGTGAACTTCGTCCCGTCGGTGTTCGCGGCCTTCGGGTAGGTGCCGAAGTAGTGGTCGAACGAGATGTTCTCGTCGAAGATCACCACCACATGCTTCACCGGGGTCGCGGTGTCCGGCCCCTGGTGCGCGGGGGCGGCCCATGCGGGCGCCACCCCGCCCACCGTCGCCAGGGCCGCGGCACCGGCCAGGGCGCCCCAGCGCGTGACCCGGCTCCGCCGCCGGCCCCTTGCGGATCCTGCTGTTCCGCCCATGCCGTTTCCTCCACATGCTTCGCGTTTCACACCTGTGCCCGATCCTGTGCCGCGGGCCGAACTCTCCGATGGAATCCATGGAGGCTGCCGAGTGAACAGAGGGTCAGGAAAACCCAAGGAACTCTTGAGGTGTTCTTGACCGGGTGGTGGTGCGACACTCGGCGCTGATCAGGACAGAAGGGTCCGTCCCAACCAGTCGGTACGGTCCTTGGCGCCGGGCAGCGCGTAGAAATAGCCGCCCCCGAAGGGGGTGATGTAGTCGACCAGCGGCTCACCCGCCAACCGCTTCTGCACCGTCTCGAACTGCCGCACGAGATCCTGCTGGTAGCAGCAGAACATCAGGCCCATATCGAGATTGCCGTTCCCGTCCATGCCCCGGTCGTAGTTGTACGCGCGGCGCAGTATTCGCTGGTCCTCGCTGTGCGCGGTGCGCGGATCGGCCCGCCGGATATGGCTGTCCAGCGGGATGATGTCGCCCTTGGGGTCCTGTGCGTACCGCGGGGTGTCGAACTCGTGCCGCCCGTCCAGCGGTGCGCCCGTCTCCCGGCTGCGGCCGAGCATCCGCTCCTGCTCGGTGATCGACACCCGGTCCCAGAACTCCACCAGCATCCGGATCAGCCGGATGACCTGATAGCTGCCGCCGACCGCCCAGCCCGGCTCACCGGAGTGGGCGCCCGTCCACACCAGACGGTCCATCTGGCGGGCGTCGCCGGCATCCGGGTTGGCGGTGCCGTCCTTGAACCCCATGTGGTTGCGCGGGGTGCCGGAGGGGCGCGGCGGGCTGACGAAGCCGTCCAGGCGCCAGCGCACCTGGAGCGCGCCCCGGGTGTGCCGGGCGATATCGCGCAGGGCGTGCAGGACCGTGTCCGGACTCTCCGCGCAGAGCTGGAGGCTCAGATCGCCATGGCACCAGCCGGCGTCGAGATCGTCGTCCGGGAAGGACGGCATCGTGCGCAGCCGCCGCGGCTTGCGGTCCTTCAGCCCGTACCGCTCGTCGAAGAGCGAGGCGCCCACACCGACCGTCGCCGTCAGCCGGTCGGCGGCCACCTGCGGGCCCAGGGTGCCGGAGTCGACGGGCGGGGCGGTGATCCCGGCCGGGTCCGGGGTGCCGCCGGTGGTGAGGAACCGGCAGCGCTCGGTGAGGGTACGGAAGGCGTCGGCCAGCTCCTTACGGCCCTCGGCCGTGGCATCGAAGGCGATGAACGCGGTCGCCCGCTGGGGCGGGGTGAGGATTCCGGCCTGATGGGCGCCGTGGAAGGGGATACGGGCGGGCGCCCCCTGCCGCTGGCTCGACCGCGCCGCGGCCGGGACCGCGGCAGCGCCCGCCACCGCGCCGACCGTGCCCGCCGCCGCGCCCCGCAGAAAGCCCCGCCGCAGCACCTCGCTCACCGGGTCCTCCGTACATCCGTCAGCGCCGCCACATCCGCCAGCCGCTCCACCAGCGCGCCCATATCGGCGTTCAGCTTCTCACGCCCCGTGCGGCTCAGCTTGTCCACCGGGGTCCAGTGGTCCCCGTGGTGCGCACCGTCCAGGGTGTGCTGGGTGCGCTCCAGCCAGGCCCTCAGCTCCCGCAGCCCGGGGTCCCGGGACGTCAGCACCGGGTCCAGACAGCGCAGCACGGCCCGGGTGCCGTCCAGATTGGCGCGGGCGGTGGCCACAGTGGTGCCGCTGCCGTAGTCGGTGCGGCCGGTCAGCTCGAACTGCACGGTGTTCTCCATGATCTCGTGCGCCCGCAGGCCCAGGTCGCCAGGGTCCATCCGCTGCCCGGGCCAGTCGTCCCGCAGCCCGCGGACATCCTTGTCGAGCCGGTCGGCGACTGCGCGCAGGGCGCTCGCGGACTCGCCGTGCCACAGGCCGTACTCGATGCGGTGGAAGCCGGTGAAGTGCGGGTCGCGGACGCCGCCGGACAGCCCCGCCGCGGTGCCGTTGATCGCCCCGTCGGCCTCACCGAAGGTGCCATAGGCGGCGCCCAGCCGCTCGTACACCAGATGGGCGGGCAGCCAGGCCGCGCGGGCCGCGGCCAGATCGCCGCCGCGGACGGCCGAGCGCAGCGCGTCGGTCTTCCGCACCAGCTCCCCCATCCGGTCCTGGACCCACTTCTGGTAGGCGATGGTGGGCGGGATCAGATCCTGCTGGGTGACCGGGAGGGCGGACGGCCCGCCGCCGCGCGCCGGTCCGGCCACGGTGACGGTCGGGCCGGTGACCGCGTCCGCGTCGTCGGGCAGACAGAGAAAGGCGTAGGAACCTCCGCCGAGCGTGACCCGCAGCGGCCGGCTGGTCCCGGGGCCCAGGCCGTCCACCTCGCCGTAGACGGCACCGTTCGCCGGATTGGTGAGATAGACCTCGGCCGCCCTGCTGGAGGTGTTCCGCAGATCGAAGACCTGCTTGCCACGGCTCGGATGGGTCCAGCCACGGCCACAGCCCCCCTCGGAGATCTCGACCGAGGTGTGCCGAAGCCCGTCCGACGGGCGAGCGGAAGCCTGTGGGCGATGGCCGTCCGACGAGCCCCCGCCGACGGTCATCGCGCCGACCCCGGCGGCCGCGGCGGCCGTCACCGCCCCGGCGACCAGCAGCTGACGAGATGACGGCCGGAGGAGGGAGAGCTGAAGGTGACGCACGGCTGCATGCTAGACACAGTTCGGCAAACGGAACGCGTCGGCGAAGAAAGAGAAAGCTGGAATTCCGCCGGACTTCACCGACCCGTCACCGCCCGCTCCCGCCACCCGGCCGGCTGCTGCACCGGGCCTCGCCGCGGCCGGCCCCGCCGCTCCCGGCCGCCGCTGCCACCCTCTCCGGCCGCCGCCGTCACCGACCGCCCCCGATGAACAGCGTGCCCAGCCGGTCATGGACCGGCTCACGGCCCAGCAGCCGCAGCCCCTCCCAGACCGTGACCTGATTTGCCGTGAGCACCGGCTTGCCCAGCTCCGCCTCCAGATCGGGCAGCCAGGCCGCGGTGTGCAGAGCCGTATCCGGAAGGAGCACCGCCTGTGCCTCGGGGTGGTCTCCGGTGCGGGCGAGACGCAGCACCTCCTCCCGGCCCCAGGTGCCGACCTCGGCGGCAGTGATGATGCCGCTGCCGCGCGTCGAGACCACTTCCGCGCCCGCCGCCTTCAGAAAAGTCCTGAAGTGCTCGGCGACATCCTCCGGGTAGGTCGCCGCGATGGCGACCCGCTCGGCGCCCAGCGCCCGCACCGCGTGGGCGAAGGCGAAGGAGGTGCTGGAGGCGGGCAGCCCGGCCGTCTCGCTCAGCTCGCGGACCTGCTCCCGCGCGCCCTCCCAGCCGAAGACGAAGCTGGCGCTGGTGCAGGCCCAGACCACGGCCCGCGCACCGCGCTCCGCGAGCTCGGCGACCCCGGCCGCGAGGCGCGCCGCCGCCCCCATCTCCAGCAGGGCGTCCACCCGGTGGGCGTCCTCGCCGATGTCGGTGTGGACCAGGGGAAGCCGGACCCCGCCGCCCAGGATCCCCTCCAGCCACGCATAGTCGTCCTCGGCGGAATATCCCGGGTAGAGAAAGCCCACCGTGTCCGGGGCCGGCCGCGTCGTGTCCACCATGACTGCCTCCTTACCGGCGGCCCCCGCGAGCGCCGCCCCTTGCACTGTCACTTCTCATACACCGCGGCCGCCCGGCGGGTTCCGCTCCCGCCCGGCAGATGCCCTCACCTCGGCGACGGGCCTCCCGGGTCGTCCAGATACGGGCCCTCCCCGATCCCGGGCCCGAACCCCGGATCGAGGCCGTCGGCCGGATCCCCGTCCGGCGCCGGCGACGCGGCCCCGGCCAGCGCCGCCTCGGGCTTGTCGACCACGGAGTCGACCACCGAATCGACGATGGGATCCACCGCCCCCCGGCCCGGACCGCTCGCCGGCCACGCCGCCATCCCCGCCGGACCGGATCGGGCGGCCGGGTCCAGCAGCGCCTGGTAGGGCCCGACGGCCTGGGCGCCGATCGCCCGCAACGCCGCCCACATCGTCACCTGGTTCGCGGACAGCACGGGCATCCGCAACTCCGCCTCCAGCTGCGGAATCACGTCGTAGGTCGGCAAGTTGGTGCAGCTGATGAACAGGGCGTCGGTCGCCCCGACCACCGCCTGCCGCGCCATGTCGACCACATCGCGGTACGGCACCTTCCAGATGTGCCGGGTCAGTCCGAGGTACGCCCGCCCGGTGACGGTCATACCGGCCTCGCCGAGGTACTCCTCGAGCGAATCGGTCACCGACCGGGTGTACGGCGTGACCACCGCGATCCGCCGCGCGCCGATCTCCCGCAGTGCCTCCAGCAGCGCGCCCGAGGTGGTCAGCGACGGAAGTTCGCCCGCTTGGGTCATCGCCGCGCACATCGCGCGCTCGCCGGCCACCCCGCCGACGAAGCTGCCCGAGGTGCAGGCGTACGCCACCACTTCCGGTGCGACCGCGCTCAGCGCCCGCACCGCCTCGTGCAAGGTCTCGTGCTCACTCACGAGCCGGGCCAGGTCGAGGCTCACCTCGACCGGTACGAACGGGGTACGGGTGAGGTGCAAGGAGACCTCGTCCGGCACCCAGCGCCACAGCTCCCGGTCGAGCGCGAAGTCGAACGGTGCGACCACCCCCACCCCGCGCTGCGGCAGTGGGCCACCCAGAAAAGAGACGTCCATATCGAGCCCCAATACGGAACGGAGGGACTGGACCTTTGGCCAGAGATACAGAGAAAGACACCGGCCTCAAGCCGGGACGCCGGGACAGACGTTGTTGTTGACGACGGTAGTTTCCGCTGCCTAGCGTGGTCAATCCTCAAACTCTGGCGTCTGCCCGGACACTGCCCCGCCAAACCCACCCACGTTTCGAAACGGTTTCCCGTCTATGTCCGAAAGCACAGTTGTCGTCTTCGGCGATCAACCGCCCGTCCGCCTGGACCGGCTGGCCGGCCGGGCCAAGGTCCTGGTCTGCGACGAGGATTCCCTACCCGAGCTGCTGCCCGTCGCGGATGTGCTCCTGGTCTGGGACTTCACCTCCGACGCGGTCCGCGACGCCTGGCCCGGCAAGGGGCCCAGGCCCCGCTGGGTGCACACCGCGAGCGCCGGGGTGGATCGGCTGCTGTCCCCCGAACTCATCGCGTCCGACACGGTGCTGACCAATGCGCGCGGCGTCTTCGAGCAGCCGATCGCCGAGTACGTCGCGGGCCTGGTCATCGCCATGGCCAAGGACTTCCCCGGAAGCTGGGAGCTCCAGCGGCAGCGCCGCTGGCAGCACCGGGAGACGATGCGGCTGGCCGGGTCGCGCGCGGTCGTCGTCGGCGCCGGCCCCATCGGCCGGGCGATCGGCTCCACCCTGGCCGCGCTCGGCGTGGTGGTCGACCTGGTGGGGCGCACCGCGCGGGAGGGTGTGCACGGCGGCGACGAGCTGCCCGAGCTGCTCTCGCGGGCCGACTGGGTGGTGTGCGCGGCGCCGCTCACCGACGCCACGCGCGGGATGTTCGACCGGACCGCCTTCGACCGGATGCGGTCCACCGCCCGGTTCATCAACGTCGGCCGCGGCCCGCTGGTCGTCGAGAAGGACCTGACGGCGGCCCTGGTCGCGCGGCGCATCGGCGGTGCGGCGCTGGATGTCTTCGAACATGAGCCGCTGGCCGCCGACGACCCCCTGTGGGATGTGCCGGGGCTGTTCGTCTCGCCCCATATGAGCGGCGACACGGTCGGCTGGCGCGACCATCTGGCCGAGCAGTTCGAGGACAACTACGACCGCTGGTGCGCGGGCGAGCCGCTGCTCAACATCGTCGACAAACGCCTCGGCTACGTACCGGTGGACTGAACGCACGCCCTGAACGGAGAGCCGGATGACCGACATTCACGACCTGACAGCTGTTCAACTCGTGGCGGGGTACGCCTCCGGCGATCTCTCTCCCGTCGAGGCGGCCCGCGCCGTGCTCCACCGGATCGAGCAGATCCAGCCGGAGGTCAACGCCTTCACCCGGGTGGACGCCGAGGGCGCGCTGCGGCAGGCGGAGGAGTCCGCGGAGCGATGGCGGCGCGGCACTCCCGCGGGTCTGGTGGACGGCGTGCCGGTGTCGGTGAAGGACATCCTGCTGCTGCGCGGCGCCCCCACGCTGCGCGGTTCGCGGACCGTACGGGCCGAGGGGCAGGCGTGGGACGAGGACGCGCCCTCGGTGGCCCGGCTGCGTGAGCACGGCGCGGTGTTCGTGGGCAAGACGACGACGCCGGAGTTCGGCTGGAAAGGCGTCACGGACAGCCCGCTCCACGGGGTGACCGGCAATCCGTACGATCCGCTGCGCACCGCGGGCGGCTCCAGCGGCGGCAGCGCGGCCGCGGTCGCGCTCGGCGCGGGTCCGCTGAGCCTGGGGACGGACGGCGGGGGCTCGGTCCGTATCCCGGCGTCTTTCTGCGGCGTCTTCGCGCTGAAACCCACCTATGGGAGGGTTCCGCTCTATCCGGCGAGCGCCTTCGGGACGCTGGCCCATGTGGGCCCGATGACCCGGGACGCGGCGGACGCCGCGCTCCTTATGGACGTCATCTCCGGTCCGGACTGGCGCGACTGGTCGCAACTGGCACCCCCCGAAGGTGGTTTCCGCGACGCGGTCACGGCGGGCGGCGGATCCGTGGACGGACTGCGGGTCGCCTACAGCCCGGCGCTCGGCGGTTCGGCCGCGGTCGACCCGGAGGTGGCCGCCGCGGTACGGCGGGCGGTGGACCTGCTGGAGGGCCTGGGCGCGGTGGTCGAGGAGATCGACCCGGGGATCGAGGACCCGGTGGAGGCATTCCACACCCTGTGGTTCAGTGGTGCGGCGCGGGTGGTGCAGCCGCTGGGGCAGGAGCGGTGGGAGCTGCTGGATCCGGGGCTGCGCGAGATCTGCGCCCAGGGGGCCGCGTACAGCGCGCTGGACTATCTGGCGGCCGTGGACGTCCGTATGGCGCTCGGCCAGGTCATGGGGCGGTTCCACTCCGCGTACGACCTGCTGGTCACACCGACGTTGCCGATCACCGCGTTCGAGGCGGGGGGCGAGGTGCCCAAGGGGTCGGAGCACACCCGGTGGACGGGCTGGACGCCGTTCACCTACCCCTTCAACATGACCCAGCAGCCGGCGGCCTCGGTGCCGTGCGGTCTGTCGGCCGAGGGCCTGCCGATCGGGGTGCAGCTGGTCGGGGCGCGGCATGCGGACGCGCTCGTCCTGCGCGCGGCGCACGCGCTGTACGAGGCGGGGGTGGCGGACGGGGTACGGCCGCCGGCCGTCTGACGGCCGTCAGAGCGGCACAGAGCGCCGGACGGGCCGCACCCGGCCCGTCCGGCGGCGCGTTACGCCCGGCGGTGCGTCATGCCCGGCGGAAGCTCAGGGTCTCCCCCAACGCCCCGGCCCGCCACAGGTCCTGGCAGGCGTCCGCCATCCGGTCGAGGCCATCGACGACCGAGCCCCAGACGATGCCCGGGACCCAGCCCGCGTCGCCGTTGATGAGCAGATTGTTCCGCTCGTAGAAGAGCGCGAGATCGATGACCTGACGCCGCCCCTGGTGCTTGGCCTCCACCTCGTACCCGTACGACTTCGTCCCGAGCTGGGTGTCCGAGAAGGTGAAATAGCACAGGTCACCCGGGATGGGGGTGATCGTCGGGTTCTCCAGCGGAGGTTCCTCGGGGGCGAAGGGCGGCAGCAGCGCGTAGATCTCGTTGCGCGCGTACTTGGCGTGATACACATCGCCGCCCAGCGGCAGCGCGTTCCAGACCGCCTCACAGGTGATCGGCGCGCGGTCGTCGAGGAGTTTGGCCGTACAGGTCACCCCACGCTTGTCGAGCGAGACCTCGATGAACCGGTCGGCTCGGTCAACCATCGACATTCCTCCAGGTCGCTTCGGAACCATCCTGTCGTAGGGGCATACCCAGCATCGCCTGTATCAAGGGCTGAAAACGGTCCGCATATTTTCCGGGTGTTCGGGTAGCCACGCGCCCATGGCTCCACCACGTGGGAATGACATCGAAAGCAGAGAAAAAGGGACAAACCGACGATCACTTCTCGTCGGCGGTGCGGCCCTGGGTCTGCTGGGCGCGGTCGGCTGCAGCCGGGTGTCCAGCTCTGACGCCAAGGACGGAGGTAATCTGCTGGAGCGGCTGAGGTCGCAAGGCACGGTCCGACTGGGAATCGCGGGGGAGATCCCATTCGGCTACATCAACGAGAACGGCGACTTCACCGGCGAGGCACCCGAGATCGCGAAGGTCATCTTCAAGCGACTGGGAGTGGACAAGGTCCAGCCGGTGCCGACCGAGTTCGGCTCGCTGATCCCGGGGCTCCGCTCGCAGCAGTTCGACGTGGTCTCCGCGGGGATGTACATCAACCCCGAGCGCTGCGCCCAGGTGATCTTCTCCGATCCCGACTACCGCATGCGCGACGGGTTCATCGTGCGCAAGGGGAACCCGAAGAATCTCCATAATTACCACGACATCGCCAAGCACAAGGCCAAAATGGCCACCGGTACCGCTTATGCGCAGATCGGGTACGCGGAAGCCGCCGGGATCAAGCAGAGCGACATGCTGATCCTGCCGGATCAGCTGGCCGGGCTGCTGGCGGTGGAGCAGGGCCGGGCCGATGTCTTCGCGGGCACGACCGTGACCGTCCACAACGTGGTGAAGCAGCGGAACAGCCGGCGGGCCGAGGCCACCGAGCCGTTCCAGGCGATGGTCGACGGCAAACCGGACATCGGCGCGGGCGGCTTCGCCTTCCGCCCGGAGGAGACCAAGCTCCGCGATGCCTTCAACATCGAGCTGCACAAGATGAAGAAGAGCGGGGAGCTGCTGCGCATCGTGCGGCCCTTCGGCTTCACCAAGGAAGAGATGACCGATCTGACCGCCAAGGAGCTGTGCTCATGACAGCCGGGCTGTGGGAACACTGGCTTTTCCCGGGCATCTGGATCACGATCCAGCTGACCCTGTACAGCGCGGTCTTCGCCGCCGTCGTCGCGTTCGGCATCGGCATCGCGCGCACCTCCCCGCGGTGGATCGTCCGCTTTCTGACGGGCTTCTATGTGGAGGTCTTCCGCGGCACCTCGGCCCTGGTGCTGATGTTCTGGCTGTTCTTCGTCCTGCCGCTGGCCTTCGGGTACCAACTGGTGTCGATGTGGGCGGCGGTGCTGGCCCTCGGCCTCACCTATGGGGCGTACGGATCCGAGATCGTGCGCGGCGCGATCGCCGCCGTCGCCCCGGCGCAGCGCGAGGCGGCCATCGCGCTCAGCCTCACCCCCGCGCAGCGGATGCGCCGGGTGATCCTGCCGCAGGCGATACCCGAGATGATCCCGCCCTTCAACAATCTGCTGATCGAGCTGTTGAAGGCGACCGCCCTGGTCTCCGCCGTGAGCGTCGCCGACATCACCTTCGCCGCCCAGCTCTCGCGGCTGGCGACCGGTGACAGCCTGGAGATCTACGCGATCATCCTCGCCCTCTACTTCGTGCTGGCCTTCATCCTCACCCGGCTGATGCGACTGCTGGAGCGGCGTGCCAAGGCGGGCATCGGCCAGGGTCCGGTCAAGGAAGACAAGGGTCCCCTGGTCACCCGGAACCTTTCCGCCCGCCAGGAGACCGAGCAGTCGTCCAACATCATCACGTCGGGAGGTCCCTCATGACCTGGCACTGGGACGTGGCCAAGGACTTCTTCCCCGAGCTGGGGCACGGCCTGCTGATCACCCTGGAGGCGACCGCCCTGGGCTCGGTCCTGGCGTTCGCGCTCGGCCTGGTGTGGGCGATGGCCTTCCGTTCGCCGACCCGCTTCGTCCGCTGGCCGGTGGCCGCGGTCGTGGAGTTCATCCGCAACACTCCGCTGCTGGTGCAGCTGTTCTTCTTCTACTACGTGCTGCCGACCTGGGACATCAAGTTCTCGGCGCTGACCACCGGGGTGATCGCGCTCGGTCTGCACTACTCGACGTACACCGCCGAGGTCTACCGGGCCGGTATCGACGGTGTGCCGAAGGGCCAGTGGGAGGCGGCTACCGCGCTCAGCCTCTCCCGTGGCCGTACCTGGACCGCGGTGATCCTGCCGCAGGCGATCCGCCGGGTGGTGCCCGCGCTGGGCAACTACGTCATCGCGATGCTGAAGGACTCCCCGATGCTCGCGCTGATCGGCGTCGTCGACATGCTGCAGAAGGCGCGCGCGGAAGGCGCGACGTCCTTCCAGTACATCGAGCCCTACACGATGGTCGGCATCGCCTTCATCCTCATCGCCTATCCGGCTTCCCTTCTGATGCGAACCCTGGAGCGTCGTCTTGGCCACTGAAACCGACCACACGAACCCTGCCGTGGACGGCAGTGAACTGATCCGCTTCGACCGGGTGACCAAGCGCTTCGGCAGCAATACGGTCCTGGACAACCTCGACTTCTCGGTGTCCTCCGGTAAGCACGTCACCCTCATCGGCCCCTCGGGATCGGGCAAGACCACGATCCTGCGGCTGCTGATGACCCTGATCAAGCCGGACGAGGGCACGATCAAGGTCGACGGGGACTACCTCACCCATGAGGACAAGGGGGGCAAGCTGGTCCCGGCGGGCGAGAAGCACACCCGTGAGGTGCGCAAGAAGATCGGCATGGTCTTCCAGCAGTTCAACCTCTTCCCCAATATGCGGGTGCTGCGGAACATCACCGAGGCCCCGGTGCATGTGCTCGGCCTGGACAAGGACGAGGCCGAGACGCGGGCGCGGGAGCTGCTCGACCTGGTCGGCCTCGGGGACAGGTGCGACGCGTACCCCACGCAGTTGTCCGGCGGGCAGCAGCAGCGGGTGGCGATCGCACGGGCGCTGGCGATGCGGCCGCAGGTGATGCTGCTGGACGAGGTGACCTCGGCGCTGGACCCGGAGCTGGTGGCCGGGGTGCTGGACGTACTGCGTGATATCGCTCACACGACGGACATCACGATGCTCTGCGTCACCCATGAGATGAACTTCGCGCGGGACATCTCCGACGATGTACTGATGTTCGACGCGGGCCGGGTCATCGAGTCCGGGCCGCCGGAGAAGATCTTCACGGAGCCGGAGCATGAGCGCACACGGGAGTTCCTGAGCGCCGTTCTCTAGGCCACCGGACCCTTGATCGGGCGATTGCCCCCGCCGAGGACGGCGGGGGCATGCTCATGGCATATGCCAGAGCGATGCGCCGCTGCTGAGCGGGGCGGGGCTCGGCGGCAATATGGTCAACACCCGCTCCGAACGCGGCCCTTGGCGGCTATCGTGGTAGAAAGCCGCGCCGCGCGGGTACAGTGCGGGCTGTCCCACCGCCGTGACCTGCAGCGATGGCAATGACGCAAGCGGTCACAACCTGCGAGGGGGGAAACCGTGGCGCTCAGGCCCGAGCCGACCGCGCCGTTCCACTCGGTGCAGCACGCCCTCCGCATCCTGGAGGTCGTCGCCAAACACTCCTCCGGCGTGAGCGACGCCGCGATCGCCCGCGAAACCCGGCTGCCGGCGCACCAGCTCGCCGAGCTACTGCCGATGCTGCGCCGCGAGGGCTATGTGGAGCAGATCGCCGACGGGGGGTACGTCGGTGGCGAATCCCTGAGCCTGCTGGGCTCGGCCGGCTCCGGCCACGGTCACGCCGTCGAGACCAAGCTCCAGAAGGCGCTCACCGCGCTGCGCGACTCGGTGGGCGCGGCGGTCTACCTCAGCCGCTATGTCGACGGCGAAGTCAAGATCACCCAGTATGCCGACGGGCCGCGGATGCCCAAGGTCAATGAGTGGGTGGACTTCCGCTCCGCGGCCCATGCGATGGCGATCGGCAAATGTCTGCTCACCCAGCTCGACCACGACGGCCGCCGCGACCATCTCTCCCGCCACAAGACGGTGCGGCTCACCTCCCGCACGACCACCAGCGAGAAGGTGCTGTTCCGTAAGCTGGACAGCCAGCCCGCCACCGTACCCGTGCTTGACCTGCAGGAATACGCGGTCGGCACGGTCTGCGCCGCCGTCCCGATCACGGCCGGGCACTCGGTGGGCTGTCTGGCCCTCTCACTCCCCCTGGCCCACGCCCACCGACTGCGTCAGGCCGCCTACACCCTCAACCGGGAGGCGGCCCCGATGCTGCTCTCCCTCACCATCTGAGCCCGCGCCCTGCCCTGGATCGCGGTGGTCAAAACCACCTCGCGGACCAGGTAGTATTTATGTCGTCAGCAGGCGCCGCTAGCTCAGTTGGTTAGAGCAGCTGACTCTTAATCAGCGGGTCCGGGGTTCGAGTCCCTGGCGGCGCACCATGGCTTACGCCACTGACCTGGGGTTTCTCGGTTTTCCGAGAAACCCCGGTTGCGTTTCGCCTGGCGGGATGACGCGCTGGGGGACGTCAGCGATGCCCTTGCCATGATCGATTTCCTGCCGCGCTCCGGCGGGCAGCCCGTCAGCGGGCCCCGCCCCGTACCTCCAGCGAGCTCAGCAGCTCCCCCGTCGCGGCGGCGACCGCCTCGACAGCCCTGTCGAAGGCCGCAGCGTTATGCGCGGCGGGCCGGCTGAAGCCCGAGATCTTGCGGACGTACTGCAGCGCCGCCGCCCGCATGTCCTCCTCGGTCACCGTCTCGGCGTACGGCGGGCGGAGTGTCTTGATGGATCTGCACATACCGACGACGGTACGCCCGGGGTCCGACAGCGGCTATGCCGCTGGGCCGCCGCCGGCGCCGACACCGCCGCCGTCCAGCACAAACGCGCGCATCAGCTCCGCCAGCCGCCCCGGCTGGTCCTCGGGGATCAGGGTGTAGCTGTCGGGGATCTCGACAAGCTGCCCCTGTGGAAGGAGCCCGGCCAGCCGCAGACCGTGCTCCGGCGGCATGACGCGGTCCTCGGACGCCCACGCCACCAGGGCCGGGCGGTCGAACGTGCGCAGCGCCTCGGCCCAGCGCAGCAGCTCGTCCACCGGTGGTACGCCGCGTACGT
Organism: Streptomyces sp. NPDC005393; assembly: GCF_040606675.1. Classification (NCBI taxonomy): domain Bacteria; kingdom Bacillati; phylum Actinomycetota; class Actinomycetes; order Kitasatosporales; family Streptomycetaceae; genus Streptomyces; species Streptomyces sp. NPDC005393. The sequence goes on along the minus strand of NZ_JBEXFG010000052.1, from coordinate 4,308 downwards.
ATTTCCGCAGGTCGCGCCGGATCTCCGGGGAGGTCCACAGCGGCTGGAGCCATGCGTCCATCACCTCGGACGGCACCGGGCGCTTGGTCATCCAGCCCCAGGTCATCGGCAGCCGCCGCAGCGGCGCCAGCTTCAGCAGGCCGAAGGCGGCGCCCAGCCCGCCCGGAACCCTGACGGCGGTCCGCAGATTGGCGCCGGGAAGGCCCGGCGGGAAGTTCTCGAACGCCTCGCAGGAGGTGATCACGAGCTTGCCGATCCGCTCGTCGCGCCCGTCGGCGACCAGTGCCTGCGCCCCGCCCCAGTCGTTCATCGCCAGCGTGACGTCCGTGAGATCGAGCCGCTCCAGGAACTCGGCGACCAGCCGGGCCACCCCCAGCACCGACAGATCCGCGTCGGGGCGCATCGGGCGGCGATGGCCGCCGAGCGGAAGGGTGGGGACGACGCATCGGATGTCGGGGCGCAGCGCGGCGACCACATCGCGCCACAGCGAGCCGTCCATGGCGACGCCGTGCAGGAGCACGGCGACGGGCCCGTCACCGCCGGTGTCCTCGTACTCGATGGTGCCTGCCGAGAGTTCCACATCGAGGTGCGGCATAGCACCGACTGTACCCGCGCGGATCAGCCCAGCCGCAGACCGGCCACGGTCACCGCCGGCCGGGTCCGGTCGGCGGCCGGACCGCCGGGTGCGCCGTCCACGCACAGGGCGACGGCCGCGTGATAGCCGGGCGGCGCGTCGAGGTCGGCGAGCGCCCAGCCGTCCGGCCCGGGCGGTGCGTCGGCGGGCGCCAGCCCCTCGGCGATGCCGACATGGCGGCTGCTGATCCCGCCGGGCAGCCCCGTGCCGATGCCCTTGAGGTACGCCTCTTTCCGTACCCAGCAGCTCAGGAACGCCTCTTCCCGCAGCTCCTCCGGGAGCCCGTTGACCGCCGCCTGCTCCTCCGGGTGCAGCTGTCCGATCAGACCGGTCAGCCGGGTGCCGGCGCGCCGGGGATCCCGCTCCTCGACATCGGCGCCGACGGGCGCCCCGGCGACGGCGTAGAGCGCGGCGTCCCCCGCGTGGGAGAGGGAGAAGTGCAGGGTGCCGTGGCCCACCGCCAGGGCCGGGCGGCCGTGCGGCTCGTCGCAGCCCGGCATCCCGCAGGTCTCCCGGATGAACTCGACGTCCGCCGGGGCAATCGCGAGATACCCGCCGAGCAGCGTCCGCAGACCCACATGCGAGGTGACATAGCGCTCGCGCGCCGTCCCATGCCGAAGCCGCGCGGCGCGCTCGCGCTCCCGGGCGTCCAGCACCCCCTCCTCGGCGGCTGCGGCGGCGACGGACGACGGGATCCGCAGCAGCCATACGGCCACCTCGCCGGGGGCGGGACGGTCCTCGGGGCGGGGCAGGGCGCGGACCGGGCCCCAGCGCTCGGGCTCCCGCGTGGGTTCCACCGGGCTTATGAACGACACTGTTCCGCTTCCCCCGCTGCGTCGTTGGTCGTTGGCGGCCTCGCTCTGGCGTACCGCTCGCTCTGACGTACCGAAGGTACAGCGGCGCGCCCGGCACGCCGGGGGCGGCCCACCGCCGTACGAGGCCGCCACCGCCGGTCCGCCGCATCCCAACCCCCCTGCGGTGACGCCTTGTTGCCGACCGGGAACCCCCGGTGAGTTAGGACACGTTCGCCTCACGGCCGACCCGATCACAGGGCTGCCGCACTACGATCGCGCACGTCCGTGCACGATCGGTGATGGGGGTTTGCGACCATGGCGACGGGATTCCTGGCGAAGGCGGCCTCTACGGTGACCCTCCCGGTGGCGCCGCTGTACGGCGCCTTCCTCTCGTACTTCATCTATCACCCGCCCCGCAGACCGCATCACAAAAAGCCCGCCGACATGGGGCTGACCAGCACCGATGTCAACGTTCCGCTCGACGGCGGGAAGGGCCGCGGACTGCATGTCTGGCTCTGCCCCGGCGACCCCAAGCGGGTGGTGGTGCTCGGACACGGCCTGGGCCTCAGCAAATCCGCGAGCCTGGCGCAGGCACGGCTGCTGAGCCAGGCGGGCTATACGGTCGCCCTGTTCGACCACCGCAACCACGGCAAGAGCGTCGCCGACCGGGCCTGCTGGGGCATGAGCGACCGCCACACCGACGATGTGGTCGCCGTGGTCCGCCATATGCGCTCGCTCGAGGAGTACGCGGCGGCGCGCATCGCCATCTACGGCTTCTCCATCTCCACCTTCCCCTCGTTCTACATGCTCAGGCGGGGACAGGACTGCCCCGTCGACGCGGCGATCTTCGACAGCGGCCCGGCCCTGGAACTGGCCCCGTTGTTCCGCAACTTCGTCGCCGCCGACGGGATCCCGATCCCCGGCCCCCTGCGCACGGGCCCCTCCCGCAAGGTCCTGGAGACGGTCGCCTCGTCGGCAGCCGTGGCCATGCTGCGGGTCCAATGGCCCCCGCCGGCCGAAGGCGCGTACGAACGCACACCGATGCTCTTCCTGACCGGCGACCGCGACACCATGATCCCCGCCTCCGGGGTCCGCGCACTGGCCGACCGCTACCCCCTGGCCGAGGTGCACACCCTGCCGGACACCGAGCACCTCCAGGGCATCAAGACCCAGCCGGACATCTACGCGGACACGGTGCTGGGCTTCCTGGAGCGGACCCTGAAGGACTGACCTGGCCCGTGCCGCCTGTGGGGCGGTGGCGGCCCGGCCGGGTGCCGCCTTCGTTGTGGGCGCGCGTGGTGGGAGCATCGGCTCCCCTGGGCCCTGGCCAAGCCCGGAACCCCGGCTTCCAGGCAACGGGGGGAGAGGTCCGGCGCCGTGAGGGGCCCTCTGTTTTTCGCTTGACGTAGTAGTTGCGCCAGATCAAGCGTTTTTCGGGGCCCAACCGCCCCCGCGCGCTGGACGCGCGGAGTTGCGCGAGGCGGCTGCTGGTTCCGCGGTCCGGATCGCCCGTGCTTGCCCACTGCTCCGATGGTCTCAGGCAGGGGTCGGCCTGGCGTCGGCCCCCGCTGTCAAGCCAGGGCCGAGCGGCCGTACCCGGGGAGGCGACCGAGGGTACCGTTCTGATGTCGAGCAGAACGGAGTTCCTACGCCGCAGTCGGCGCGCAGGACATGGTCCGGTGACGGGGACGCTCGTGGCGAGCATCCCCTAGGTCTCCACGTGGAGCGGCGAGAAGCGTGTCAGCCGACGGGTCATCCAGAACCGGCGGGGCATCGCCTACGCCGACGAACTCCCGCACGACCGTGACAGCCGAGGGGCCCTGTGGGCCCGGCGCACCCTGAACAGAGGGCAAGGGAGGCCGCGGCTCGGCCACGTCCACCCCCAGCGGCAGCGCCGCGCCATGCGCAACCTCCTGTGCCAGGTATGCGCCGCCCCCACCGACAGCGACGGGCACGGCGTGCTGTACCTCACCGCGGACCGGCGCGGCGACTGGCCCGACTGGCCGGAAAGGCTGCTGACCACGCACCCGCCCCTGTGCCTGCCGTGTGCCAACAGGGCGGTCAGGTCCGTCCTGCCCGCACCTCCTGTCCGGGCATGTCGCCGTGCGATCCACGGCGTCCGAGATCTGCGCGGTCTACGGCAGGCGTTACCGACCCGGCCCGCTGCTGCCCGTCCCGGGTGAGAAGGCGATCGTGCAGTACGACGATCCCGCGATCCGCTGGGTCCTGGCCGGACAGCTCGTACGGTCGCTGCAGGGCTGCACGCTCGTAGACCTCTTCAAGGGATGAAGCAACCACTTGGCCTCCCCCGCCCCCGTTCCGCGGGGGAGACCAAGTTCGTGCAGAGTGCCGCGTTCGTGACGCCGCGCCCCAGTCTTCTGGCACGAAGATGCCATAGAAAGCGGCAGGCTCCGGCCCGCTGAGGGCTGGAGCCTGCCAATGTCGACCGGGTGGCGGCGGTCAGTCCTCGGGTGGCGGCGGTCAGTCCTTGATCTCGCAGACGACCGCGCCGGAGCTGACCGAGGCGCCGACGGCCGCGGTCAGGTTTTTGACGATGCCGGAGCGGTGGGCGTTCAGCGGTTGTTCCATCTTCATGGCCTCCAGGACGACGATGAGGTCGCCTTCGGCCACGGCGTCGCCCTCGGAGACGGCGACCTTGACGATGGTGCCCTGCATCGGGGAGGCGAGGGCGTCCCCGGAGGCGGCCGAGCCGGACTTCTTGACCGCCTTGCGCTTGGGCTTCTTGGCGCCCGCGCCCTCCCCGGGTGCCACCGTCAGGGCGAGTGAGGCGGGGAGGGAGACCTCGAGTCGCTTGCCGCCGACCTCGACGATGACGGTTTCGCGGGCGGTGGTCTCTTCGGTTTCGTCGGTGCCGGTGGG
>NZ_JBEXFG010000051.1:0-44585 GCF_040606675.1 Streptomyces sp. NPDC005393 | reverse complement strand
TGCCGTTGCGAGGGTGTCCAGGTCTTTCGTCACACATTGACATTGGGCGCCCTCGTGCCATGTCCGCAGGCGAACCCTTGGACTCATTCATCTAGTGCGCCGACGGCCGGGGGCCGGTAGTGGGGCCGCCGATCAGGTTGCCCAGGCTGAGCCAACACCAGCGGGCGTCGGGGATTGCCTGCTGGGGTTCGTCTGGCACGAGTGCCTCTCCTCTCCGCTGGTCGGCTTGGGCTTGTGGCAGGCGCACCCGCAGGGTGTTGCAGGGAGAGTCGCCGGGATGCGGCAACACCCGTGGACCTCCGCGTACGCGGGGTCGGCGCTTGCGAGGCGGCAGTACGGGCACGTCCACGCCGGGGCGCGGTGCCGGCCGGGGAGTTGTTCGAGGGGCGGTGGGGGCGGGGCCGGCTGGCGGTCCGTATCAGTCCGGCCCCTGCCGTTGGGCGCGGCGCACGGCCGATAGGACTTCGAACGGGTCGAGGTGCTTCGGGAAGCTGGGCGCACAGCCCGGGCATGCGTAATGCCTGCGGCCGGCGACGCTCCCGCCGTGCTCCATCCCGACGATGACCGGCTCGTTGGTCGGTCGGTCGCAGCGGGCGCAGATCTGGGACGTCACCCGAGCTCCACCTCCTCACCGGGACCAAGCTCAGCGACGACCGCCCGGATCAGGGCTTCGCGCAGCCGGTCCTCGTCCGTGAGATAGCGGTCCGGGCCCATCGGGACGCGCCGTGCAGGGGGGCCTTGCGTGCGCGTGATGGGGGGCACGCCTACGTAGGTGATCTCGGCATGATCCGCGCCGAGTAACTGAACCTGCCGGATACGCCGCCAACCCCTGGTGCTTCCCGGCCGGACGAGCCAGCACAGCTGGGCGTAGTCGGCGATCACAGCACCAGTCGCGCCGAGCAGGGCCAGCGCGCGTTCACCGATCGGCGCCGGGGCCCTTACGGCGTCCCAGTGCGCGCCAGCCTCGACAAGCTCTACGTAGTCGCGCGGCGGTGTCCACGGCTGGACTCTTGTCGTCAAGGTCGGCTCCCCGTACAGACGGTGTTCTGACCGTCACAGGCTGCCGACCTGTCCAGAGCTCCAGTTTCACAAAGTGTGAAACTCCGCGTCCTTGACAGCCGCTGCTACAACCCCATCCAGTGGGCGAGGTTGGAGAGCGTCTCGCTGCTCTGCCGCTCGGCTCGGCGTAGCGCCAGCACCGTCTCCCGCGCATGCGGGTGGAAACGCGCCTGCTGCGGAGCGGCCTTCCTGGCCCTGTGCAGCGATGCCTCTGAACCGGCCCGGTCACCCGTCCACAGCTGCGCCCGGCTCAGGTCGATGAAGTGGTGGCCGACACGGTCCGGGTACGTCCGCGTGAACTCCCTGGAGAACCGCACGTTCCGCGCCGACTGCACCGCCGTCCCGTACTCGCCCAGCTCGACTTCCATCGCGATTTTGTGGATGGCGGTGTTGGTCGGCCCGAACGACAGCACGTAGTTCTGCGTATCGCGCCCGAGGCGCTGCGCGGTTTCGTACGCCTCCGCCCACTCGGCACCCGCCTGGTCGCTGTCCTGGCTTCGGGCCGCGAGCATCGTGGCGCGCAGGCGCAGGTTGCCCTGCACGCAGAGAGCCGCCACCTCGCCGGCGGCAGCCGCCTCTTCGACCTCTGTGTTGAAGCAGCTCTGAGCCCGTAGGTAGGCAGTGAGCGTGACCATGTACGGGTCATCGCTGCGCTCGGCACTGTGGGACATCCGGGCCAGGATGGTGTTGCCCAGGTCCAGGTGGCCGAGCTTGTGCGCCACGTCGTGCACGCAGCGGTAGGTGTAGGCGAGGAGTCGGTGCGCGCGGCCACGGTCGGCGCCCTCGTAGCGGTGAGACGCCTCCACGAGTTCGTCGATGAGTGCGGGGGCCTTCGTGGCGACGTCGAGATATGCGGCGCTACGGCGCAGGCTGCCGAGGTGGTTGACGTCCTTGGTGATCTCGGCCAGTGGTCGCGGTGGCACCGCTTCGTCGAGTGCGACGTCCCCCCGGTTCTCCAGGCTCGCGCGGATCGCGGCCAAGGGTGCCCCGAAGCGCTCGACGCGGAGTGCGTCCGTGTAGGGCTGGCCCATCAGGGTGCTGCTCTCTATGCCGAGGGCGCGGGCGCAGGCGGCGATAAGGGCGGGAGAGGCGGGGCGGTGGCCGCTTTCGACCTTCGACAGGATGCTGAGCGATACGTGAGCGCGGCCGGCGAGGCCGCGTTGGGTGAGATGGGCGCGGGTGCGCTCTTCGGCGATGCGTGTGCCGATGTGCGGGCTGTCCTTGTCGGGCATACCGGCTCCCGTTCTGACTCGACACCAGAACGGTACCGGTGGGGAGGCGCGGGGGGTACGCCGATCAGCCTCCAGGGCCATCCGTCGGCCCGGACGATGCCCGAGGGGGGGGGAGAGTGGGAGCAATGGCGACACGTGGACCATCCCCGCGGGTGCGGGGAGCAGTTCGGCACAGGACCTCCTGGCCGGCTCAGGTGAGGACCATCCCCGCGGGCCAGCGCCACCTCGGCCGCGCCCGCCACGTCGGGGTCCTCGGTCAGCCGGCGATAGAGGTCGAGCACGCCGGGGCAGCCCTCGGCGGCAGTGACTCGGACGCGGAACTGCACGGCACCTACCCCGATGTGATCCTATGGTGGCCGCCGATCGTAGCGCTCTCGCTAGGGGGTTGGGGGTGTGCTCGATGCGCCCCCCGTGGACGCGGCGGACACGGTGCCGTACAGGCTCAGCGTCATCGACACCCTGCCCCAGTCGTCGCGCATGATGACGTGTCCTTGGTACCGGGTGCCCGCTTCGGCCGACGGAGGGGGATTGAAGCTGACGGTGTACCGGCAGTGGCCTGAGGCCGGGGTCGCCCGACCGGGATGGGGGGTCTTCGGGCAGGAGATGACATCCACGCCGAATGCGTCGCGGTCGGGGTCAGCCTTGTCGACCGTCAGGGTCCTCTCGTCGTCGCACTCCCAGAATTCGCGCCATTCGACCTCGTATGTGGCTCCGCCGCCTGCCGGCACCTCCAGGAAGTCGTGCCCGCCCAGTTGATCGGGCCGGCAGCTGACGGGGGCCCGGCTGGAGCCCGTGGGCGGAGATGAGGTGGCCCGGATGGTCGGAGGGGGCGTCGCGGGCTTCGTCGGGGGGCGGGACGTACGGCCGGGCGACGGGGGACGGACGCGGGTCGGGGCGGTCGTGAGGGTGGGGGTCGAGTGGAGGGGCGAGGCGCCGGTCGGGGCCAGGAGCGTTACCTGCGCGCTGGGGCTCGGCTTGGCCTTCGGCGAACCGTCGCCCGCGGTGGCGAGGCCGGCGAAGACCCCGCCGACCACTAAGGCGGCTACCGCCGCGGTGATCGCGACCGGGTTGGACGCGACAGCGGCGAGCCCCGTTTTCCCGGCCGCCGCGCCGCCGTGACCCGCGGCGCCGGCGATATGGCCGATCACGCCCCCGGCGGCCAACGACGCGCCGGCCGTAGCCAGGACCGCCACCCCCAGCGACCGCTTGCGCACCTCCTCCTCCTGGGTGAAGTACGCCTCGTCCGCGGCCGAGCCCAGCGCGCGGGCCGCGGCCGCGCCCAGGTCGAGCACCCGGTGCCAGGCGCCCCAGCGCAGCGAGCGGGCCAGGGCGGGGGCCGTCGTACGGGCCAGGGTGCATACGGCCGCATGGTCGCCGGCCCGTGCCGCCGCCGCGAGGACGTGGCAGATCACGGGGGCCTCGGCGGCGATGTCATGGCGGGTGGCCGTCGTCGCGGCCCAGGCCGTCAGCGGGTGCGCCAGCTCCGCCGCGTCCCGCGCCGGGCCGGTCCGCTCGGCGACCAGGTGGGCGACGCGGCCGGTGGTGCGGTAGCCCGTACCCGAGGAGGAGACGAGGGCCAGGGACGTCAGCTCCGTGGCCGCGGTCTCGCCCGCACTCCTGCCCGTACTCCCCTCCGCACTCCCCGCCGGCATCGGCAAGAGCACCGGCAGCAGCTTCGGCGACAGCGACAGCGGGGCCAGCGCGTCCAGCAGGCGCAGTAGTACGGACGCGGCTTCGCTGAGCCCGTTCGCGAGCCCCGTCACCCGCGCGCCCTCATCCACCTCGAAGGTCGCGTCCGCCGCCGCCTGCACCAGCGTCAGCGGATGCCCTCGGACCGCCGTGACCAGACGTCTGGCCGCGTCGCGCTCCTCGTCGCGCAGCGGCCGTCGCAACTCCTCCCCGAGCAGCGCCAGCGCGGACTCCTCCTGCAGGCCCTCGAGGCGCAGCGCCCGTCCCTCGTCCCAGGCGTGGCGCTCGGCGGTGGCCAGCAGCACATCGCAGCCGGGCGCGGCATCCATCAGTTCGGCCAGCTCGGCGGTCGAGCCCTGGAAGTCGTCGATGACCAGCAGCGCCTGCACCGACCCCATCAGCCGGCGCATCCTGGCCGGCTCCGGCTTGTAGTCCTCCGCCTCGTAGCAGGCGTGGAAGATCTCCTGGACGAGGTCCTCGGCCGGCACGCCCGCCGCCGGGAGATACACCACGTCTCTGCCGCTCGCCGTGGCATCCGCGGCGTAACGGCGCAGTAGTACGGACTTGCCGACCCCGGGCAGGCCGTAGACCTGCACCGGGTAGCCCTGCCCCAACCACCGCTCCAGCGCGGCCAGCTCATGATCACGACCCAGCAGCCGGGGCGCGCGCTCGGGCAGTGCGCGGCCCGCGGGGCGGGGGCGCCGCCGGGTGGGCGGCGGGCCCTCGCTCCGTAGGCTCACGGACGAGCCCCGCGCGGCGTTGATCACGACGTTACGGTCGCCGACGACGACCTGGCCCTCGACATCGCCGTGTACATGGATGCCGTGCGTACCGGCCATTGGGCTGCCCCTCCCCCGTAGCGCCAACCCAGGGTGGAATTTATAGCAGCCAAACGCTCTATTCAGATCTTAATGTTCTTTATTGCCCGAAACTGTCCGGTGGATTTCGTTCACTACCGGCCCGGACCCTTCCCCCATGCTCGCCGCACGCGCCTGACTCGTCGGGCAGCGTGCGTGAGCACAGGGGATGGGTGTGGATCGTGCCTGGGCTGTCGTTACGAACGGCCGTGCTCGCCCTTGCCGTCGTGGTTGCCGTGGTCGTCCTGCTCCTGAGTCGTGCTCAGCACGCAGCCGGTGTCCGGATCGATCCGAACCTTCTTGACGGTGTGGTCGCACTCGACCTCGACGACCCACACCAGGGTCTTCTTCTCGTCCTCGTGGCGCCGGTCCTTGCGCTTGTCGTCCTTGCGCTTGTCGTCCTTGCGCTCGTCGTCCTTGCGCTGGTCGTCCTTGCGCTCGTCGTCCTTGTGCTGCTTGTCCTTGCGCTGGTCGCCCTTGCGCTGGTCGCCCTTGTGCTGGTCGTCGTTGCGCTCGTCGTCCTTGCGCTCGTCGTCCTTGCGCTGGTCGCCCTTGTGCTGGTCGTCGTTGCGCTCGTCGCCCTTGTGCTGGTCGTCGTTGCGCTCGTCGTCCTTGCGCTCGTCGTCCTTGCGCTGCTTGTCCTTGCGCTCGTCGTCCTTGCGCTCGTCGTCCTTGCGCTGGTCGCCCTTGCGCTCGTCGTCCTTGCGCTCGTCGTCCTTGCGCTGGTCGCCCTTGCGCTCGTCGTCCTTGCGCTCGTCGTCCTTGCGCTGCTTGTCCTTGCGCTCGTCGTCCTTGCGCTGCTTGTCCTTGCGCTCGTCGTCCTTGCGCTCGTCGTCCTTGCGCTGCTTGTCCTTGCGCTCGTCGTCCTTGCGCTCGTCGTCCTTGCGCTGGTCGCCCTTGCGCTCGTCGTCCTTGCGCTCGTCGTCCTTGCGCTGGTCGTCCTTGCGCTGGTCGTCCTTGCGCTCCTGGCCCTGGTGCTGGGGGTCGTCCTCGGGGCAGTCTTCCTCCAGCTTGGCGCTGACGGCCTTGCCTCCGACCTCGCACTCGGCGATCTCGATGGCCTTGCGGAGCGTCACCGGGCCGTTGTTGTTCTGCTCCTCGTCGTGGCGAGAGGACTCCATCTGGTGGGCGGACTCGTCCTGGCGAGCCGACTCGTCCTTGTGAGCCGACTCGCCCTTGTGGGCCGACTCATCCTGGCGAGAGGACTCCTTCTGGTGGGCGGACTCGTCCTGGCGAGAGGACTCGTCCTTGTGAGCCGACTCGTCCTTCTGAGCCGACTCATCCTGGCGAGCGGACTCGTCCTTCTGAGCCGACTCGTCCTGGCGAGCGGACTCGTTCTGGTGAGAGGCGTTGTAGATGATTACGGGGCGGGCGACGTTGCGGTTCTGCGACTCGTCATCCGACTGCGCCATCTCGCCGGACTGGGCCGACTGGTCGCGCTGCGCCATCTCCTCGGGCTGCGCCATGCCGCGCTGCTGGTAGCCATTCCCGTACTTCCCGTTGTCGCTGTGCTGGCCGTGGTCCTCGCGCTGGCCGTGGTCCTCGCGCTGACCCTCGTCCTCGCGCTGCCCGTGGTCCTCGTAGCGACCGTGGTCCTCACTCTGCCCGTTGTCGTCCTTGTGACCGTTGTCGTCCTTGTGGCCGTTGTCGTCCTTGTGGCCGTTGTCGTCCTTGTGGCCGTTGTCGTCCTTGTGGCCGTTGTCGTCCTTGTGGCCGTAGTCGTCCTTGTGACCGTAGTCGTCCTTGTGACCGTAGTCGCCCTTGTGACCGTAGTCGCCCTTGCGGCCGCTGTCGTCCTGACGCCCGTAGTCGCCCTTGCGGTCACTGTCGTCGTGGCGGCCCTTGTCGTGCTGCCCGTTGTCGTGCTGCCCGTTGTCGTGCTGCCCGTTGTCGTCGTGCTGACGGGCATCCCCATGGTCCTGGTGACACTCGGTGCTCGACGCCTGGGGGCTCGGCGTGCTGCTCGCGGCCCACGCGGTACCCGGGGCACCGGTCACCAGGGCCGCCGCCGCAATGGCACCTGCGGAGGCAACGCCCCAGCGGCGGAAGGACCGACGGGACCGCTGCACGAATCTGTTCTGCTGCGTCATGACCTGAATTCACTCCTTGGGCATGGGGATGCTCCTTCACCGGCGGCGCGCCGGACGCAGTGGACCCTTCCCCGAGGTCATGAGCCCGTAGCGGTTTCCGATCTCCAGTCCCCCGATTGGCTGCCAATAATGCCGTCATATCCTGCGTATGGATCACGCGCACGCAGCACCGTCCGCACCACGTCGTCACGTCGCCACAGGAGGGCCGATGACCACCCGTACCGCAGTCATCACCGGTGCGAGCAGCGGGATCGGGGCCGCGACCGCCCGTCGGCTCGCCGCCGCCGGATTCCGGGTCGTGCTGGCTGCCCGCCGTAAGGACCGCGTCGAGGCGCTCGCGGCGGAGCTGACCGAGGCCGGTCACGAGGCCGAGGCGTACGTCCTGGACGTCACCGACCGGACCGCCGTCGAGAGTTTCGCCGCCGGCCTCGACCGCTGCGACGTCCTCGTCAACAACGCGGGCGGCGCGATCGGCTCTGAGACCGTCGCGACCGCCGACCCGGCCGACTGGCGGGCGATGTACGAGGTCAATGTGGTGGGCGTGCTCCAGGTGACCCAGGCGCTGCTGCCCGCCCTCACCGCCTCCGGCGACGGCACGGTCGTCGTGATGTCGTCCACGGCCGGCTATGTCGCGTACGAGGGCGGCGGCGGTTATGTGGCCGCCAAGCACGGCGCCCACGCCGTCGCCGCCACCCTCCGTCTGGAGCTGTGCGGCGATCCGGTGCGGGTCATCGAGATCGCCCCGGGCATGGTCAGGACGGACGAGTTCGCGGTGAACCGCTACCGCGGCGACGAGTCCAAGGCCGCGGCCGTCTACGAGGGCGTGGCCGAGCCGCTGACCGCCGACGATGTCGCCGACGCCGTCGAGTGGGCGGTCACCCGCCCCGCCCATGTGAACATCGACATGATGGTCATCCGCCCCCGCGCCCAGGCCGCCCAGCACAAGGTGCACCGCGAGAAGTGACGCCGTGGGCCGGACCCGCGAGAAGTGACACCGTGGGCCGGACCCGCGAGCCCTGAGCCCGCGAGTACCGGCACCGCCAGCCCTTGTAGTCGCGGAAGTAGGTGTGTGCTTCGTCCACGATGAGCACGGTCAACGGCCAGGCGGCCGAGGGCTCGACGTGCCACATGTTCTTCACGCCGCCGTCGGCGACGGCGTACTGGATCGCGGCGGACGGAGCGGTGTCGCAGATGATCCTGGTGATCTACGCCATGTGGTGTACAGCAAGCTCAGGGCGCGCGTCGCTGACGGTGCGTTCAAACGGGAGGGCATCGTCAATTCCGCTACCGGACCAGCAGATTGGTGCTCCATGACCGGGTGGTACGCGAATCCCCGGCTATGTCCGATACTTTCTGGCTCGCGCTTGGTTCCATAGGCACCGCCGCCAGCTTCGGTGTGATCGCCTGGCAGTCGGCCCTCACACGCAAGGCCGTCACGGTCTCGCATGACGCGCTGGAAGTGGCGCAGAACGCCCTCGTCATCAACGAGGCCGTTGCCATCGACGCCGCCCGCGCGCGGCTCGATGCCCAGGCTCCAGCGGTGAGCGTGCGTCTCACAGACGTGCAGTGGCCCCCGTACGCCTGGTCACACGTCGGGATGCCTGTCAATCCGTGGCCTGCGGGCTACGAGTGGCACTTCCCGGAGAAGCAGGATGAGCGGACCGTTCTGCAGGCCCGTGTCGTGGTACAGAACCACGGAAACCGCCACGTCAACGTCGAGTACGAGGGCGACCTGGTCCGCGAGGTGGAGCACCGCCCTCGTCCTACCGCGTCGCACGCCCTGTGGCCCCACCAGGGCAACGGCGTGAGCCCCAACCTCTTCCTGCACAAGGAATTCACGATCAAGGAGCTCTCGGAGAACTACGAGGCGAGCCTGGAGGGCCGCCCTCTGCCGCACCGGGTGACAGGCATCATCACCGTGCACGACAGTCGGGATAGCGGCGTCACCGACAGGTGGGAGCTTGAACTGACCGGCTGCCCGGTCCGGCCGCACCAGAGCCGTACGGGCGTCTGGCTCATCGACACCGACACCGACACCGGCTCCGAAGCTCTGGCGTTCGCCTCCCACCCGGCGTTCGAGCGCACCTACTGGATCTCGCGTCAGCGCGGGCAGCGCCTACCCGATCCCACGTACGGCCCCGGAGGCAGGATCGGCAACCGCAGCCTGCCTCCCTCGTCGTCCCCTCAACTGCCGTAATCAGCCCTGGCGTCAGCTACGACGGCGGGGCCTCCCGCAAGTTTCCGGACGTCGCCCTGGCGCTCCCTGCAGGCCGCCGGAAGGGTAGTCGACGTGGCTCACACGGTATGAGATCCGGTCACGGAGCGACCGCACGGACGAGGAGCGTCCCGATGTGCCCTGGGTGAGGCGCGTCGAGGACCTCTGCGTCGGCTGTGGCGAACCCAGCCCGGGTGAGTAGGCGCTCCCACACGGCCGGGCGGTAGCTGTAGCGGTAGGCGAACATCGCCTTGCCCGCGAAGCCTCCCTTGTACATGCCCTGCGGCCCGTACGCGCCGGGGATGGCTGGAGGCTGCGAGAAGACGAAGACGCCGCCGGGCTTGAGCCGCTGGCGGACGAGCGGGAAGAGACGGCCCGGGTCGGTGAACCATGCGGCACCGAAGATGGAGTAGACGGCGTCGTACACGTACTCGTGCTCGCTCAGGTACTCCAGGACCTCGGCGCACACGAACGCCGCGCCGGTGCTGGCCCACTTCGCGGTGGTCTGCTTGACCATGACGGGAGACAGGTCAACACCGTGAGCGGTGATGCCGCGTTGAGCGAGGAAGGCGAGGGCGCGACCGGTGCCGCAACCGATCTCCAGCACGGAGCGCGGGTTGCCGAGCAATTCAGCGCCGGGTCCGTGATCGGCGTACTGGGTCCAGCAGAAGCTCGGCTCGGCGTCGTCCTTGAAGGCGGAGGCGGCGTAGGCGTCCCACAGTTCGGTCTCAGCGGCGATGTCATGTTGTGCGGGCAAGGCGGTTCCTCTTTGCAGGGTGGGCCCCTGCCCTCCGGGGGATCGAGGACAGGGGCCAGCGTAGGGCGGTTCAGTGGCTGTCCGGGACCTTGTTGTCGCACGGCGAGCAGTCCGTGCCGTCGATCGCCCACAGCTCCTCGTCGATGTCGAACCCGATGGACTTCAGGAAGTCCGCGGTGCGCACGCACAGCCCGTCGCGGCGACGCTCGATGAACGGGGCATGGTGCTTGTAGCGGCCCTCGTTGTACACGTCGCACAGAGCCCACCACACGGGTGTGTCGAGGATGAGCTGGTGAACACCGATGTCGACGAGCTTGCCGACACCGAGTGGACCTCGGGGTGTTCCATGCAGCCGACGGTGTACATGACGGCGTTGCCGAGGATGCGTTCGGCCATGTCGCGGACCATCGTGTGGTCGCGCAGCAGCAGGGCGACCTCGCGGTCCCACACGGTCATGCCGCTGTCCAGCACGTTGACAGTCAAGTGCTTGATGTGCGGCTGGACGGCGTTGAGCAGTTCCTTCGGGTCCCGCGTGCGGGTGCTCGCGGGCCGGTCGAGGATGGCGGTCATGACGTACTCCTTCGAAGGGTGGTCGTGCCGTGTTGAGACGAGCCCGCTCCTGTTCATGGCTGAAAGAGCGGTGCGGGCGCCCTTACAAGTCCCGTTTCAGGGGGCCTCTTGGGCTACCGAGCGGAACAGGGGACTTGGGTAGGGTCCTGGCAGTGGTAGGCGTGGCAGTGGCAGGTGCAGCGGTGAATGAGCAGGACACCGGTGGCGCCGGGCAGCGGGACATCGTCGATCTGGCGGCACTCCAGGTGCAGGTCCTCGTAGCCAGGGCGGGCAGCGACAGCGCACTCCGGCGACAGCAAGAGGGTGTCGCCGGACGCGCTCACCGCCCCGCCCTCACGGCCCGGTGCTGCAGGCACGTGCAGGGAGGAAACTCCTGCCCAAGACTTGTCGCCGTCTCGGCTTCTGCGCCCTCGAATCCGTGAGTGCCGGTGTCGCTCGTGACGTGGCCCTCGCGGGTCACGGTGTAGACCCTCAGCGTTATCTTGGGCGGGACCCCGCCGTCCTCGGTTGGCGTTCCTGCGCCGCTCATCCTTGGCCCGCTCGCCGGAGTGCCTCTGCCAGGCGCACGGCCACATCCGCGCGTACGCGCCCCAGGTCCACGAGCCGGAGAGTGGGTGAGCCGGCATCGACTGCGAGCGACGGCAGGACGATGCCTGCCTGAGGAAGTGCCGTCCTCAGAGACTCGGTGGCCGCGAAGGGATCGACGTCCTGCAAATCGTGTGCTGCAACCATGAACGGGACGGTAGGGAAGGAAAGTTGGCGGACGCCATGGAAGTTGCGCAAAGTTGCTCTACCATCCAGGGAGGTTGCGCAAGGTTGCTGATTAGGCCGACGGAAACCCCGGCACAGGACGTTGACCTCGGGGAAGCTTGGGAGATCAGTCCCCCCATGGGAAGGATGTGATCATGGCCCGACGACTGCGTTTCAACGGCACGGGCAGCGGCGTCAACGGGTGCCCGTCCATTCACGAAGACCTCGACACGGGTGAGGTCATCGTGCACGGCCCGGCCCTCACAGACCCTGACGACATCGCCCAGCTCCGGCACCTGAACGAGGGTGAGGTACCGATCGTGGTGCCACGCGAACTGCTCGTCGACTTCGCCCCCAAGGAGGTCACCCGCTTGTCAGACATCATCGGACTGGACGAGTTCGACCGGCTCTTCACGCAGTTCGAGCACACGGCATGGCGCCTGGAGACGCGGCGCCGGTACGCGTCCGACGAGCTCACGGACATGTACGCCCAGTTCAGCCGTGGAGGACCTGTCAACTGGGAGGGAGTCGACGCCGAGTGGTGTGCGGAGCGCCGCGAACAGATCGCGCTCGGCAAGCGGTTCGAGCGTGTCCGCATCGTCGACGACCCGCCCACGGCTGGCCAGCTCTATCTGCTCGTCAACGCCCGTCGCAACAGCGCCGTCGGCGAGAAGATCCTCAATCTCTGGCGCGCGGACGCCGATCGGCCCGGCCTGCCCGCCGAAGATTTCTGGATCTTCGACTCCCGGCTGGTCGCGCTGCTCAACTTCGACGACGCCGACAACCTAACGTCGAGCTGATCACGGAGCCTGCGGCGGTGCTGCGGTACTCCATGGCGCGTGACGCGGCGATGCATCATGCCATCCCGTACGAGGAGTTCGCGGCATGGCTGACCGCGAAGGAGGACTGAGGCAGGTGCGTACCGGTGAGCACGGACTACCAGCAGGCACGAGAAGCACTCGGGGTACGGCTGCGCGAACTCCGGCTCTCCGCTCCTGGGGGCCGGCTCACCGGCACTGAGCTCGCCGAGCAGTACGGGTGGAACAAGTCCAAGGTCAGCAGGCTGGAGAACGGCAGGCAGACTCCAACGCCCGATGACCTGCGCAAGTGGGCGGAGGCGACCGGCCAGCCCGAGGCGTACGACGAGCTGCTAGCGCGCCTCCGGGGCTTCGAGTCCCACATCCGGTCATGGCGACGGCAGCTGGCCTCCGGGCACAGGGCAGTCCAGGACACCCACCTGAGCGCTCATGCCGCCGCCTCCGTGTTCCGTGGCTGGGAGTCCTCGATGATCTTCGGGATTCTCCAGACCCCGGACTACGCCCGATCGATCTTCACGAGGTACGCGGAGCTACAGCGATCGCCGCGCGACACCGAGGAGGCAGTTCGGTCCCGCATGAAGCGGCAAGAGGCGCTATACGACTCCTCAAAGCGTTTCCACCTCATCATGTGGGAGGCCGCCCTTCATGCCTTGGTCTGTCCGCCGTCGGTGCTTGCGGCCCAGCTCGACCGCCTCGCAGGAGCCGTCGGCCTGGACACCGTAGAGCTGGGGATCATCCCGATGTCCGCCTCCCTCAAGATCCCCCCGGCCACCGCCTTCTGGATCTACGACGACCGCCAGGTGATCGTCGAGAACTGGCACGCGGAGTTGTGGATCGACGATGAAGCCAGCGTGGACACGTATCTGCGGACCTGGAAGACGCTCCGAGAGTCCGCCGTGTACGGCGTTGACGCGCAGAACCTCATCAATGCAGCGAGACGGGAGTTGAACTCACGCTGAGGCCGACACGTCCGAGAAGCAGTCCCTGGGCCACGAGCGGATCGCGTCGGCGGTGGCCCATGCCCTCCACCTCCCCGGCAACGACGCCACCTGGACGCTGCCCCTGCCCCCACAACCGCCCCCCACCGGCCGCCAGGCCGCTGCCGCCGAACTGCGCTGGGCGGTGTCGCGCGGGGCCTCGGGGAGAAATCCGGCTCCCAGATGGCTCCCAACGGTGGCCCTCAACCCTTAGCCGGGAAGGGCTTACGGGGCCTCTTGGCGGCTGAGGGCTCGGCCGACTCCAGGCTGCTACATGCCGAATCATGCTGCCGCTGAGCGGTGTACCCGTACCTCGTTGCGCCTGGCTCTGTGCTGAGGCTGGCCGGGGGCTGGTTTCTCGGAGTACTTCTTCCGCTGTCGGGTGCCCCATGACCCAGCCGCGCAGGATGTCGGGGTCGACGTACCGGTAGCTCTGGGGCGGGTGGAACGAGCCTCCAGCACGGAGGTGGGCTAGCGGAACTGGATTGGAGAAGGGTCTGGCGGCATCACAAGCCCAGCGACTGGCGACTCGGCTGCCAAGTACCTCCATGCAACGTCCGGCGAAAAGAAGCGAGTTGGAGTCGTTGTTGTCACGCTAAGGCGGCCGAGCAGACAAAATCCCCGGACCGTGGCCAGTCCCGGGCACACCGATCAAGTGCGGTCCTGCAGATCAGCCCTTCACGCAGATGATCTGCTTGAGCTTCGCGACCACCTGCACCAGGTCCCGCTGCTGCTCCATGACCTGTCCGATCGGCTTATAGGCGGCCGGGATCTCGTCCACCACGCCGGAGTCCTTACGGCACTCCACGCCCCGCGTCTGCTCCTCCAGGTCTCGAGTCGAGAACTTCCGCTTCGCGGCGTTCCGGCTCATCCTCCGGCCGGCACCGTGCGAGGCGGAGTTGAACGACTTGGGGTTGCCCAGGCCGCGCACGATGTACGACTCCGTGCCCATCGAGCCGGGGATGATCCCCCACTCCCCCGAGCCCGCGCTGATGGCCCCCTTGCGGGTAACCAGCAGATCCATCCCCTCGTACCGCTCTTCACTGACATAGTTGTGGTGGCAGCTGATCACACCAGGGCGGTACTCGACGGTCCTCATCTGACCTTCGGCATCTTCCTGCCGGCAGGAGATAACAGGATCGAAGACCGGCCGGGCCTTCTTGAACTCCTTGCGCACCACGTCCTGGAAGAGCGCCATCATGATCGCGCGGTTGTACTTGGCGTACTCCTGCGCCCAGAAGAGATCGTGCCGGTACGCCGCCATCTGCGGGGTGTCCGCGATGAAGACGGCCAGGTCGCGGTCGATCAGATCCTGGTTGTGCGGCAGCTTCCGGGCCTCGCCGATGTGGTACTCGGCAAGCTCCTTGCCGATGTTGCGGGAGCCGGAGTGGAGCATCAGCCAGACCGAGCCGGAGTCATCGAGACAGAACTCGATGAAGTGGTTACCCGACCCGAGCGAACCCATCTGCTTCGCCGCCCGCTCCTGACGGAACCTGACCGCTTCGGCGACTTCCCCGAACCGCGCCCAGAAGTCGTCCCACCCCGCCGTCGGAAACGCGTGCAGCCGCCCGGGATCCACGACGTCGTCGTGCATGCCGCGCCCCACCGGAATCGCCTGCTCGATCTTGGACCGCAGCCGCGACAGGTCTCCCGGCAGATCGTTCGCCGTCAGCGACGTCTTGACCGCCGACATTCCGCAGCCGATGTCGACCCCGACCGCCGCCGGGCATACCGCGCCCTGCATCGCGATCACCGAGCCGACCGTGGCGCCCTTTCCGTAGTGCACATCCGGCATCACGGCGAGACCCTTGATCCAGGGCAGCGTGGCGACGTTCCGCAGCTGCTGCATGGCGACGCCCTCGACCGTCGCGGGGTCGGCCCACATACGGATCGGTACCTTCGCCCCGGGCACCTCGACGTACGACATGTTTTACTCATTCCCCCGTAAAAGACAGAAAACGCAAAAGCCGGGCCTATGCCCCATAGGCGGCGGTCGACCGGCAGGCACATCAGTGCGTGCGGTAGACATTGTGTCCAGCCACCGCCCACGGGCGGCAAGCAGTTTTCCCCGCTCGAAGGGACACGGACAGTGCAGCCAGCGCAGCGAAGGGCGTACGGACGGCGCGCCACCCCGGCCGTCGCCGTGCTCATCACCGTGCTCGCCGCCGCCGGGCTCAGCGGATGCACCGGCTCCGACTCGAAGCCCGGCAAGGACGACGGCGCCTCCGACGACTCCGGAACGGCGGTCTCGGCCGAGCCCGGCCGCTATCGCACGCTGCCCGAGGCATGCGGCGCCGTCAGCCCCAAGACCCTCCGCGCCCTGCTGCCCGGCGCCGCCGAGGACGACAGGGCGTACGAGGGCCAGGCCGCTGTGACATATGACATAGACCGGCGCGACGGCTGCCGCTGGAAACTGGAGACGGCGGGCGGCACCCGCTATCTGACGATCGACTTCGAGCGCGTCGTCTCGTACGACCCCTCGGTCAGCGATGACGACCGGGCGCGGGAGACCTACGAGCAGAAGGCCGTCGCCGCGCATATCCCGGACGCCCCGAGCACCCCCTCGGCCTCCTCCTCCGGCTCGCAGGACGGGAGCGGCGGGGCCGCCTCCCCGAGCCCCGGTTCCAGCGAGAGCGGCAAGGACGGCAAGAGCGGCGGCAAGAGCGACACGGCCGGCAAGACGCCGGGCGACGACAGTACCCCGGGCTCCGGGTCCGGATCCGGGTCCGGGTCCGGCTCCGCGTCCGGTTCCGCCTCCGACGACGCCGGCAATAGCGCGAGCGACGACGGGAGCTCCGGGAGCGCCGGCACGTCGGACCCCACCGCCCCGCGCCGCCTGGACGACCTCGGCGACGACGCCTTCCTCAATGACCAGCTGATCACCAAGGACTCCGGCATTCACCGCGACATCAGCGTGGTGTTCCGGTCCTCGAATGTGATTGCCACCATTGAGTACGCCCAGTGGACGACCAACAAGAAGCACATTCCCGACAGCGAAGAACTGCAGCAAAACGCGCAGGACTTGGCCCAGCAGCTGACCGGCCGGCTCAAGGAATAGCACGCCGGCGGACGCCTCCCGGATTCCCCTGGGACACCCCGCGAAGACCTCGAAGATTGGGACGCCCGCGCATCGGCCGCGTACCGTGCCGACTAATGACGCGGGCGGCACGTCCGCCCATCGACAGAGAATTGAGCGAAGGACCCATGCACCGTTCAGCCCCGCGACTCGCCCGAATACTCGCCTGCGCGACCGTACCGGTGGTGCTCGTCGCCGGCTGCTCCTCCGGCTCCGGCAAGGACAAGAAGGACTCGGAGAGCTCATCGAGACCGGCCTCGCCCAGCGCTTCGCCGTCCGTTGCGGCCGCAAAGTTCAGCAAGCTCCCCGATGTCTGCTCCTCCCTGTCCGGGAAGACGATCGGCGATCTTGTCCCCAAGGCGCAGAACAAGAAGGGCAAGGCCCTGCCCTCCGCCGACACCAATTCCTCGGCCAACTGCCTGTGGAACGGCCTCGACGGGTTCAAGTACCGGTCGCTGTCCGTCTCCCTCAAGCTCTTCCACTCCGACGCGGGGCTCGGCTCCGGTGACAAGCGCGCCGGGGAGTACGCCGCCCAGCAGGCGAGCAAGGCCGCCACGGCCGGCGCGGTGAAGGACCCGAAGACCGGGAAGGCGGCGGGCATCGGTGACGAGGCGACCACCGTCAGCACCAAGGAGAAGAAGGACGGCGACGACTTCCGGAACCAGACGGTCGTGGCCCGCACCGCCAATGTCGTCGTGACGGTCGAGTACGACGGCGCCGGCTATGAGACCGCGAAGGCCCCTGACGCCGCCGGGCTGCTCAAGGACGCCAAGTCCGCGGCCAAGGAGGTCGTCGGATCCGTCGCGAAGGGCGCCCAGGGCACCGCGTAACGGCCTGCCACGCCCCCCTTCCCGTCCACGGCGCTTGACGTGTATGCGACCCTGAGCGCGCCGATTGCCGAGGACGGGGAGGGATCGCGGGTGGCCGCGATGCAGCTGACACGTACGCACCGCATATTGATCGGTGTGGTCGTCGCCGGAGCGGTGGTGATCGCAGCGATCGGTTTCGCCGGCTCCTACACCGCCGTGCGCAATCTCGCCCGTGACAAGGGCTTCGGCGGCTTCGCCAACGTCTTTCCCATCGGCATCGACGCCGGGATCGTGGTGTTGCTCGCCCTGGATCTGCTGCTGACGTGGATCCGTATCCCCTTCCCCCTGCTGCGCCAGACCGCCTGGCTGCTGACCATCGCCACCATCGCCTTCAACGGCGCGGCCGCCTGGCCGGATCCGCTCGGCGTCGGCATGCACGCCGTGATCCCGATCCTCTTCGTCGTCTCCGTCGAGGCCGCCCGGCACGCGGTCGGCCGGATCGCCGACATCACCGCCGACCGCCATATGGAGTCGGTCCGCATCGCCCGCTGGCTGCTCGCGCCCCTGCCGACCTTCCGGCTGTGGCGCCGGATGAAGCTGTGGGAGCTGCGCTCGTACGACGAGGTCATCAGGCTGGAGCAGGACCGGCTGGTCTACCGCGCCCGGCTGCGGGCCCGCTACGGGCGCGCCTGGCGCCGCAGGGCGCCCGTCGAGTCGCTGATGCCGCTGCGGCTGGCGCGCTACGGGGTGCCGCTGGCCGAGACCGCACCGGCGGGGCTGGCCGCGGCGGGGCTGGAGCCGATCGCGGTCCTGCCCGCCGCGCTTCCGGCGGGCAGGACGGGCGAGCGCGCGAACGGGACGGCGGACGGGACGGCGACCGGGGCCACGGACGGGACGGTGCGGGGCGCGGCGCTCCAGGGCCCTCAGAGGGCCGCTGACGGGACGCCCGGAGGCCCGGCCGGAGCCGAGGCCGTGGCTCCCGCAGGGGCCCAACAGCAGCCGCAGGAACTGCCTCAGGAGCTGCCCGTCCCCGGGTACCCGCAGCCCGCCGCGCAGGACCACGACGGCCGGGCCCCCACCGCTTTCGATCCGGCCGCCGCCCACCCCGTGCCTCCCGGCCCGCTCGAGGAACCCGCGCAGCCGCAGGTGACCGTCCCGGTCGTGCCCGGCGGCCGGGTGCGCCAGCTCGGCGGCCAGGGCGTGGGGACCACCCAGGGCATGTATGTACCGGGGCAGCGCGAGCCGGAGGCGTATGCCGAGTACGAGGAGCCGGTCGGGCCGCGGGTGAACCAGCTGCCGGAGGACATCCCGCGCGACGAGGTGTACTACGGCACCTTCCGCCAGTTCCTCGCCGACAACGCCCGCTTTCCCTCGGCGTACCAGTTCGGGCAGCGGCTGCGCGAGGCGTACGGCGTCACCGACCTCAGCAACAACGAGCTGGCCGTGCACGTGAACGACTTCAAGGAGCGCTACCGCATGGAGATGGAGGCGGAGCACATCCCGTAGGCCACCGGCAGACGGGCAGCAGGCCGGACGGCGCCGGGCGGGCCGATCCGGCCCGCCCGGCGCACGGGTCCCGCGAGGTCAGGCCGCGAGCAGCTTGCGCACCCGGTCCGCCCCCACCGCCAGCAGCAGCGTGGGCAGCCGGGGACCGGTGTCCCGCCCGACCAGCAGGGTGTAGAGCAGCGCGAAGAACGACCGCTGCGCCACCTTCAGCTCCGGCGTCGGCTTGGCGTCCGCCGCCAGCCCGGCCTGGAGCTTGGGCACCCCGTAGACCAGGGTGGTCAGCCCGTCGAGCGACCAGTGGTCGTCCAGCCCGTCGAGCAGCAGCCGCAGCGACTCGCGCTCGGTCTCGCTGAGCGACGCCAGCCGCTCCGTGTCCGGCTCCTCCCGCACCCTGGTGCGCTGATCGGCCGGGACCTGGGTGGTGATCCAGCGCTCGGCCTTGTCGAGCCGCGGCCGCGTCTCGTCCAGGGACGTCACCGGGTTGTCCGGGTCGAGCTCGCTGAGGATGCGCAGCGTCTGCTCGTCGTGCCCGGTGGTGATGTCCACCACCGACGCCAGCGTGCGGTACGGCAGCGGGCGCGGGGTGCGCGGCAGCTCGCCCGCGGCGGTGCGGGTCGCGCGGCTGTACGCGGCGGCGTCCCCGGGCTGGGCCGTCCCCTCGCTGATCTTGCGCTTCAGCGCGTCCCACTCGTCGTAGGTCCGCTGGATCTCCTGATCGAAGGCGATCTTGAAGGACTGGTTCGGCCGGCGCCGTGCGTACAGCCAGCGCAGCAGCGGGGCCTCCATGATCTCCAGGGCGTCGGCCGGGGTGGGCACACCGCCCTTCGAGGACGACATCTTGGCCATGCCGCTGATGCCGACGAAGGCGTACATCGGGCCGATGGGCTGTTCGCCGCCGAAGACCTCGCGCACGATCTGCCCGCCGACCACGTACGAGGAGCCGGGCGAGGAGTGGTCGACGCCCGACGGCTCGAAGACGACGCCCTCGTACGCCCAGCGCATCGGCCAGTCGACCTTCCAGACCAGCTTGCCGCGGTTGTGCTCGCTGAGCAGGACGGTCTCGGCGTGGCCGCAAGCGCAGGTGTAGGCGAGCTCGGTGGTCTCGTCGTCGTACGAGGTCACCGTGGTCAGATCGCGCTCGCAGACCGAGCAGTACGGCTTGTACGGGTAGTAGCCCGCGGTGCCCGCGCTGCCGTCGTCCTCGGCGGCGGCGCCCGAGCCCTCGGCGGCCTCCAGCTCGGCCTCGTCGACCGGCTTCTGCTGCTTCAGGTCCGGCTTCTTCGCGCCCGGCTTGTCCTTGGTCCGGTACCGGTCCAGCACCGCGTCGATCTCCCGGCGGTGGCGCATCGCGTGCAGGATCTGCTCGCGGTACGCGCCCGACGTGTACTTCTCGGTCTGGCTGATGCCGTGGAACTCGATGCCCAGCTCGCGCAGCGCCTCGATCATCGGCGCCTTGAAGTGCTCGGCCCAGTTGGGGTGCGGGGACCCGGGCGGGGCCGGGACCGAGGTCAGCGGCTTGCCGATGTGCTCGGACCAGGACGGGTCGATCCCGGCCGGAACCTTCCGATACCGGTCGTAGTCGTCCCAGGACAGGATGTGGACGCATTCGTACCCGCGGCGCCGGATCTCGTCGGCGACCAGGTGAGGCGTCATGACCTCGCGCAGATTGCCGAGGTGGATCGGGCCGGACGGGCTGAGGCCCGAGGCGCAGACGATCGGTTTGCCGGGGGCGCGGCGCTCCGCCTCGGCAATGACCTCGTCGGCGAATCGGGAGACCCAGTCGGTCTCGGTGCTCTGAGCCACGGTCGGCACTTCCTTCCTTGCGGTCATGGCACCGACCATTGTCCCAGACGGAAAGGGGGCTTCCGGAGTTACCCACAGGGGAGGCCGACGGACCGCACAGGTTATCCACAGCGCCGCACAAAGGGTTGGACACGCCGTGAAATACTGGGTTGCCAACTGAACCCACTATCGGAACGGCACCTCCCATGGCCTCGGTCCCCTCGCTTGCCGCTACGGTCCACCAGCGCATCGCGGACGCCCTCTCGGCTGCCCTGCCGGAGGCCGCCTCCGCGGACCCGCTGCTGCGACGAAGCGACCGGGCCGACTTCCAGGCCAATGGGATGCTGGCGCTGGCGAAGCGGCTCAAGGGCAATCCGCGCGAGCTCGCGTCGAAGGTCGTGGACCGGATTCCCGTCGCCCCGACCTCCGCCGATCCCGATGAGGTGATCGCGGACATCGAGGTCTCCGGCCCCGGCTTCCTCAACATCAGCATCGCCGACTCCGCCATCACCGCCACCCTCGCCGCCCGCGCCGCCGACGAGCGCCTCGGCGTTCCGTACGCGCCGGAGGCGGGCACCACCGTCATCGACTACGCCCAGCCGAATGTGGCCAAGGAGATGCACGTCGGCCATCTGCGCTCGGCGGTGATCGGGGACGCGGTCGTCCGGATCCTGGAATTCACCGGCGAGAAGGTGATCCGCCGCCACCACATCGGCGACTGGGGCACCCAGTTCGGCATGCTCATCCAGTATCTGATCGAGCACCCGCACGAGCTGGACCACAAGGACGCCGCCTCCGGCGAGGAGGCGATGTCGAATCTGAACCGCCTCTACAAGTCGGCGCGCGCGCTCTTCGACTCCGACGCGGAGTTCAAGGAGCGGTCCCGGCGGCGGGTGGTGGATCTCCAGGCCGGTGACGAGGAGACCGTCGCCCTGTGGCGGAGGTTCGTGGACGAGTCGAAGATCTACTTCTACTCGGTCTTCGACAAGCTCGACATCGAGATCCGTGACCCCGATGTGGTCGGCGAGTCGGGCTACAACGACATGCTGGCCGAGACCTGCCGGCTCCTGGAGGAGTCCGGGGTCGCGGTCCGCTCCGAGGGCGCGCTGTGCGTCTTCTTCGACGACGTCAAGGGCCCGGACGGCAATCCGGTGCCGCTGATCGTCCAGAAGTCCGACGGCGGCTTCGGCTACGCGGCCACCGACCTCTCCGCGATCCGCGACCGGGTGCAGCAGCTCAAGGCCGACAGGCTGCTGTATGTCGTGGACGCCCGCCAGGCGCTGCACTTCAAGATGGTCTTCGAGACCGCCCGCCGGATGGGCTGGCTGAACGAGCGGGTGCACGCCGTCCAGCTCGCCTTCGGCACGGTCCTCGGCAAGGACGGCAAGCCGTTCAAGACCCGTGCGGGCGAGACGGTGCGGCTGGAGGACCTGCTGGACGAGGCCAGCGAGCGGGCGGTGGCCGTCGTCCGCGAGAAGAGCGAGAAGCTCGGCCTCACGGAGGAGGAGATCCTCGAGCGCGGCGGGCAGGTCGGCGTCGGCGCGGTGAAGTACGCGGATCTGTCCACGTCGGCCTCGCGCGACTACAAGTTCGACCTCGACCAGATGGTCTCGCTCAACGGGGACACATCCGTCTATCTGCAGTACGCGTACGCCCGTATCCAGTCCATCCTGCGCCGCGCCGAGGCGGACCAGAAGCCGGTCGCCCACCCCGAGCTGCCGCTGACCCCGGCCGAGCGGGCGATGGGTCTGCATCTGGACGACTTCGCGGAGACGGTGGCGAGCGTCGCCGCCACCTATGAGCCGCACAAGCTCGCCGCGTATCTGTACCAGCTGGCGTCGCTCTTCACGACCTTCTACGACCAGTGCCCGGTCCTGAAGGCGGAGGGCGGCCCGGCGGTCGTGGAGAACCGGCTGTTCCTCTGCGAGATCACGGCGCGGACGCTGCGGCAGGGCATGTCCCTCCTGGGCATCCGCACCCCCGAGCGCCTTTGAGCGCTCCCGCACGCCCCCCGCGCGGCGGTCCTGATCTTTCCGATCGGGGCCGCCGCGTGGCTGCTTTGGGGTGCTTTGCCCGGCGGAATCGTTACTGAGCCCCTCCTCATCGATATCGCCGAGACGGTGTTCCAGAACCCTCCGGGATACCGGGCCGAGATCCTCGGAGGACAGCTGATCGTGACGCCCTCGCCGACCCTCCCCACGCGGAGTCGCTCACCGACGTCATGGACCCGCTCCCCGCCGCCAAGCCGCGTCAGGGCGAGACCCGCGTCGTCCAGGCCGTGGGCGTCTGGCTGCCGACCGGCGACGAGGACTACGCCATCCCGGACCTCTCGATCGTGGACGCGGACTTCCGGGACAATATGGCGCAGTACAACTGCGTCGACCCGGCCGTCTTCCGCGTGGTTTTCTAGCTCACCTCGTCCAACTGGCGCGACGACCTGGACCGCAAGCCCGAGCACTATGCGGTGCGGGCGTTCCGGTGTACGTCATCGGCGACCGCAAGCACGGCGAGGTCATCGTCCTCACCGACCCGCACGACGGCGAGTACCGCACCCGGTCCGTCCACCGCCCCGGCGAGTCCTTCGTCCTGCCCGAGTCGGTCGGCGCC
Organism: Streptomyces sp. NPDC005393; assembly: GCF_040606675.1. Lineage (NCBI taxonomy): Bacteria > Bacillati > Actinomycetota > Actinomycetes > Kitasatosporales > Streptomycetaceae > Streptomyces > Streptomyces sp. NPDC005393. The sequence continues at coordinate 21,791 of NZ_JBEXFG010000051.1, read as the reverse complement.
AAGGTCGAGCTGGAGGTCGACTCGCTCCTGTCCGAGTGAGCGCGCCCCGGTCATCCGCCTAGTCCCGGGCCGCCGGGCAGGAGGTGTCGTGTTCTGGGCGGTTGCCGTTGAGCAGGAAGTCGGTCACCGCGGCGTCCGCGGCGTCCGCGGCGGACGCCGTACCGAGGAAGGAGGCGGTGGCGGCGGTGGCGAGCGCCAGCGCGGCCGTCTTGCCGGTCATCAATCTCATGCCCTGAGCCTCGCCGAACCGCCCGCCCGTTCCCATCCGGTCGCCCGGCCACCGTGCCCTGGGGATAACCCCCTGTGGCCGGTCCGCCCCCCCTACGCTGTGAACTCATGGACCACGGAGGTCGGTTACCACGGCGGTACACCCTGGCCAGGGAGAAGCGGTCGCCGCGCCGGGGGGGAGGTCGACTGGCCCGATGTGCGGCGGACGGCGTTCGCGCGGGCGGCGGGGGCCCGGAAGCCCAGCGAGACCTATGCCGCGATTCAGGGAGCCGTGGCCGCGCTCGGGGAGAGCCACACACATCGTGTACGTACTATTTCCGACAGACTTCCCAGGACGGGACAACCTCCTGTCGCCGCCGCCGGTCAAACCCCATGCGTTACCCGTTATCGACTACTTGGGGGTTGGCTATGCGACGGTGGGGGACCGGGCTCGCGGCGATGGTGCTGGCCGGCGGCGGGCTGGCGGTGACGGCCGGGACGGCCGGGGCCGTTACGGCGTCGTCGGCGAAGGCGGCCGCGGCCTGTGAGACGGGCTGGGGCAGCGGCGAGAAGACGGCTCAGGCGGCGGGGCACAAGCCGCTGGAGAACATCAGGACCGGTCAGCACGCGTGCTACGACCGCATGGTCTTCGACGTCAAGGGCGGCACGGCCGCCGATCGCGTCGGCTATCGCGTGAACTACGTCGACACCCTGTACCAGGACGGCTCGGGCGAGGCGATTCCGGTCGGCGGCGGGGCTGTTCTGGAGATACGCGTGGCCGCGCCCAGCTATGACCCGGAGACCGGCGGGGAGTCGTACCCGGGGCGGGCGCGGAAGCCGCTGCCGGGTGTGGACATCACGGGCTACAAGACCTTCAAGGACACGCGGTTCGGCGCCAGCTTCGAGGGCGACACCCAGATCGGTCTGGGCGTGCGCGCCCGGCTGCCGTTCCGGGTGTTCCAGTCGGGCGGGAGTGTCGTGGTGGACGTGGCGCACTCCTGGAACGCGGTGCGCTGAGAAAGGTGAACGACGAAGGGGCCTGTCCGCGACCGGGGTGGTCGCGGACAGGCCCCTTCCCGTCAGGGGAACGGAGGGCCCGGACTACTTCTTGAAGCCGTAGTCCATGAGCTTCTTCGCGTCCGCGGTGCGGTTGTCCACCGAGGAGGAGGCGAGGACCGTGCCGATGACCGTCTTGCCGCTCCGGGTGGCGGCGAAGACCAGGCAGTACTTGGCCTCCGGACCCGAGCCGGTCTTGACGCCGATGGCGCCCGAGTAGCTGCCGAGCAGCTTGTTGGTGTTCTCCCACGACATGTCGCGGTAGCCGCCACTCTTCGTGGTGACCGTCTGCTTCGTCGACTTCGTCTTCACGACCGTACGGAACGTGGAGTACTTCATCGCGCTGCTGGCGATCTTGGTCAGGTCGCGCGGCGTGGAGTAGTTCGCGCCGTGCCCGATGCCGTCGAACGAGTCGAAGTGGGTGTTCTTCAGCCCGAGGTTCGCGGCGGTGGTGTTCATCTTGCCGATGAACGACTTCACGCGTGCGGCCCGGGTGGACCCGCTGCCGAACTTGTCGGCCAGCGCGTACGCCGCGTCACAGCCGGACGGAAGCATCAGACCGTACAGCAGCTGGCGGACGGTGACCTTGTCGCCGACGATCAGCTTGGCCGAGGAGGCCCAGTTGTTGTCGACGATGTAGTCGCTGTACGCCTTCTGGACGGTGACCTTGGAATCCAGGTTGAGGTTCGGCTGCGCGAGCACCACCCGGGCCGTCATGATCTTGGTGGTGGAGCCGGTGGAAAGGCGGGTGTCCGCTGCCTTGGTGTAGAGCGAGGACCCCGTGCCGTTGTTCATCACGAACCCGCCCTTGGCGGTGATCGTGGGCGTTGCGAGCGTGGCGGCCTGCGCCGAGGCGGTGAATGCCCCGGCCGTCAGGACGGCTCCCGCGGTGACGACAACCGCGGACACGCGACGTAGACCCTTGATGCCGGTTTTCAAAATGTATACTCCAAATGCCCCTGCCATGCGGACACATGAGAGTGCCGCTTCATCATGAGACGCGTGAGACGGGCCAAAGGATGTGCGCCTCGCGGAGATTTTTCACTGGATTCCCCCGGGCGTACGTGTGGCGGCGTGCGGCGCCCCCATCCCGGGATCGGCAGTGCCTGGCAGACAAGGCCGGGCCGCGGTCAGGATGAGCGCATGACGCATACGCCCAGCGACCTTACCGGCACCACCGCCCCCTCCGGGCTCCTCCGCGGCAAAGTCACCCTGATCACCGGCGCCGGCCGCGGCATCGGCGCCGCCGCGGCCCGGCTCTTCGCCCGGGAGGGCGCGAAGGTCGTGCTGACCGCCCGTACGGAGGCGGAGCTGGCGGCCGTGACCGAGGAGGTCCGGGCGGCGGGCGGCACCGCCGACCACGTGCGGTGCGATCTGGCCGACCCGGCGAGCGTCCGGGCGGCCGTGGACCGGGCCGTCGAGCTGCACGGCCGGCTGGACGCCGCCTTCAACAACGCCGGGGCGGCCATACCCCCCTCGCCACTGGCCGATGTGGCGGAGGCGGACTTCGACCTGATCACCACCGTCAGCCTCAAGGGCGTCTGGGTCTCCATGGCGGCCGAGATCAAGGCGATCCAGGCCACCGCCGGCCGCGGCGCCATCGTCAACAACAGCAGCGTCGGCAGCTTCCGGGGCAATCCGGAGCTGCCCGCGTACGGAGCGGTCAAGCGGGCCGTCAACAGCCTCACCGAGTCCGCCGCCATCACGTACGGCCCCGAGGGCATCCGCGTCAACGCCGTCGCCCCCGGCACCACCATGACCGAGATGATCCGCGGCTGGGCCGACCGCTCCCCCGGCATCCTCGACCGACTGAACGCCCGCACTCCGCTGCGCCGCCCAGCGACCCCGGAGGAGATCGCCGAGGCCGCCGCCTGGCTCCTCAGCGACCGCGCCTCGTACGTCACCGGCGCGGTACTCCCGGTCGACGGCGGTATGCGGGCCTGACCCCGCCGCAGGGGCCTGGGGCTCAGCGGAGCCGGGAGTCCACCGTCGCCGGGCCGAAGAGGGCGTCGGCGACCATAGGGGCCGCGCCCGTGACGCCCGCGCGGGTGGCGAGCGGGGAGTGAACCACGCGCAGACGCCCACGCGACGGCCTGATCCCTCCTACGCCCCTTCCCGTAGACTCCTCGAAACCCCCGAAAGCGCCCGCTATGACTCCCCAGCAACTCCTCGAACGCGCACAGCGCCTGGCCGCCGCCGGCGGTCGCCGACTGCTCGGAATCGCCGGACCGCCCGGGGCCGGCAAGACCAGCCTGGCCGAGTACCTGGTCGACGCGCTCGGCGCCGACCGGGCGGTCCTCGTCCCGTTGGACGGCTTCCACCTGGCCGACGTGGAACTGCGCAGGCTCGGCCTGACGGACCGCAAGGGCGCTCCGGAGACCTTCGACCCGTGCGGTTACGCGGCCCTGCTGCGGCGGCTGCGGGAGCAGCGGGCCGGGGAGACGGTGTACGCGCCGGGGTTCGAACGGGAGCTGGAGCAGCCGATCGCGGGCTCCATCCCGGTGGCGCCGGACATCCCGCTGGTGATCACCGAGGGGAACTATCTGCTGCTGGACGACGCGCCCTGGCGGCCGGTCCGCGAGCTGCTGGACGAGACCTGGTGGGTCGAGCTGGACAGCGAGGAGCGGGTCCGCAGGCTGATCGACCGCCATGAGCGGTTCGGCAAGCCGCGTCCCGAGGCGGAGCGCTGGGTCCTCGCCTCGGACGAGGCCAACGCCCGCCGGGTCGCCCCCGGGCGCGAGAGCGCCGATCTCGTGGTCAGGGGCCGGTGATGACCGTCGCCGAAGGGGCCGGATCCGCTCGGCGGAGCCGGCCCCTTCGGCGTGGGAGAGACTATTCGCCGCGGTTCAGCCGCCGCGCGACCTCCGTCGCCCAGTACGTGAGGATCATCCCGGCGCCCGCGCGCCGTACCGAGGTCAGGGTTTCCATGATCGCGCGGTCCCGGTCGATCCAGCCGTTGGCGGCGGCCGCCTCGACCATCGCGTACTCGCCCGAGATCTGGTAGGCGGCGACCGGTACGTCCACCGCGTCCGCGATCCGGCGCAGGATGTCGAGGTACGGCAGGGCCGGCTTGACCATGACCATGTCGGCGCCCTCGGCGAGGTCCAGCTCCAGTTCGCGCAGCGACTCCCGCGCGTTGGGCGGGTCCTGCTGGTACGTCTTGCGGTCGCCCTTGAGCGAGGAGCCGACCGCCTCGCGGAAGGGGCCGTAGAAGGCCGAGGCGTACTTGGCGGTGTAGGCGAGGATCGAGACGTCCTGGTGCCCGGCGCCGTCCAGCGCCTCGCGGATCACCCGGACCTGGCCGTCCATCATGCCGCTGGCGCCCACCGTGTGGACGCCCGCGTCGGCCTGGACGCGCGCCATCTCGGCGTACCGCTCCAGCGTCGCGTCGTTGTCGACCCGGCCCTCGGCGTCCAGGACGCCGCAGTGGCCGTGGTCGGTGTGCTCGTCCAGGCACAGGTCCGACATGATCACGAGCTCGTCGCCGACCTCGGCCCGGACATCCCGGATGGCGACCTGCAGGATCCCGTCCGGGTCGGTGCCCGGCGTGCCGACCGCGTCCTTCTTGGACTCCTCCGGGACCCCGAAGAGCATGATCGCGCCGAGGCCCGCCTCGACCGCCTCGGCCGCCGTCTTCCGCAGGGTGTCGCGGGTGTGCTGAACGACGCCCGGCATCGACTCCAGCGGCACCGGCTCGGACACACCCTCCCGCACGAAGGCGGGAAGGATCAGCTCCGCCGGGTGCAGCCGGGTCTCGGCGACCATGCGCCGCATCGCGGGCGTGGTCCGCAGCCGGCGCGGCCGTGCGCCCGGGAAGCTGCCGTACGTCGTGCTCATGAACGTGCCCTCCTACGCGATCCGGGCCGTCGCTCGCTCGGGCGGGTGACCGGGTCCCCGGCCTCGAGCGCGGCCTGGCGCCGCGCCGCCCCGAAGTCCGCGAGCGCCTCGGCCAGCTTGAGCACCGAGGGCTCGGGCGACAGCACATCCACCCGCAGGCCGTGCTCCTCCGCGGTCTTCGCGGTGGCCGGGCCGATACAGGCGATGACAGTGACATTGTGCGGCTTGCCCGCGATGCCGACGAGGTTCCGCACGGTGGACGACGAGGTGAAGAGCACCGCGTCGAACCCACCGCCCTTGATCGCCTCCCGGGTCTCGGCCGGCGGCGGCGAGGCGCGCACGGTGCGGTACGCGGTGACGTCGTCGACCTCCCAGCCCAGCTCGATCAGCCCGGCGACCAGCGTCTCGGTGGCGATGTCGGCGCGCGGCAGGAAGACCCGGTCGATCGGGTCGAAGACCGGGTCGTACGGCGGCCAGTCCTCCAGCAGCCCGGCCGCGGACTGCTCACCGCTGGGCACCAGATCCGGCTTGACGCCGAAGTCGATGAGGGACTTCGCGGTCTGCTCGCCGACCGCCGCGACCTTGATCCCGGCGAACGCGCGGGCATCGAGCCCGTACTCCTCGAACTTCTCGCGCACCGCCTTCACCGCGTTGACCGAGGTGAAGGCGATCCACTCATAGCGCCCGGTGACCAGGCCCTTGACCGCCCGCTCCATCTGCTGCGGGGTACGCGGCGGCTCGACCGCGATCGTCGGCACCTCGCTGGGCACCGCGCCGTACGAGCGCAGCTGGTCCGAGAGCGAGGCGGCCTGCTCCTTGGTCCGCGGGACCAGGACCTTCCAGCCGAAGAGCGGCTTGGACTCGAACCAGGACAGCTGGTCGCGCCGCTCGGCCGCGCTGCGCTCGCCGACCACCGCTATCACGGGCTGCGAGCCCTGCGGCGACGGCAGCACCTTCGCGGACTTCAGCACCTGCGCGATGGTCCCGAGCGTCGCCGTCCAGGTCCGCTGGCGGGTGGTGGTACCGGCGACGGTGACGGTGAGCGGGGTGTCCGGCTTACGGCCGGCCGACACCAGCTCGCCCGCGCAGGCGCCGACGGTCTCCAGGGTCGCGGAGACGACGGCGGTCGCGTCGGACGAGCCGACCTCGCTCCAGCAGCGCTCGTCGGCGGTCCGGGCGTCCACGAAGCGGACGTCGGCGCTCTGCGCGTCTCGCAGCGGCACCCCCGCGTAGGCGGGCACGCCCACCGCCGCGGCGACACCGGGCACCACCTCGAAGGCGATGCCCTCGGCGGCGCACACGCGCATCTCGTCGGCGGCGTATCCGTCCAGGCCCGGGTCGCCCGCGACCGCGCGGACGACCCGCTTGCCGGCGCGCGCGGCCGCCATGACAAGATTGACGCTGTCCCGGAGTACCGGGACGTCGGCGGTGGCTGACGACACATCAGCGTCCGCCTGCCGTGGTGCGCCCTGAGTGTCCGCGGCCACGCCCGGCCTGACGTGCGCACGTACCACGTCGAGCACTTGCGGGTCGGCGATCAGTACGTCCGCGGCGGCGAGTGCCTCCACGGCACGCAGCGTCAGCAGGCCCGGATCTCCGGGGCCCGCACCGAGGAAGGTGACGTGCCCGCAGCCGGGGTGGTTCGGGGCGGTGGGGTTCAAAGTGCTCGCTCCCCCATAAGACCGGCCGCACCCTTGGCGAGCATCTCGGCCGCGAGTTCGCGACCGAGAACCGCGGCCTGGGCAGGCGACGCGGGTACGGGACCGGTGGTGGACAGCTGCACCAGCGTCGATCCGTCGGTGGTGCCGACGACGCCGCGCAGGCGCATTTCGGTGACAACCTGACCGTCGCCCAACAGGTCGGCCAACGCACCCACAGGTGCGCTGCAGCCGGCCTCCAGGGCGGCGAGCAGGGAACGCTCGGCGGTCACGGCGGCCCGGGTGTACGGGTCGTCGAGCTCGGCGAGCCGGGAGGCGAGGTCCGCGTTGGACGCGGCGCACTCGACTGCCAGGGCCCCCTGGCCGGGGGCGGGCAAAATGTGGTCGGCGTCGAGGAGCTCGGTCGCCTCGCCGATCCGCCCTATGCGGATCAGACCGGCGGCGGCGAGCACCACGGCGTCCAGCTTCCCCGAGCGGACGTAGCCGATGCGGGTATCGACATTGCCGCGGATCGGCACGGTCTCGATGTCCAGGCCGAACGAACGGGCCCAGGCATTGAGCTGAGCCGCGCGGCGTGGCGATCCGGTGCCTATCCGGGCTCCGCGCGGGAGCTCGGCGAAGGTGAGACCGTCACGGGCGATGAGCGCGTCGCGCGGATCCTCCCGCCGCGGGATCGCGGCCAGCGTCAGCCCGTCGGGCTCGGCGGTCGGCAGATCCTTCAGCGAGTGCACGGCGAAGTCGATCTCGCCGCTCAGCAGCGCCTCGCGCAGCGTGGAGACGAAGACCCCCGTGCCGCCGATCTGCGCGAGCTGCTCACGTGAGGTGTCGCCGTACGCCGTGATCTCGACCAGTTCGACGAGGCGTCCGGTGACCTCACGCACGGCGTCCGCTATGAGGCCCGACTGGGCCTTGGCGAGCACGCTGCGGCGGGTACCGAGGCGCAGCGGGGTGGTCTCAGGGGTCTCGGGGGTGGCTGGCGTGGCGTTCATGCCCGGCCTCCCTTCGGGTCGTTCGGTTCGGCGGCGCCGGACGGGCCGTCGGCGTCGGCCCGGCTGACGGCGACGACCGCCTGCGGATCGAGGTCGAACAGCTCACGCAGCGCGTCCGCGTAACCGGCGCCGCCCGGTGTGCTCGCGAGCTCCTTGACGCGCACGGTGGGCGCGTGCAGCAGCTTGTCGACGACCCGGCGCACGGTCTGGGTGATCTCGGAACGCTGCTTGTCGTCCAGATCGGGAAGGCGGCCGTCAAGGCGGGCGATCTCGCTCGCGACGACGTCTGCCGCCATGGTACGCAGTGCGACCACGGTCGGCGTGATGTGCGCGGCCCGCTGGGCCGCGCCGAAGGCGGCCACCTCGGCGGAGACGAGGGCGCGGACCTTGTCGACGTCGACGGCCATCGCCCCGGCCGCGGAGCCCGACTGATCGGAGGGCGTGGCGGCGGCCTCGGCGAGGGACTCGATGTCGACCAGCCGCAGCCCCTCGATCCGGTGCGCCGCCGCGTCTATGTCGCGCGGCATCGCCAGGTCCAGCAGCGAGACGGTGCCCGCGTCGCCCTGACCCTGGCCCTGGCCCGCCGCCGGGGGGCAGGTCGCGCGCTGGGCGAGGGCGGTGCGCAGATCGTCGGCGGTCAGCACGAGGCCGGTCGCGCCCGTGCAGGAGACGACGATGTCGGCGTGCGGCAGCTCGGCCGTGACCCGGTCCCGCGGCACGGCGCGGGCCACGAGCCCATCGCGCCGCGTCTCACCCTCCCCGGCGTGGGCAGCGTCCTCGCGCCCGGTGTCGGCGGCACGGAGGTCGCGGGCCGCGGCGGCACCGGCGTCGGCGGCACCGGCCATGGCGGCACGGGCCTCGGCGGCACGGACGCCGTCACGCGTGGCGTCGCCACGGGCCTCGGCGGCACGGGCGGTGGTGGCACTCGGGGTGGCGGCGTGCAGCTGGGCCAGGGACTCCGCCAGGCGCAGGGCCCGCTCCAACGTCCTGTTGGCGATCACCAGTTCTGCCACACCGGCCCGTGCGAGCGTCGTCGCGGCCAGTGAGGACATCGACCCCGCGCCGATCACCAGCGCACGCTTCCCGGTCGCCCACTCGGGCACGGTCGCGCCCTGGGCCAGCTGCTCCAGGCCGAAGGTGACCAGCGACTGCCCGGCCTTGTCGATACCGGTCTCGCTGTGCGCCCGCTTGCCGACCCGCAGCGCCTGCTGGAAGAGATCGTTCAGCAGCCGGCCCGCGGTGTGCAGCTCCTGCCCCAGCGCGAGCGCGTCCTTGATCTGGCCGAGGATCTGGCCCTCGCCGACGACCATCGAGTCCAGTCCGCAGGCCACCGAGAAGAGGTGGTGGACGGCCCGGTCCTCGTAGTGGACGTAGAGATACGGGGTGAGCTCGTCCAGGCCGACGCCGGTGTGCTGGGCGATCAGCGTGGACAGCTCGGCGACGCCGGCGTGGAACTTGTCCACGTCCGCGTAGAGCTCGATGCGGTTGCAGGTGGCCAGCACCGCGGCCTCGGTGGCGGGCTCGGCGGCGAGGGTGTCCTGCACCAGCTTCGCCTGCTCGTCCCCCACCAGGGCAGCGCGCTCCAGCACGCTCACGGGCGCGCTGCGGTGGCTCAGGCCGACAACGAGGAGACTCATGCCGGCATCACGGCGGGCACATCCCCGTCAGGTCCTTGCCGGCTGCTCTCGGCGCCGGGACCGCCGGCGGCCGTGCGGTGGGGCGCCACCGGAGCCGGTCCGGCGGCTCCGGGGCCCTCGTCGGAGGAAGCCATCTCTTCGCCCGCCTTGCGCTGCTCGTGGAAGGCGAGGATCTGCAGCTCGATGGAGAGATCGACCTTGCGCACGTCCACCCCGTCCGGAACGGACAGCACGGTGGGCGCGAAGTTGAGGATCGAGGTGACACCGGCGGCGACGAGCCGGTCGCAGACCTGCTGAGCCGCGCCCGCCGGGGTGGCGATGACCCCGATGGAGACCCCGTTGTCGGTGATGATCTTCTCGAGCTCGTCGGTGTGCTGCACCGGGATGCCCGCGACGGGGCGCCCGGCCATGGCCGGATCGGCGTCGATGAGCGCGGCGACCCGGAAGCCCCGGGAGGCGAAGCCGCCGTAGTTGGCGAGCGCGGCGCCGAGGTTACCGATACCGACGATCACGACCGGCCAGTCCTGGGTGAGGCCGAGCTCCCGCGAGATCTGGTAGACGAGGTACTCCACGTCGTAGCCGACCCCACGGGTGCCGTACGAGCCGAGGTACGAGAAGTCCTTGCGCAGCTTGGCCGAATTGACTCCGGCCGCGGTCGCCAGCTCCTCGGAGGACACCGTGGGCACCGAGCGCTCGGAGAGCGCGGTCAGGGCGCGCAGATACAGCGGTAGCCGGGCGACGGTGGCCTCGGGGATTCCTCGGCTTCGGGTCGCCGGTCGGTGAGTTCGGCCAGTTGCCACGGTGCTCCTGCGGGTAGAGCGGGGCTGCGGACGGTCGAATGTTGAAGGACCACCCCATCGACAGCAGGCTATGTCTTTGTGAACGCGTGCACAAAGATGGTGTCCGCTTTGTCCGAGCAAAGTGACCGGTGTCACGCGCCCTTTCGGGCCGGCCACGGAACCACGACCTGCGCCACACCGTTCCCTCCGGGCGCACCGGTGCCGCTGGGGTGCCGACGGGAGCACAGGCCCTCACTCCTCACCTTTTTACCCCCGGACACCAACAAATCGCCCACGATCGTAATCCACCCCGGCGCTACTTCCGAACTCGTCGGCTCCGGCGGCCGGGGCGGCCAGACGGCGCCGGGGCACAGCGGCGCCGGGGCACAGCGGCGCCGGGGCACAGCGGCGCCGGGGCACAGCGGCGCCGGGGCACAATGGCGGACATGAGTCCGCTGCTGCGCCGCACCCCCCGCAAGAACCCCGCCGAGCGCACGGTCACGCTGATCGGCAAGCCCGGCTGCCACCTCTGCGAGGACGCCGAGGCCGTGATCAAGGAGGTCTGCGAGGAGCTGGGCACCCCCTGGGAGAAGAAGGACATCACCCAGGACGAGGAGCTCCACCGTAAGTACTGGGAGCAGATCCCGGTGATCCTCGTCGACGGCGCACAGCACGACTTCTGGCGGGTGGACCCGCGGCGGCTGCGCGCCGCGCTGGGCGGCTGACCCCGCCGCCGAGGCCCTGAACAGCCCCCCTTTCGCGTAACCTGAATCGTCCGGACACCCGGTCGTAACGGGATGCGCCCGAGCGCTGGCTATGCTCACTTCATGGCCGCACTGGGATGGTTCACCCGCCGTCGACGACCCGTCACGAAGCGGAGTGTGCTCGCTGGAGAGGCATCGGCCGAGGCGGCGCGCAAGTCGTCGGCCGAGACCGCCCCGCCGCCGCCCGCCGCCGAGCCGGAGTTCCCCGTCATCGGGGACGAGCGGGCCGCCGCCTTCTTCGACCTGGACAACACGATCATGCAGGGCGCCGCGCTCTTCCACTTCGGTCGCGGCCTCTACAAGCGGCACTTCTTCCGCAAGCGCGAGCTCGCCCGCTTCGCCTGGCAGCAGACCTGGTTCCGGATGGCCGGCGTCGAGGACCCGGCTCACATGGAGGACGTGCGCAGCAGCGCGCTGTCTATCGTCAAGGGCCACCGGGTCGCCGAGCTGATGTCGATCGGCGAGGAGATCTACGACGAGTACATGGCCGACCGCATCTGGCCCGGCACCCGCGCCCTCGCCCAGGCCCACCTCGACGCCGGACAGCGGGTCTGGCTGGTGACCGCGGCCCCGGTCGAGACCGCGACGATCATCGCCCGGCGGCTCGGGCTGACCGGGGCGCTGGGAACCGTGGCCGAGTCCGTCGGCGGCATCTATACGGGCAAGCTGGTCGGCGAGCCGCTGCACGGCCCGGCTAAGGCGGAGGCCGTACGGGCGCTGGCGGGCGCGGAGGAGCTGGACCTGGCCCGCTGCGCGGCGTACAGCGACTCCTCCAACGACATCCCGATGCTGTCGATCGTCGGCCATCCGTACGCCGTGAACCCGGACGGACGGCTGCGCAAACACGCGCGCGAGCGCGGCTGGCGGCTGCGCGACTACCGCACGGGCCGCAAGGCGGCCCGGATCGGCATCCCGGCGGCGGCCGGGGTGGGCGCGGTGGCGGGCGGTACGGCGGCGGCCGTGGCGCTGCACCGCCGGCGCCGCTGACGCCCTCCGCTCCACCGCCGCACGGCCGCACGCCCCGGCGCCGCCCCCGCACCGTCCCCTCACGGTCCGTTACGCGGTGTTACCGGCGCCACTGATCGTGTCCGCTCGTGTCCGCTCGTGTCCGCACGACCGTGACCGAGCACGGTCGCACCTGACCGATGATCGCGCTCCGTGACGGCGTACCCATGGATGCAGAGCGTCACCAACGGACAGCGACCGTACCGTTTCGGTCATTCCGGGCTTCCTACCCCGCAGCGCCCCCGCCAGTCCCCTTACCGCCGGTTTGTCACAACACGCCACACAATCGCACAAACGGCGAGAGCATTCGGTCAATTCCCGTACTGCATTCGATACTTGTTGCGTCATCAATCCATAACAGAGCAGACGGAAACGATGATTTGAGCAACTGGGTGTAGTGCTGCCTATACGAAGCGTTATTCTCCTTAGACGCAAACCGGTACCCACGCGTCCCTACGGCGAGTGAACGGTCCCGTACTGCACGTGATGGAAGCTCTGCCTCTGGGAGTCCCGTGTACCCACACGTCGGGGTTGACGCCTCGGGCCTGGCTACGCTGCGCGCAACGGTCCTCGACTGTCTGCGCGGCTTTGTCCCCACCGCGTATGCCGTCCCCGCCCTCGCCACGCCCGTGCCCGTCAGCCCTGCCACCGGTCCGGTCGACCGGTCCGGCCAGGCCCATTCCTGCTATGCCCTGGCCGACGGCGGAGCGGCGGTGGGCAGACGCTCCCGCGGCGGCACCTCCACCACCCGCCGGCCCAGCGCCGACAGCGACAGCCGCCGCATGATGGATCTCGTCGAGCGCGCCCAGTCGGGCGAGGCCGAGGCCTTCGGCCGGCTCTACGACCAGTACGCCGACACGGTCTACCGCTATATCTACTACCGCGTGGGCGGGAAGGCCACGGCCGAGGACCTCACCAGTGAGACGTTCCTGCGCGCCCTGCGCCGCATCGGCACCTTCACCTGGCAGGGCCGGGACTTCGGCGCCTGGCTGGTGACGATCGCCCGCAACCTCGTCGCCGACCACTTCAAGTCCAGCCGCTTCCGGCTGGAGGTCACCACCGGCGAGATGCTCGACGCCAACGAGGTCGAGCGCAGCCCCGAGGACTCCGTCCTGGAATCGCTCTCCAACGCGGCGCTGCTGCAAGCGGTACGAAAACTCAACCCGCAGCAGCAGGAGTGTGTGACGCTCCGCTTCCTCCAAGGCCTCTCGGTCGCCGAGACCGCCCGGGTCATGGGGAAGAACGAGGGCGCGATCAAGACCCTTCAGTACCGGGCCGTCCGCACCCTGGCACGGCTCCTGCCGGACGACGCCCGCTGACCGTCGGTGGTGCTTCCACCACGGTCCGTCCGCTCCTCGGGAGGGCGTAACCCGGGTGCTGCGCCGCTCGTTGTGGGGGATGCAGGCGCCTTGTGGACGTACCCTGCCCGTACCCACTCACTCGATCGGGTGGACACGCGCATGGCACGGAACCTTCGGGTGTCCTGGGGAGTCGACCGTCACGACGAGAGGAGGTGCCGCCTGTGATCGCCAACGTATCGGCACACCGGCGGGCGAACGCCTTCGCCAAGGCCCTGGAGGCCCTGGAGGCCCTGGACAAGCGCCAGGCCCCCCGGGACGAGACGCCGCACCAACAGCCCGGCTCATCGGCGCACAGCGCCGAGCAGAGACGGCTGATGGCTCTGGCGAGCGGCCTCGGCGAGCTGCCGGCACCGACATTGGATCCTGAGGTCAGGATCACACAGCGGGCGCAGCTGATCGCCGCCATGGAAGCGGCCTTCGCCGAGGGCACGCCCCGCGTGCCCGAGCAGCGCCGCCGCCCCGGCGGCGCCCACCGGGCCAAGCCCCCGGTGGGCAGACAGCGCCCCCGTTCCCGCTGGTCCAAGGGGCTCGCGGCCGGGGGGCTCACGGTCGGCGTCGCGGCGGGCGCGTTCGGCGGTGCCGCCGCGGCCAGTACGGACGCCCTGCCGGGCGACACCCTCTACGGGTTCAAGCGCGGCATGGAGGATCTCAAGCTCGAGATGGCCGACGGCGACTCCGCCCGCGGCCGGATCTATCTGGACCAGGCGTCGACCCGGATGAGCGAGGCGCGCCGCCTCATGGAGCGGGCGCGCGCGGGCGAGCTGGACCATGACTCGCTGGGCGAGATCCGCCGGGCGCTGGCCGGTATGCGCCATGACGCCTCGGAGGGCCACCGGCTGCTGCATCAGGTGTACGAGCGGGACGGCTCGCTCGGCCCGATGCGGGAGCTGTCGTCCTTCGCCCAGGCGCATCGCGAGGGCTGGAGCCAGTTGCGCGGCCGACTGCCGGTCCAGCTCATGGACGTCGGGGACGAGGTGAGTTCCGTCTTCGCCGCCATAGACCAGGAAGTCGGCCCGCTGGAGCCGCTGCTGCCGACCACAAAGGACCAGCGGGGCCAGACCGGCCGCCAGAGCGGCGAGGCCCCCGAGCGCCCCGGCGCGGTGGGCCCGGACGGCCGCCCGGCGACCTCCTCGGCCACCCCGAGCGGCGGCCACACGGGCGGCGACACCGCACCCCGGCCGCACCCGTCGTCCTCGGCGGGCGCCGAGGACCAGGGCGGCCTGGTCGGCGGGGCGGGCGGTCTGCTGGACCCGCCGATCGGCACCGCGGGCCCGAGCCCGTCCACGGGCAAGGGCGACACGGGCGGCAAGCCGTCCCAGCCGGACATCACCATCCCGCCGCTGCTGCCGGATCTGCTGCCGGGCCTCAGCCTTGACGGGGACGACACGAGGTAAGCACGAGGGGTGGTGGTGTGCCGTACCGCACACCACCACCCCTCAGAAGACCCCGGGTCAGGAAAACACCCCTCAGAAGAACACCGAGCGCCGCTGCACCAGCAGCTTGTAGAGGGTGTGCTGGATCGTTTCTCGTACCTGGTCCGTCAGGTTGAACATCAGCATCGGGTCGTCCGCAGCCTCCGGCGGATGGCCGTCGGTCGGGATCGGCTCGCCGAACTGGATCGTCCACTTCGTCGGCAGCGGCACCGCGCCCAGCGGCCCGAGCAGCGGGAAGGTCGGCGTGATCGGGAAGTACGGAATGCCGAGCAGCCGGGCGAGGGTCTTCGCGTTCCCGACCATCGGGTAGATCTCCTCGGCACCCACGATCGAGCACGGCACGATCGGCACCCCGGCGCGCAGCGCCGTCGAGACGAAGCCGCCCCGCCCGAAGCGCTGCAGCTTGTACCGCTCCGAGAACGGCTTTCCGATCCCCTTGAAGCCTTCCGGCATCACCCCGACCACCTCGCCGCGCTCCAGCAGCAGCTGGGCGTCCTCGGCACAGGCCAGGGTGTGGCCCGCCTTACGCGCCAGCTCGTTGACGACCGGCAGCATGAACACCAGATCGGCGGCGAGCAGCCGCAGATGGCGGTGGGCCGGATGGTTGTCGTGCACCGCGACCTGGAGCATCAGCCCGTCCAGCGGCAGCACCCCGGAGTGGTTGGCGACGACGAGCGCCCCGCCGCTGTCCGGGATGTTCTCGATGCCCTTCACCTCGACCCTGAAGTACTTGTCGTACATCGGGCGCAGCAGCGACATCAGGACCTGGTCGGTCAGATCGCGGTCGTAGCCGAAGTCGTCGACCTCGTAGTCCCCGGTGATCCGACGGCGCAGAAAGCTCAGCCCATGGGCGAGCTTGCGCTCCCAGTCGCCGCCGCCCGGGGCGCGCTTGGGCGGGCCCGGCGGCAGGGGCGGGACGGCCGCGGCGGCCGTCCCGGGGCGCTGCTCCAGCTCCTCGTCGCGCTGCTGCGGCACGGGTTTGAGCGAGCCTTGGGACCGGCCGGCACGCCCCGCGCGAGGGCTCGTGCGCCGGGACCGCGGTTCCTCACCGAACGGAATGACCTTGGCATCCGCCATGGTGGTTGCGCTCCTCAATTCTGGGCGCCGGCGGGCAACAGCGCAGCGAGCCGGTCGATGCTACGGGCGAGAGTCTCGGGCGGGAGCAGCCCGGGACCCCGGCTGTGCGCGTAGTCCGCGAAGGCGCCGGCGGTGGTGTGCTCGGGTTCAAAACCCAGGGTCTCTCGCATCTGGTTGGTGGCCACGACCCGGCCATGGGTGAGCAGCCGGATCTGCTCGGGCGAGAAGTCGGTGATGCCGAGGGACCGAAGGGCGGTGCGGGCCCATCGGAGCGTCGGCAGCAGCAGCGGCAGCGTCGGGCGGCCGAGCCGCCGGGCGGCCTGGGAGAGCAGCAGCACACCGTCTCCGGCGATATTGAACGTGCCGCTGTTGAGCGTGGCGCGGCGGGGCTCGGAGGCGGCGATCCGCAGCACCTCGATGGCGTCCTTCTCATGGACGAACTGGAGCCGCGGGTCGTAGCCGATGACGGTGGGCAGCACGGGCAGCGCGAAGTACTCGGCGAGCGGCGAGTCCGCGCACGGCCCCAGGATGTTGGCGAAGCGCAGCACGCACACGGCGACATCGGGGCGGCGCCGGGCGAAGCCGCGGACATAGCCCTCGACCTCGACCGTGTCTTTCGCGAAGCCGCCGCTCGGCAGCGACTTGGGCGGGGTGGTCTCGCTGAAGACGGCGGGGTCGCGGGGCGCGGAGCCGTACACATTGGTGCTGGACTTGACCACGAGCCGCTGGACCGACGGCGCCTTCTGACAGGCACCGAGCAGCTGCATGGTGCCGATGACGTTGGTCTCCTTGATCGAGGCGCGATTGCCGCGCGCCCCGAGCGGGGTGCCGTTGATGTCCATGTGGACGACGGTGTCGACGCCGTATTCGGCGAGCAGCTTCCCGATCGTGGGATGGCGGATGTCGGCCCGGACGAAGTCGGCGCCGCCGAGGTGATGTTCGGGCGGCACCGCGTCCACCCCGATCACCCGGTCGACATCGGGCTCGCGCTGTATCCGCCGGACGAAACGGCCTCCCAGCCGGCGAGC
Source organism: Streptomyces sp. NPDC005393 (assembly GCF_040606675.1). Taxonomy (NCBI): domain Bacteria; kingdom Bacillati; phylum Actinomycetota; class Actinomycetes; order Kitasatosporales; family Streptomycetaceae; genus Streptomyces; species Streptomyces sp. NPDC005393. The sequence continues at coordinate 4,960 of NZ_JBEXFG010000051.1, read as the reverse complement.
GACTCCGGTGACGAGCACGACCTTTCCCAAGATCAGCGCCTTCCTTCCGACCCTCGTCCGAGCTGGTCTGTGGCGAACACCGTAACCGCTCGATGTTGCGCTGTAATGACCACTCGCCGCGCGGAGCGACGTTTTAAGCCGAGGCCAGGGGCGTGGCCGGGAGCGGGGCCCGGGCCGCGCACGCACCGCAGCCCTTCCACCGGTGGTGGAAGGGCTGCGGGACGAACACAGCGTCGCTTGCTTACTTCTTGTTGCGACGCTGGACGCGCGTGCGCTTGAGCAGCTTGCGGTGCTTCTTCTTCGCCATCCGCTTGCGCCGCTTCTTGATAACAGAGCCCACGACAACCCTCGCTCACTTCGAATCACTCGGTGCGGGGCGTCCGAGCCCACACGACCTACATCGGGCCAGCCTACCCGGCACCGAGCGAACCACGTAATCCGAGGGGCATCACCCGGATCGGGCCTAGGCGGACTCCACCCCCACATAGGACTCGCGGAGGTATTCATGAACCGCTTGCTCCGGCACCCGGAAGGACCTGCCCACCCGGATCGCCGGCAGATGACCGCTGTGCACCAAGCGGTACACGGTCATCTTGGACACTCGCATCACCGAGGCGACTTCCGCCACGGTCAGAAACTGAACCTCATTCAGAGGCCGTTCGCCAGCAGCCATGACACACCACCTGAACCTTCCGCACATGTCGGGCACCGGCTTCCCCTCCGGTGACTCCTGCTCGCATGCGCGCTCCTCCCCAGATTAGGGGCGCGTGATGCAAGTGGGGAAGAGGAGTAGCGATCGGACGCCTACTGTGACAGACACGCTCGATTGAGTACATAGCGAGTAAGCGGCCGGTAGTAACCAGACCGCACAGCGTCATCAAGCGGAACGGCGACGGACACCTGTCCCTCAGCCTCCCCGACGAACAGCGCGGGGTCGTCCGTGTCACCCAGGCCGATGGCCTCAAAGCCCAGCTGACCTGCTCCGCAGACCCATCCGTGGTCCCCGATGACCAACCCCGGCAAGGGGCCGCCGGACTCGGCGGCACAGCCGAGCGCGACCCGAACCGGGAGCGGGGAGTGGCTGTGGGCACCCGGCTCACTCGCGCCGGGACGAGCGCCGGGCTCCCGCACCATCGCAACTCCTCGTACGTAGGCGAGCTGGTACATACGTACGCCGAACCGGGTCGTTATGTCGATACATCTACCCTGCGCGGGGCTGAGGACACGGCAGCCGGCCGCCGAGAGCGCCGACGCCAACGAGGCGTAGAAGTCAAGGAGGCGATGGGGATGGCCGGTGCCGATGAGCACCGGGAGCCGCGCTCGGGCGGCGGCGTGGAGCCGGTCCGCGAAGGCGTGCAGCGCGGCGATCGTAAGCTCCGGATCGATCACATCCTGACCCGAGATGTGGGCCGGATTGGCCGAAACCCCACATTTGTTACCCATCAGACGAAGTAATTCAATGAAAGACCAGTCGTATTCGGGCTCCAGACCGAGCAGCACCCGGGGGTCCCGGGCGGCGAAGAGCCGGTAGCGGCGCAGGCTCTCCTCCCGGCTCGTCGCCACGGGCCCGGCGAGCCTCGCCGCCAGCAGATGCGCGCGCAGCGCGGCCGTACTCAACACGTCACCGATGCTGACGGATCCCCGCCGCCGCCCGCCGTGGAACGGCGGGAGACCCCACGGTTGGCCTAACGGCCCTCGTCCCCGAGCCGCCGCCAGGGACCGCTAGGGAAGCAGCCCGTGCTGGGGGAACACCGCCCGGCGCGTCGCCAGGATCGCCTGGTCCAGCGGGTCCGCCGGGTCGTACCCGGACTCGGCGAACTCCTGCCAGCGCGGCTCCCGCCCGTCCGTCATCCGCCGCGGCGCCTCCAGCCGGGTCCGCCGGTACACCTCGTGCCGCCACTCCTCCGGCACCGCCGTCTCCGCCGCCACCGGCCGCCCCGCCGCGATCGCGACCAAATGCGTCCAGGCCCGCGGCACCACGTCCACCACCGCGTAGCCGCCGCCCCCGAGCGCGACCCAGCGCCCGTCCGCGTGCTCGTGCGCCAGCCGATGGCAGCTCTCCGCGACCGCCCGCTGCGCGTCCACGGTCACCCCCAAGTGGGCCAGCGGGTCCTCGATATGGGTGTCCGCGCCGTGCTGTGTCACCAGCACCTGGGGGCCGAAGGCGGCCAACAGCTCCGGCACCACCGCGTGAAAGGCCCGCAGCCAGCCGGCGTCCCCGGTCCCGGCCGGCAGCGCCACATTGACCGCCGAGCCCCCGGCGCCCTCCCCGCCCGTCTCCTCGGGCCAGCCCGTCTGCGGGAAGAGCGTGCGGGGGTGCTCGTGCAGGGAGATGGTCAGCACCCGCGGATCGTCCCAGAAGGCGGCCTGCACGCCGTCCCCGTGGTGGACATCCACATCCACATACGCGACCCGCTCGGCCCCCAGCTCCAGCAGCCGGGCGACAGCCAGCGCCGCGTCGTTGTAAATGCAGAACCCGGACGCGCCGCCGGGCATGGCGTGGTGCAGCCCGCCCGCGAAGTTCACCGCGTGCAGCGCCTCCCCGCGCCAGACGCTCTCCGCCGCGCCGACCGACTGCCCGGCGATCAGGGCCGACGCGTCGTGCATCCCCGCGAAGGCCGGATCGTCCATGGTCCCGAGGCCGTACGCACCGTCCGCCGCCTCCGGGTCGGCCGAGGCCCGCCGTACCGCCTCGATGTACTCCTGCCGGTGGACCAGGCGCAGGGTCGACTCCCCGGCCGGTTTGGCGGCCACCACCTCGACCGCCCGATCCAGCCCGTACGCCTCCACCAACCGCATGGTCAGCGCGAGCCGCACCGGGTCCATCGGATGCCCGGCGCCGAAGTCGTATCCGGTTACTTCCTCATCCCACATCAACTGTGCTCGGCCGCTCATGTCCGTCACCGTATCGGGTTGGTACAGGAGTGAACGACCGCGCGTACACCAGCGTCGCGAGCACCAACGTCATCGGCACGAGCATCGCCCCGCGGTAGCTCCACGCCCCGCCCAGCGCACCGACGAGCGGTGAGCCGACCAGAAAGCCGACATAGTTGAAGATATTGAGGCGTGCGATGGCGGCGTCGGACGCCCCGGGGAAGAGCCGGCCGGCCGCCGCGAAGGTCTGCGGCACCAGCACACACAGCCCGAGCCCCAGCAGGGTGAACCCGAGCATCCCCACCCAGGCACCGGGCGCCGCCGCGACGACGGCGAAGCCGCCGGCGGCAAGGAGGCTTCCGGCCCGGACCACGGTGACCGCGCCGAAGCGCCGCACCCCGAGGTCGCCGAAGGCGCGGCCGAGGAGAGTGGTGACCATATAGACGTTGTAGGGGACCGTGGCCAGCTGCTCGGAGCTGTGCAGCACGTCCTCCAGATACTTGGCACTCCAGTTGGAGACGGTGGAGTCGCCGATATAGGCGAAAGCCATGACGAGGCAGAGCGGCAGCAGCAGCTTCATGCTCACCGCAGTACTGTCGTCACCCGCCTGACTCTCCTGGTTCTCCCGGTTCTCCTGGTTCTGTCGGCCCGCCGGGGTGTCCTGGCCCCCCTGATCCGCGTACCAGCGGCCGGCTATGAACGCGACGGGCACGAGGGTCGCGACCAGCGGGGCATAGAGCGCGGGCAGCGGCAGATTCCCGTGCGCGCCCACCCAGGAGAGCGAGGCGCCGGTGATCCCGCCCAGGCTGTACGCGGCATGGAAGCCGAGCATGATGCTCCGCCCGTACGCGCGTTGCAGGCTCACCCCGAGCATGTTCATCGACGCGTCGAGCGCCCCGACCGTCAGACCGAAGACGCCGAGCGCGAAGGCCAGCTGCCACACGGTCGAGCCCGACCCCGCCGCGAGCAGCGCGACGGAGACGACGGGCTGGACCAGGCGGAGGACAAGCCCGGGCCGCACCCGCTTGACGAGATGCTCGGTGCCGACGCTGCCCACGCCCGCGAGCACGGGGACGGCCGCGAGGAAGAGCGGCAGCAGGCCGTCGGATATCCCGTACCGGTCCTGCAGCGCGGGTATCCGTGTCACCAGCAGAGCGAAGATCGCGCCCTGGACGAAGAAGCTGATGGCCAGCGAGGCCCGGCCGTGCCGCAGCCGCGGGCCCGGGCGGGTATCGGTCATGGCCGAGGAGCGTACGGCCCCGCGACTACGTGTGGGTAGAGGCGAGCAGTTGCGGCAGCTCGGCCATGTCCGCGAAGAGCGCCCGCGCCGCGGAGAGTTTGACGGCGGGCGTCATGGCCGTGTAGCCGTACACATCCATCTCCGCGGCCACGGCGGCCTGGACGCCGAGCGGGCTGTCCTCGACGACCGCACAGCGCCCCGGCTCCACCCCCATCCGGGCGGCCGCGTGAAGAAACAGATCCGGGGCGGGCTTACCGCGCCCCACATCCTCGGAGCTGAAGATGCGGTCCTCACCGAAACGGTCGTACAGCCCGGTCTTCCGCAGGGCGACCCGGATCCGCTCATGGCTGCCGGAGGAGGCGACGCAGTACGGGATATCGTCCGCCCGCAGCTTCTCCAGGACCGCCGAGACGCCGACGACCGGCTCCAGCTCACGGCGGAAGGCGTCAAAGACCCGGCCGTGGAAGGTCGTGTCGAAGTCCGCCGGAAGCCGCTGCCCCGAGCGCTCGTGAACCAGGTCATGGATGCGGTGCATGGCGGATCCCATGTAATCGCGTATGGAGTCCTCGTAGCTGGTGGGGTAGCCCAACTCCGTGAGGTAGGCGGCGAGCAGCCGATTGGAGAGGGGCTCGCTGTCGACGAGCACTCCATCGTTGTCGAAGACGACCAGGTCGTAGCGCATGCCGTCAGCCTAACCGCAATAAAAAAAGCCCGGTCGGGAGCTGAGCTCCCGACCGGGCTTTCTATAAAATTTGTTCGGCGGCGTCCTACTCTCCCACAGGGTCCCCCCTGCAGTACCATCGGCGCTGAAAGGCTTAGCTTCCGGGTTCGGAATGTAACCGGGCG
>NZ_JBEXFG010000050.1:0-45035 GCF_040606675.1 Streptomyces sp. NPDC005393 | reverse complement strand
CCGATGCACACCGTTCGCTTCCGCCCACTCCGTAAGGTTCATAGACAAGATCATAACATCGCTTGAACCCGCTAACACTCACTCAATCGACCGCAGGGGCGAACAGTTGAACACCCCTCCGACGGCGGGGGATCACTGGGCTGGTACGAGCTGTGAGGTGAAAGGAAACGAAGCCATCCGGGCTTCACGCTGAACCTTGGCAAACGCGGGCCGTTACCGGCCACTGGGTAGGGTCAGGCCATGGTTTTCGGAAGGAACAGGAACCAGGATCCCCCAGTGCCCGCCGTGGACTGGCGAGAGGTCAGCAGGTTCAGGATAGACATCGTGGAGCGGGAAATGGGTCCGCATCGCAAGCGCCCGGTTTGCGGGCCCAACGCCGTGCGTGTGCCCCGGCGTGACGGCCCGGACCGGGTCAACGCTCCCTGTGCCTTTTTCCGCTCGAGTACGGTCGGGGTGCGCACGGTGGAGCGTGTTCTGTACGAGGACCGGGAGGCGCAACGGGTGCTGTGCGCCGTCGAGGAGTGCGCCGCTGAGGGGGAGGAGCGTCGCTACCGGGTGCGCGACGGCGGTGGCGTGGACATCGGGACGATCCGGCGCGTGCCACCGGCGCGGAAGCTGCTGCGGCACACCTGGCGCATCGAGCAGCCGGACCAGCCCGAGATCGTGGGGCGCAACAAGTGGGCCACCCTCGCACCCAAGGAGGCGGCGGGTCGGGCGGCGGGGAAGTTCCTCGGCGAACTGGTGGACTCCGCGTTGTCCTTCGGGGCGGAGGGGGACAACGGGCCGAAGGACCGGACATTGCTGTGGCTCGCGGGGGAGGAGCAGGTGATGCAGTCGGTGGGCAGAGACTTTCGCATCAAGAAGCGTTGGCTGGACCGCAGGCTGGCGTTCGCGGTCGCCGTGCTCGGCGACCGCTGAGGCGTCGCAGCGACCTCCAGTTGCCCGCGAAGGCGCTGGTCCTGGTCCCGGCCTCGATCGGCCGGGACCGGACCAGGGAGCACGTGATGGTCAAGGCGCTGCGCTGACTGAACAACCCACAGAGCCTCAGGGTTCGTCGCATTGGTCGAGCAGGTGGGCCAGGGCGGTGGCGTTCGAGCACCATGGTCTGATGGCGCAGGGCAAGGATCTCCGCATCCAGGGGCCGGGCTGCCGGGCGCGGCGCCGGCCCGGATGATTTACCGACGCGCAAAACCGTCGACTTCGACGACAGCTTCAGCGAAGGCTCGGGGCGCTTCCTGCGGCACGTTGTGACCGACCTTCAGAGTCTGGTGGTGTCGGTCGGGTCGGTCGCCGTGAAACTCAGGCCCGTGGCACGTGACCGGCGTCGGGCCGGCCACGCAGTGCGTGGCCCAGCAGAGCGTGGATTTCGTCGGCTGCCGCCTCCAGCGGGGCGAGGCTCCGCTCGGCCCGGCACATGATGACCGCGCCTTCGACCGCGGCGATGATGAACGCGGCCAGCCGCTGTCCCCGTTGGACAGACAGCCCGTGCCGGATCAACAGATCGGCGAGCGCGGCCTTCCAGCGGGCGAAGACCGCGGCTGCCGACCGGGCGCTTGTCACGGACGAGAGCACTCCCACCTGGCGAGGAACTTACTAGGGCATCAAGGGCAATCTGCCTACTTCAAACGCCCTCTAAGAGGTCGCTTTCTCCTGTTGTTTCATCCCGGAATCTACGGTTGGTGGGTCTTTGCGGGTCACGCCAGGAGGTGGTGTTCTCACCGGTGAGGCGGCGGGCTATGGAGAAGCGCGATGGCGGATTCGGCGACCCAGCGGACGCGGCCGAGCCCAGATCCGTGGGGCTGTCCGCGGCGCGCGATCCGCGGAGTGATGCGCCGTTCGTGGAGCCGTCGGCGGTAGATGTCGTAGTTGTACCAGCTGCGGGCGGCCGCAAGGTCAGTCGGGCTTCTTCCACGCCGCTCATGAAGGTCACGCACACCCGGGTGGCCGCTTCCACCTCGGCGAGCACGGCTTCCCGGTTGGTGGCGTCCCGTACCAGCGAGGTGGCGAAGGGGATCAGCTCGTCGACTCGGCAGGGCGACGAGCAGAAACGAAGACGCCGCGGTCAACGGAGCGGCAGGCGGCGCGCTATGAAGTGGTGAGGTAGGCAACTCGCCCTGTGCCCCTGCGCGCTGGACGCGACCAGTGAGAGTGGCCTGCGGCACGCCAATGGGCGGCCCCGGAAGACAGACGTGAAGCCACAAGCGAGTCGCCGACCTGGCTCACACAGCCGCCGAGTCAGCCGTGCGGCGCTCAAGGGAACCCCGCCGCTCTTGTTCGGTGCAACGACCACGCGAAGGGGAACTGGAGACCGGGAGGCCCGCGCATCTCGGCGTTCACCGGTTAGCGAGCGCGCCAAACGACGACGCGAGAGGAGATCATGGTGCCGCACGACAGGTGGGCGCGGGCGTGGCAGTGGCTGGGACGGGCCAGGTTCGTGGGCGGACATAAGTTGCAGGACCTTGAGTTGATTGGCAAGAGCGCGCTGGCGGCGAGCGCATCGTGGTGCGTGGCACATGACCTGGTGGCCGGATTCCGGCCGCGTCGCACCCCTCGACGATCTCCACGGCAGACGCGGTGATGCGCTCCAGGGTCGCGTCCACCGAGTCCTGCGCCAGCAGGTCTCGCGCCATCGTCGCCATCTGCGCGGCGAACCTTTCCCAGCCCATGACCACCGTTCCGCTCGCCATCATCCGCGTCTTTCGCACGCCCACGATGGGAAGTGGGCGTTAGCTCGTCGTCAGAGTAACCGGGGGCGCCAGGAGGCCGTGCAAATGTGTGCGGCGGTGATTCAGCGGATCTCGGCGTCTGGATGACGCATCCGGTGCGTATGCGGGGCGCAGCGTCCGGGTGGCGTGAGGAGCGCTGGGATATCATCAAGCGGAGGCAACGCCGACCCGGCTCGCTGGAGAGCATCGTGATGGAGGACGACGGCCGGTCCGACGGCGCTCCGGACGGGCTGGCCGAGGAGCGGTGGCGGGTCGCCTATGCGCTGGCGGACGGTATACGCGGTATTCCGGCCGAAGGCGTTCCCGCGAAGTTGTGTGAGATGTGCCTGCGGTTGCTGCCCGTGACCGGCATGTCCCTGTCGGTACAGGCGGCTGGGCCGGGTATGGAGACCCTGTTGTGCACGAGCGACAAGGTCGCCGCTCAGCTCGCAGAAATCCAGTACACGTTGGGCGAGGGACCTCGCCTGCGGGCGACTACGCTTCGCGCGCCCGTCTTCGCCGCTGATCTGCTCCGCGGCCCGGAGGTGAGCCGGTGGCCGGTGTTCGCTTCCCAAGCGCTGCGGGTGGGGGCCCAGGCCGTCTTCTCTGTTCCGCTCGGAGGTCCGGTCACGCCTCTCGGCACCATGGACATGTACCGCCGGGAACCCGGTTCGCTGTCGCCCCGCGATGTGCGTGTCGCCCTCTTCGCCGCCGATGCCATCTATGCGGCTATCAGGACGCTGGGCCGGCGGAGCACACAGGAGCCCGAGGAAGGCGTAGCGTGCTTGCAGGGGGCGGAAACGGACCGGGATGAGGTCCACCAGGCGACTGGGATGATCATGGTACTGCTGGCGGTGGGGCCCGAGGAAGCCCTGGCCCGCTTGCGTGCCCGCGCGTTCGTGCAGGGGAGAACCGCGACCGAAGTGGCGCACGACATCGTCAACCGGACGTTGGACATCACCGAGCATGACTGAAGCGCGAGCGGGGACTGGCAGCACGCCGAGGAGGCAACCATGAGCCGCGAACAGCGGCTGGCCAGGGCGTTCGTGAGCTTGTCGGACACCCTCAGTGACGACTTCGATCCCCTGATGCTGTTCCATCGACTGGTCGACGACTGTGTGACCTTCCTCGACGTGGACGCCGCGGGGGTGATGATGGCCGACGCCCGCGGCGGCCTGCGGGTCATGGCCTCATCCAGCGAGGAGGCCGCGTTCCTCGAACTGCTGCAGCTACAGGGTGGCGCGGGGCCATGCGTGGACTGCTACCGCAGCGGTGAGGCCGTGGGGGTGTGCGACATTTCCCGCGAGGAGGCGCGGTGGCCCGCCTTCGTGCCGCCGGCCCTTGAGGCCGGTTACCGGTCGTTGCACACGGTGCCGCTGCGTCTGCACGAGCGGGTGATTGGCGCCGTCAATCTCTTCCGGCACGACATGGGCGAGCTGCCGCATGATGACGAGCAGGTGGCACAGGCCCTGGCAGACGTGGCCGCGCTCGCCCTCATGCACTGGTCCAGAGAGCCCACCAACAACGATGAGGTCGTCACCCAGGTGCAGAGCGCGCTCGCTGCCAAGGCCATCCTGGAGACCGCCAAGGGTATGGTGGCGCAGCACGCGAGCGTCTCGATCGAGGAGGCTACTCGCCACCTGCGCGCGTACAGCGAGCGGCACCGCATCCGCCTGACCGACACCGCCCAGGCCCTCACCCACGGCACTCTGGACCTGACGGCCGTCTCTACGCACGCGGGCCAGGAACTCACCTGATGCCGCACCACGGCCGGGAATAGCCGTGATACCGGACGCGCCCTCTCGCTGACGATCACGTTTCAGCGGCACTTGGGCGCGCTGGGCCTACTGGGCCTGAGTGCCCTGCTCTTGTACCGCCGCAGCCAGATGGCCGGCGAGGGGGTCGGGCAGGGCTTGGCCGTTGACGGTCTGCAGGAGCGCGTCGGCGATCAGGTGCACTTTGATGTTGCTGCGCTGGGAGGCGGTCACCAGCACCTGCCAGGACTGCTGGCTGGTCAGCTGGAACAAAGCCATGAGGATGCCGCGGGCCATGTCGATCGTTGGCCGGGTCTGCATGGCCCGGCGCAGCTGGGCGTTCTCGGCCGCTTGATCGTCGCCGGATGATCCCGCTATCCGTGGCAGCCATTCCGAGGACGGCATGTGCTGTACGGCCGCGACCGCATCATCACCGGCGCGATCTGCCGGATCTCCCGCCTCGACGTACGCGGGATGGGATGAGGAGGCCGGATGCTGAGCCGTCCCCTCCTCTCCGGCGGTGAACAGTGGAAGGGTGCTGGTCAGGGCGAGCAGGCGCGCCACGGCCGGGCTGGTGGCACACAGGATGAAGCTCTTGGATGCCTGGAGGGCGCGGTGGCGCACGCGCAGCAGCACGTTGAGGGCGGAGCAGTCGCAGAACTCGACTCCTGCGAGATCCAGTTCCAGGCCGCCCACAGCGTGGTCCAGTGCGTCGCTCAGCGTGTGCTGCAGTACCTGATCGCTCTCCAGGTCGAGCTCACCGGACGCTGTCACGATGAGCCGGTCGCCGACCGTGTCGACATCCAGTGTCACAGGCGCCGGCGTCTGTGTTTCCTGCCAGGCGGTGACGCACTCCATGCAGGGCCCCTCGTCTCGGGCAAGAGTCGTGTCATGGGACATGGGAGCTCCCAGGGCATACCGTCGTCGCTGTGCTCCCAGGATCGCCATAACTCTGATTCACGTCAACCATTACATGAAACAGAGTTCCTGTTTTTGAACGCGTGAACCAGACACCGTATTGTGGTCAGATGGACCGAGCACCGGAACCGCATGCAGGCTGGACGTTCCTGACCAACCATGCGCGGGTACTGATCGTGATCTTTGAAGATCACACCATCCGTGTCCGCGACATCGCCGCCCATTGCCAGCTCACTGAACGCGCCGTGCAGAAGATCATCGCCGACCTCGAAGAGGGCGGATACCTCACCCACGTCCGACAGGGCCGGTCGAACGTCTACCGCATCGCGCCCGACACGTCTCTGCGTCATCCGGCAGATGTCGGCGCCACTGTCGCAGACCTGCTGTCAGTCCTGGCCCGCCAGGAGGATGGGGACGTAACCACCCTCGCCGCCGAGTCGCACGAGGAGCGCTGACCCGGCACCGGCGGCCATTCAGGATCAGACGTTTCCCAGCCTTGATACGTCGTCCACGGCGGCCTCTCTCCGTTCCCGAGGAGCCTGCTGCGTGTCCGTCGCAGCTTTTACGGGCACTCGGCCCGAGAACGGGACCTATGAGGAGGATGCGTGCAGCTGTCATTCCTTGAACCGCTCTTCGACCAGAGATGCCGCGCAGTCTCGCGCGCTGGGCGTCGGTCCTGGCGGCGAGCCGGGGGATCCACGGCCGCAGCCGATCCACGCTCAGGGTGCTTGCGGGGAAGGTGCCGGGCTTCGGCTTCGGGCTGCCGGTGAGGCGGGCCAGTTGGGTGAAGGTCTTGGACGTCGCGACGCACGAGACGGGTGCCGGGAGGTCGCGCAGTTCGGCCGTGGCCTCGCTGATCACGGAGCGTACGTAGGCCCGCAACTCCTTGACCTCCCGTTTCTTCACCGGGGTAGTTTCCGGGAGGTGGTGGCGGGTGAGGCGTCCCGCGCCCAGGGGGACGGAGATCGCGGCGTCGGGCTCGGCGCGGGTGCCGGAGGCGATCTCCATGGAGCCGCTGCCGATGTCCAGGGGCAGCATCCGGCCGGCGGACCAGCCGTACCAGCCGCGCGCCGCCAGGAAGGTCAGTCGCGCCTCTTCGAGACCGCTCATGAAGCTGGCGTGGATTCCGGTGGCGGCCTCGATCTCGGCGAGGACGGCCTCCTGGTTGGTCGCATCCCGTATGGCCGAGGTGGCATAGGCGACCAGGTCGTCGACGTGATGGACGCTCGCGACCGCGCCGGCCTCGGTCAGGCGCCGACGACACGGCCTATCGCCGCCTGGCCGATCACTCCCTGCCGGTCCGTGGCCTCGGCGAGGCGCACCGAGCGCTTCAGCGTCGCCACATGCTCGGGCGGCCCGCCCGGGGCGAGGTCAGCGATCTGGAGATGTACGGAACGGGAACCGATATCGAGCACTCCTAGCCGCATGCGCAACGAGTGCCCAAGAGGTTCGTCTCCAGTCCGCGCGATCGGTTCCCCACTATCTGGCCGCTCGGTGGTTAGAGCCGCGGTGTTGAGGGGGACTCGGGTCTCGATGCATTGGGGCCTCGGTGCCTGGACGCCGAACGTCGGAGACGGCAGAGGCATCATGGAACACATATGGCCATGGAGCATTTCCTTGGCGCATGCTCCGGTCGGAACGGGGCGCCTCGCGCGAGGAGGCGCAGAGAGAAAGGCAGTGACATGCCTGCTGGTTCCAGTTCCAAGCGTGAACGACAGTACGAGCACATCAAGGAAGGCGCGGAGAAGCGCGGCACGTCCACACGCCGTGCCAAGGAAATCGCCTCCCGTACCGTGAACAAGGAGCGCGCCCGCTCGGGTGAGGCCGAGTCGGCCAGCAAGACGTCCACCCGGGACCCGAAGTCCGCACCTCAGCGCGGTGGCGAACGCTCACACACTGGCCCCAAGGGCCCTACCCGTGACCAGCTGTACAACGAGGCGAAACAGCGCGGCATCGAGGGCCGCTCGCACATGACCAAGAAGCAGCTGGCCAAGGCCCTCGGCCGCTGACCGCCGGCCAAGCATCGAGCCGTACGCCGGGGCGCTGCCGATCTGCGGGACGGACAACCGGCTCAAGGGCATGTGATCGCTCCCCACATCGTGGGGCAGGTCCTCGGCGCGGGCAAGGACCCCGAGCGGCACGGTCGCGGTTCCACGCCAACCCCCACACCCTCGCCACCCGCGTCCAGCCACAACTAGCCCGCCTCGCCGACCGGCTGCACCACCGCGCGGCCTGCTCGGCCCCGGCGCTCTGCGCCTGGAACCGTACGAGCAGGAAATCGAGCGCTACGGCGGGCCGCAGGCCACCACCGCCGTCGAAGACCTCTTCTGCTCCGACAGTCGTCTCGCCCTGGCCGCCCTCCCCCACCCCGAGGACGAGCCCCTCCTCGCCGCCGCCAGCGCGAATACCTGCCACTGGGCCGCGAGGGCGGCCGTGCGCTTGCGGCGTGAACCGACCTTCAGCGCGACCGTCACGGCGACCACGAGAGCGACGGCAACAAGGACGCCGGGGGCGCATTGCCGCATCCTGCATCGTGCCATCACAGGGTGGCAAGCCCCAGGGACATCGAAGACCGGCCGACCGGCGACAGCGCCTCCCCCGAGCCAATATCCATCCCGACTGCCGGGGTGCAGCTCTGCTGACCTTTTCCGGCATGCTGCTCCCCACCGTCCGACCGCAGTGGCAGGGAGCCGCAGCCTGTTGTGCACACCGACCGTTCCGGCCAGGGAAGCAAGAAGCCCGGCCCTCCAATTGGGAGGGGCCGGGCTGCGTGCGTCGGGAGGTGAGCGGGGGACGTTAGATGGCTGGCGCGCGCAGGAGGCGCTCCTGGGTGGCCTCGGGCAGCACCCGGCGCAGGACCGGTGCGGTCGAGCTGAGGGATGCGGCGAAGGAGGCCACGAGGTCGTGCGCGACGCTGGCCCCGAAGGAGGCCGCCCACAGGCAGGGTGCGCCGAGCGAAGGCTCGGCCCACGCCTGCCACCCGGCCGGTCCCGCCTCATCGGCCTCGGCGGTCAGGGCGCGCGGGTCGGCGTCCTGGATGAGGGGCGGAACCTCCCCGAGACTGATGTGCGAGGTGAACGTCGGGTCCGTGGCTGCCGCGTGGGGCTGGTCGATGTCGCGGAGCCAGCCGTGTGGAGGTCGCCGGTCCCCATCCGTGGCGTTACCTCGTGGGCGTCCCCTCCTGGGTCGCGCGCCCGGACGGTGTCGAGGCGGCCGAGTACACCGTCTGGGTGACGGATCGGCAGCTGACGCCCATCGAAGGAGTGGATCTTTCCGGCGTGCCGACCCGGCGTCTGCCCGGCCCTCCACCACAGACGGCCCCCGGCTGGGTGGTCCGCCCCGCGCCCCGGCGCCGGGGCCGGACGGTCGTGCACGAGGCCACGTGCCGCCACGCCGCGGGCGGCGGAACGGAGCTGGGCACGCAGGAAGCCGTGGACGCCCTGATGCGAGAGGGCGCTCGTGCCTGCACCGACTGTGACGCGGCCGCTGTACTGGTCCCGGTGCTCGAACTCGGCCAAGGGCACGGATAGCAGAGCGATTACCGCTACCCTCTGCCTGCTATTGAGATCCCGGAGCCCACCGGCCCGCCATACCTCGATCCCGACCGAGGGGATCCGGAGCGGCCGGTCTGCGGAATCTGCCCGGCCACCCGGTACCCACGAGAGCAGTTCGTCGTCTACAGCAGGCCCTCCTGGGGATGTCCCTTCAACTCGGTGAACGGGCATCGCTACACCCACGACGAGGGAGTTCCGGCCTGCGTGCACCCGGACAAGGTCGGCCTGGATCCCGACAGGATCGCCCCGCCTCCGACGGCATCGCCGGCCAAGGAAGGGCACCGCCCCGCCTCCAGGGTTCGTGGACTTCCTGGAGTACTCACCTCACGCGCTGGCGAGGCCGGTCATGAAGCGCCGGTCCGCCAGGACGCACCGGGTTCGGCAGGATGCCTGCGAAGTGCGCCGCGCTGCTTCAAGGTCCTCCGAGGCGGGAGATAGACGTTGTCTCGGTAGGGACGAAAGCCCAGGCGCTCCCACCCTTGGGTCGCCTTGGCGGTCACGCGGTCCCACTCGGACCTGTCCATCAGACGTCGGCTGCTGAGGTCGGTGACGCCTGGCGAGCAGGCGATGGCCCGGCAGCCGGGCGGATGGCGGCGCTCTTGGTGAGGAGGCGCACGCCGCGGCAGGCGTGTGCTGGGGAGCGCGTGGGGCAGGTGCCTTTATGCGACCTCGCCAGCGCAGAGTTTCCCGACGTGCCCGAAGTGTGCCGACCGGTTGGTCCGCATGCGATGACACCTCTGAGCGGACAGAGCTGCTGGAGCAGGAAAACGCGCAGCTCAGGTATGCGATCAAGAGCCGCCCGGTGATCGATTTGGCCCGGGGGGCGCTGATGGCCAGCTTCGGCTGCACTGCCAGCGACGCGTGGGAGATTCTGGTGGAGGTGTCCCAGAACAGCAACATCAAGCTGCGGGCGGTGGCCGAGCAGGTGACGGCGGCAGTGAGCGGACAGGAATCGCTGCCCCCCGCCCTGCAGAGCCATCTGCAGACAGCCTTGGAGAGACGGCGGCCGGGCTGGTCGAGCCCTCCTGCGCAACGCCGCCCCAGCGCGCCGCCGGCAGACCGAGCATCAACTGTCGCGCGTTCCCAGGTGAACGATCCGCGCAGAATCGCGATGCCTGCACGTCTCTTGACAGGTCCATCAGGCAGCCATCACGGTTTGATGACTGGTTCACGCAGGGAAACTTGCGCGAACCAGTCAGTCAAGCGATGACGCCGACGGCAGCCGAGAGGGGAAACCCGTGGCACAGGTGCTCGTGGTCGCCGATGACCTCACCGGCTCCAACGCCACCGGCGCGCTCTTCGCCCGCCTCGGACTGAGGGCGGTCACGGTCAGCGACCTCGCGCACGTGCCGCGCTATGCCGACCGCGTCGACGTCCTGGTCGTCAACACCGGCTCCCGGCACTTTCCCCAGGCGGACGGCTATGCCGCCGTCCGCGCCGTCGCCGAGGCCGCCGGCGACGTCTCCCTCGTCGTCAAACGCGTCGACACCACCCTCCGCGGGAACCCCGGCCGTGAACTCGACGCGGTCGTCGAGGCACTGACCTCCCGGCACCCAGGGGCCCGGGTCCGGGTCCTCGCGGTTCCCGCGTTCCCGGACGCCGGCCGTACCACCGTCGGTGGCATGCACCTGGTGGACGGGGTGCCGCTGACCCGCACGGCGGTCGCCCGCGACCCCTTCGACCCCGTACGCCACTCTCGCGTGGCCGCCGTCCTCGGTGATCAGAGTGCGCTGACCGTCACCGAAATCCCTCTCGACATCGTCGAGTACGGCCCCGAGGCCGTCGCGGCGGCGCTGCGCACGTCCGCCGACGTCGTGGTGTGCGACGCCACCGAGAACGAGCATCTGCGCACCGTCGCCGTCGCGGCCGCCCGGGTGGCGGCCGAGGACACCGTGCGCTGGGTCTCGCTGGATTCCGGCCCGTTCGGCGCGGCTTTCGCGACGGAACTCGGCATCCGGCAGGCCGGCGCCGGCCCCGCGCGCATCCTGGCCGTCGTCGGCAGCGCCACCGACCGCACCCGAGAGCAGCTCGCCAGGACCGAGACCTCTCTCGGCGCGCACTACGCCCTGCTGGACCCGGCCGACCCGGCCCCCGACGCCGACCGGATCGTCCGTGACCTGCGGATGGCGGCCGAGGCCGGGGCGTCTGTGCTCGGGGTACGGGTCGCTCCCGGCGCCGTCCACGACCCGGCCGCCGCCACCCGCATCCTGCGCTGCCTGTCGGAGGTGGCCGCCCTGGCGGTGCCACGGCTGCGCCCCGGCGGGCTGTACGTCTCGGGTGGCGATGTCGCCGCCGCCGTCACCACCGCCCTGGGTGCTGACGGCTTCGCCGTCGAGTCCGAGGTGATGCCGCTCGCGGTGGCCGGTCATCTGGTGGGCGGCCCGCACGACGGGCTGCTCTTCGCCACCAAGGGCGGCCTGATCGGCGGGCCGGACGCCACCGCGACCTGTCTGGAGCATCTGCGGGCCATGTGTACGCGTCGTGCCACCGCCTGGGCGCCGGAGGGGAAGCGAAGAACCGGCCCCGCCGCCACCGACGCCCGGCATCCCGGCAACTCCCGGCTCCCGCACCCTCCGAACCAGTGAAAAGAGGCATCACCATGACCAGCCGTCGGCTCCCTGTCCTCGCCGTCACCCTCGGCGACCCCGCGGGCATCGGCCCGGAGATCACCGCCCGGACCCTGGCCGACCCGGACACCGGCGCCCTCGCTCACGCCATCGCGGTCGGGGACGCCGCCGTGCTGCGGCGTGCCGTCGCGGTGTGCGGCCTGGACGTCTCCGTGAACGCCGTCGGCTCGGTCGGCGAGGCCCGCTTCGAGCCGGGCACCATCGATGTGCTCGACCTCGGCATCGCCGGAGACGACCTGGAGTGGGGCACGGTCAGCACCGTCGCCGGACGCTCCGCCGTGGCCGCCATCGAGGCCGCCACCCGAGCCGCCCTGGCCGGCGAGGTCGACGGCATCGTCACCGCACCCATCAACAAGGAGGCGATCTGGGCCGCCGGTTCACGGCACCTCGGCCACACCGAGATGCTGGGCGAGCTCACCGGCGCCGAGCACTTCGACACCATGTTCGTGGTCCGGGGGCTGAAGATCTTCTTCACCACGCGACACGTGTCCCTGCGCACGGCGCTGGACCAGATCACCGAGGAGCGGGTGGCGGGCAGCATCCGTCAGGCCCTCACCGCGCTGCGCGTCTTCGGTCACCAGGAGCCGCGGCTCGCCGTCGCCGCGATCAATCCGCACGGTGGCGAGGGCGGCCACTTCGGGGACGAGGAGATCACCGCGCTGCGCCCCGCCGTGGAGAAGGCCGCGGCCGAGGGCCTTGGCGTCGTCGGCCCCATCCCGGCCGACTCGGTGTTCCACCAGGGGCTGCAGGGCCGCTTCGACGGTGTCCTCTCCCACTTCCACGACCAGGGCCATATCCCCGCCAAGACCGTTGACTTCGAGGGCACGGTCTCGGTGACCGTAGGACTGCCGATCCTGCGCACCTCGGTGGACCACGGCACGGCCTTCGACATCGCCGGCACCGGGCAGGCGTCACCCGCGACCATGGCTGCCGCGTTCCGCGCCGCCGCCGAGTTCAGCGGTTCCAGGGACCGCATCCGGGCCGCCTACGGCACCGGGTCCCGCGGCTGAGCAGACCGGCCCACCGGCACCGCCCCCTCTCAATCCCACCCGCAGGAGCCGCCATGTCCCCGAACCCGGCAGCGCCGCCGGCCACCGGCGCGATACCCGCCCAGCGATGGACCTACGTCATCCCCGTCGCCGCCGCCATGTACATGCTGGCGTATCTGGACCGCAACAACATCTCCGTGGTGCTGCCGTATCTGGACGGCGATCTCGAGCTCTCCGGCGCCGACCAAGGGCTGGTCAGCGGGATCTTCTTCATCGGGTACGTCTTTCTGCAGATACCCGCGGCGATCCTGGCCCAGCGCTGGAGCGCCCGTAAGACCGTGCTGATCCTGATGGTCGCGTGGGGTCTGGCCGCGATGGTCTGCGGACTCGTGCAGACCAAGGGGCAGTTCTATGCGGCGCGCCTCCTCCTCGGCTTCTTCGAGGGCGGTGTGTGGCCGGCCGTGCTCATCCTGCTCGCATCGTGGTTCCCGCTGCGCGAGCGCGCCCGCGCCAACGCCCTGTGGATGGCCTGCCTGCCGGTCTCCTCCATCCTCATGGCGCCGCTGTCCGGGGCGATGCTGGACCATATGAGCTGGCGCTGGGTGCTTGTCGCCCAGGGTGTTCCGCCGCTGGTGTGGGGGCTGGTGTGGTGGTTCGCCGTCGCCGACCGCCCGGACCAGGCACGCTGGATCACCCCCGCCGAAGCCGACCATCTGCGGCGCGAGCTGGCCGCCGACGAGGCCGCCAAGCCGGCCGCGGGCAGCGGCTCGTACCTCGCCGCGATCCGGCAGAAGTCCGTACTGGTGCTCATCGCCGTCTACTTCTTCTGGATCACGGGCTTCTACGGCTTCAGCCTCTGGCTGCCGTCCGCCATCAAAACCCTCTCCCACGACGGCTCCTCGACGGAAGTCGGCCTGCTCACCGCCATCCCGTTCACCGCGGCGCTGGTGGCGATGGTGGCGTGCGCCGCCTGGTCCGATCGCACCGGCAAGCGGCGGCAGGCCGTGGCGGTGCCCCTCGTCGTCGGGGTCGTGGCACTGCTGCTCGGCCGGACCGTGCACGGGGCGTTCCTCCAGATGGTGCTGCTGTGCGTGGTCGCCGCGGCGGTGTACGCGCCCTACGGTCCGTTCTGGGCGATACCGGGAGAGCTGCTGCGCATCGAGGTGGTGGCGGTCGCGATGGGGCTGATCAACGCGCTCGGGAACCTCGGCGGCTTCGTCGGCCCGTATCTCGTCGGCTGGCTCACCGACATCACGGGGACGAGCCTGACCGGGTTCGCGGTGCTCGCCGGCTTCCTCGCCGTGGCCGTGGCCCTGGTGACGCTGGGGCTGCCGCCACACGCCCCCGGCCCGGCCGCCACCCCCGCCCGGGCCGTCGAGGGGGCACGATGACCGGCACCCGCCCGCGTGCCCCCCACCGTGGCACCGCACAGCGCCGTGGCGACATGCTGCGGGAGGTGCTTGCCGGCAACGGTGACATCGCCGAGCTCGCCGCCCGCTTCCAGGTGTCGGTGTCCACCGTCCGGCGCGACCTGCAGCACCTGGCCGGAGAGGGGCACGTTCACCGTACGTACGGGGGTGCGGTCGCCGGGGAGCACACCGTCGAGCGCACGCTGGACGAGAAAGAGTCCGGCAACCGCGCGCAGAAGGAGGCCATCGCCCAGGTCGCGGCCGAGTGGGTCGCGGACGGCGATGTGGTGCTGATCGACGCGGGCACCACCACGGGGCGGCTCGCCCGGCACCTGCGCTCGCGCGACGGACTGACGGTGATCACCAACTCCACCACCGCGCTGCGCCACCTCGCGGACGCACCGGGCGTCGAGCTGATCGTGCTCGGCGGCCGGGTACGCCGGCCGAACGGCGCGATCCTGGGTCCGGCGGGGGAGGAGATGCTGCGGCTGATGACTCCCGACCGCGTCTTCCTCGGCGCCGACGGCGTCCACGCGCGTGACGGCCTCTCCTGCCCGTCCCTCGAACAGGCGCACGTCAAGCAGGTGATGGCGCGGCGCGGGCGAGAGGTGTGCGTACTCGCCGACGCCACCAAGCTGGGCAGCAGTCCGTTCCCCTACCACGCGCTGCCGGAACGGGCCTGGACGCTGCTCACCGACGGCGGGGCCGAACCGGAGGCGGTACGGGGACTCGCCGCCACCGAGCTGTGCACGGTGATCACCGCGTAAGACGGCATCGCGGTGCCCCTCACCCCCGAACCGCCCGCGGAGCGGGCCGACGATATCCGACACGCCGCAGCGGTCTGCCCGGCACTGGCCATGGCACCGCCGAGCACTCGGCTGCGGAGGAGTCGGTGGGCGCCCAGGCCCGCCTCATGACTCCTCGGACCGCATGCTGTCCAGCAGGCCGTGCAGGTGAGCGGCCGCCAGCTCGATGTCCGTGTATTTCTGCTGTCCGGCGCGTACTTCCGCGGAGAGCACGCCGCAGCGGTGCACCTTCTCGAAATCCCCGTACGGGAATTTGTACCGCCCCTTGGTCTCTTCGCCATGCTCGTCATCGACGCCCAGATACCAGCGGCCGTATGCCTCGAATCCATGCTTTTCGAGGTATGCGTTCTCGTCCGCGGTCGAGGGCTGGTGCTCGCTCCAGGCGTCCCGGTCGTCCAGGACCACCTGCCCCTTCTCGATCAGCCTCTTCGCGTGGTCGTACGCCTTGTCGTTCAGCTTCACCGTCATACGGAACCACCTTTCACGCGCTGCCCGCCGGCCTGCCGGCCCTGGCGCCGGCGCCGGTCGCCGGTCACACCCCGGAGTGGAGGGCGGCCGACACCGCGGTCCGGATCAGGCCCGGGTGGGGCCGCACGACGACGCCCTCGACGAGGACGGTCGGCGTGGTGCTGACCCCGCGTTCGGCCGCCCGCGCGGTGACGTACGGGGGCCAGTCCAGATGGACGCCACCGCGCACGCACCCGGCGAAGGCGTCGGTCAGCCCGATCTGCAGGCCGAGCGCGATCAGTTCCTCGTCGCTGAGTCCGGGCCCGCCCTCCGACGGCTGGTTGGCGAAGAGTGTGTAGAGGTACTCCGAGAACTTCCCGCCGTCGGAGGCGCAGCCCGAGGCGGCCGAGGCGCGGGTGGAGTACCGGTTGGTCGACATGGCGTCGAGAAAGGCCATCGGGTGGTAGATCAACGTGATCCGGCCGTCGGCGACCATGCCGTCGAGCATCGGCCCCGATGCCTCCTCGAACATCCGGCAGAAAGGACACTGGAAGTCGATATACGAGTCGGTGGTCACCGGCCCGTCGCCGATGACGATGCCATCGCCTTCCTCGTTGGCGTCAGCCGGCACCTGAGCCGGGAGCGGCATCTGCGGGTACATGCGGGTTCTCCTCGAGACAGGAAACGGTGGTGGGGGCACCGGCTGGATGTCCCGCTGCTCTGCGTCGTGCGAGTACCCACATTTCCGTACATCATCGGCATCGTGTCGCCCTGCCCGGGGCGGCTTCGTCCCGTGCGGTCGGCGGGGACTGAGGGCGCGGGCCCTCGCGGGTGCGCCGCGTGCCGCGGATGAGCCCCGTCAGGGGCGTGAACCGCACGTCCGGACATCGGAGGAGCCGAGAGCCGCCGAGGGGCGGGTCGCTGTCGCGATCCGCCCCTCGGCATCGCTCTCCTGCTCTCGCCGCACGCGGTCAACTGGCGGCGCTCTTCAGAAGGTCCTTTGTCCGGTCGACGAGTGATGCGAACGGACCCACCACCCACTGAGCCGCGGGGGACCCGGCCACGCCCGGATGCGGGTGGGTCGGGGCGATCTTCTCCGTCATCTGCAGCTTCGTTCCCATGCTCCGGCGCTTGTCCTCGGGACACTCCCGCAGCACAGCGGGAAACTCTTCCCGCTCCTCACGCTCCGCGTGGTCGATGACGGACCTTTCGAATTCGGCAAGCTTCTTGTCGAATTCGGCAGTCGAGACGTCCATCTTCTCGAGTTCGGCGAGAACCTTGTTCGCCTCCTTCTCTTCCTTGTTGCGGGCGTTGGCCTCCTGCTCGCCGGCCGTTTCCTTCGCGACCGGGCGCAGGATCATCTCCTCGGCGGTCTCATGCACCGCCAGAAGGGCCCGCAGCTCATCGAAAGCCTGCTGTTTGTGCTCGCCCTCGGCGCTCTTCACATCCGAGAACAGGTCGCGGACGCGGGCGTGCTGCTCGAGCAGAATGGCCACCACATCACCGTTCGGCAGCTTCGCCGCCTCCGCGCGTTCGGTCTGTGCACTGCTCATGACGTTGCCCTCCGTTTTCGCTGGGCGTCGGGCCGGGCCCCAACGTCGAACATCCGGCTGGAGCCCGTTCACGACCATCGGGTGACCAGGATCGGGCGGCGGAAACCGGTGCGCCATTCTGATTGGTTCCTCCGGATACGGGCACCTCACGGCGAGGCACGATGCGTGACGATCGTCACTCTACGTGTTCAGATGGGGTCGCTCACACGCTGAGGCCCCTGGGCCGGACGGGCGGGCGGCGGGTTCCGGTGACGCGCTCAACTACTGAAGTCTTCGTACGGGTCATGCGGGACCGGGACCGGACTGGCCCGGCTGATGTTGATGAACGGGATGGCGCCGTCGTTGACGGGGTCTTTGGTCCGTTTGCTGGTGTAGGTGCCGGTGACTTCGACCCAGGTGTCGGGTTGCAGGACGGGAGGGATCCGCCCGGACAGGCCGATCTTGACCGGTTGGGCGTCGGCAGCGCAGCAGCTGAGGACCATGCGGACGAGATAGGGGTTGCCGCTGCGGTCGAGGGCGATGAAACCGGTGATTTTGATCCGCCGGTTGCCGAGGGAGCGTCCGTGGTCGTAGGCCGCGCGGCCGGCGTAATCGACCACGCTGAGCCGGAGAGGGTCGCCGGCGGGGAGGGTGGGGAAGCCCCAGGGTGGCTGCAGGGCCGTACCGGTGCGCATGGCGCTGTAGGAGCCCAGTGCGGGAGGGGCGACCAGGATGAGAGCGAGCAGAGGAAGGACGAGGAGCCAGGAGATACGTGGTTCGCGGTGGGCGTGGCCGTGCCCGTCGTGGTACTCACGCTCGGGTTGGTCCTCCGGGGTCGCGGGCGGCCGTCGCAGTTCGTACCGGACGGTGGCGATGGCGGCGACGATCAGGACGATGCCGGCCACGATCAGCAAGGGGCGCAACCCCGCCTTGACGTAGCGCAGGTAGAGGTCGGTGAAGCCGGCGTGCAGCACCGCCACGCCGACGAGGAACAACACGGCTGCTTGCGCTTGACGGTTCACAGCAGGACCGCCCCGACCAGGGCCGACACGAGGATGGCCAGGGTGAAGGTGACGGGGGCGAACCGCAGCGCGAACCCGCGGCCGAACGCGGCGGCCTGCATGGCGAACAGTTTCAGGTCGATCATCGGTCCGACGACGAGGAATGCCAGCCGGGCGGTGAGCGAGAACTGGGACAGGGACGTGGCCACGAACGCGTCGGCCTCGGAGCAGATCGACAACACCACCGCGAGGATCGCCAGGGTGAGGACCGACACCACAGGGTTATGGGCCGCGGTGTGCAGCCAGCTCGCCGGTACCACGGCTTTGAGAGTGGCCGCGGCCATCGCGCCGACGACGAGGAAGCCGCCGGCGTGCATCACATCGTGCCGTACGGACCCCCAGAACGCCGCCCCCTTGCTGAGGCCGTCGAACGACGGGTGGGCCGGTGGGCGCAGCCAGTCGGTGCGGCCCAGCCGCTGCCACAACCAGCCCATCGTGCACGCCACGAGCAGACTCGCCGCGAATCGGGCCAGGACCATGTGCGGGTGGTGGGGAAACGCGACGGCGGTGGCGGTCAGCACGATCGGGTTGATCGCCGGGGCGGACAGCAGGAACGCGAACGCCGCGGCGGGCGTGACCCCCCGGCGCACAAGCGCCCCGGCCACCGGCACGGAGGCGCACTCACAGCCGGGCAGGATCGCCCCGGCCACCCCGGCGACCGGCACCGCCAGGGCGGGCTGTCTCGGCAGCGCGCGGGCGAAGAACGATGGTGGGACGAACACCGCGATGATCGCCGACAGCAGCACACCGAGGACGAGGAAGGGCAGGGCCTGGACGACCACCGCGACGAACACGGTCATCCAACTCTCCATCACCGGTGCGGACAACGCCCGGCGGATCGGCCCCTGCAGCGCGACCACCAGGAGCAGCAGCAGGGTCAGGACGAGGGGCGAGTTGAACTGCCAACCCCGGGGATCGTCCGCGTCGCGGTGGTCAGCCCGGGTCGGGGCTGCCTTGGTGGTGGCCACGGGTGAGGTACCTCCGTAGGGATGGGCTTCCGGCTTCGTGGGGTGGTTTCCCTTCACCTTCAGTACGCCCGTTCAGGCCCGGCTTCTCAGCTTGATCTGTAACCTCCGTGTGCCGGCTTCAGGGGGCAGCCCGTATCGCCCACCGCAAGCGCAAGGGTGACAGCGGCGGTCGGACGTTCAGTCCCACCTCGCGTAGGTCATGACCGTGACACCGCTCTCGAACACCGTGCCCGAGACGACGGTGTAACGCTGGGGCGCGTAGGGGGAATCGAAGATCGGGATGCCGGAGCCGATGACGACCGGGTTGATCTTGACGGTCAGCTCATCGATCTCGTCGCGGAGTGAGCGGCCAGCTTGCCGCCTCCGATGCGCGCATGGGCGCACGGGGGCCGGTGGATCGGCTGCGGTACCGCCCGTTTCGACTCTGCATCCCTTCTCGACGGCCCGCTACTTCGACACCCACTGGTTCCAGAGTTATGAGAGCGAGGGCTGGCCAGGCGCTGCGCGCGAGGCCGTCGACGTCGAGTAGCGCCATAGACGACCCAGCCAGGGACCGCCGTCCGAGGGAACGTCTGCGGCACTGCGTGCGAGTTACGGCCGCACATGGTGTCGATCCAGCATTGTGCGTGCAGAGGGGCCCGACCACCCCTTCGGCCTCGGAGTACTACGTGGGAAACACCAGCCCTTTGACCGGACGTCTCGCCGTCGTGACCGGTGCCGCCCGCGGCCTGGGCGCGGGCATGGCCCGGGAACTCGCACGGCACGGTGCGCGAGTGATTCTCCTTGGCCGGGAGGAGGAATCCCTCAGGAGGGTGGCGGACTCGCTCCCCGGCGAAGCGCACTGCTTCGAGGCCGACGTCACGGATGACGACGCGATGGCACGCGTGGCCGCGCGGATCCAGGACCGTATCGGCCGGCCGTCCGTGGTCGTCGCCAACGCGGGCGTGGCCGAGGGAGGCCCCTTCGGCGAGTCGGACCCGGCCACCTGGCGGCGGGTCATCGAGGTGAACCTCATCGGCAGCGCCATCACCGCGCGGGCCTTTCTGCCCAGCCTGCTGGCGACACGCGGGTACTTCCTGCAGATCGCCTCGACGGCTGCCTTCGGTTCAGCGCCCATGATGAGCGCGTACTGCGCCTCAAAAGCCGGCGCAGAGGCCTTCGCCCAGTCCCTGCGTGCCGAACTCGCCCACCAAGGGGTCGGTGTCGGGATCGCCTACCTGAGCTGGACCGGCACCGACATGATCCGTGACGCGGACCAGCACGGGGTGCTGAGGGAACTGCGCTCCCACATGCCGCCACCGGCCAGACGCATCTACCCGGTCGAAACGGTCGCCGCACGCATGGTGGCAGCCATCGAACGCCGCGCCCCCACCGTCTACGCACCGCCATGGCTACGCCTGACACAGCTGGTCCGCCCCGTGCTGCCGCCGCTGGTCACCTGGCTCTCCAAGCGCGAGGTGCCCCGGCTGGCCGGCCAGACCCGCTTTGAAGCAACAGGGCTCCTCGGCGCCGGCGGCCGCGCGGACCAGACGGCCACCACGCGGAGCCCACGCCGGGGCCCGCAGCGCGATTGAGCGCCAAGGGGCGCAACGGGGATCACCGGGATGCCGGCCCGGATCGAGGGCACCGCCGCTGGCGAACCGTTCACCGCGCGCCTGCGCTGCACCCGCACGTGGGTCCATGCCGAGGGCGTCTGGCGCGTCCTCGCCGCCCACGCCGGCCAGGGCTGACCGGGCCGCGTCCGCCCTGCCGGCAGCCCGGGCGACGAACGGGAAGGCGAGGGTACGCGGCGGAGCCGCACGGGTCGTCAGCCCTCCTCGCGCGAACGGCGTCGCAGCCAGCCCGCCGGCGCGAACCAGCAGGTGGCGAACCACATCAGGGCCGCGGCCGTCAGCCACAAGGCGGTCCCGTCGGACACGACCACGCGCAGGATCAGCAGGAGCGCCGAGGCCACCGTGCACAGGAGCAGTACGAGCCCGGCCTTGGCGAAACGCGATGCCCAGTCCACCCTTTCGGGCTTCAGACGGTGCCCGGTGACGATCCGGTGCAGCGAGACCGGGGCGATCGGGCCGGGCTCGCCCAGGTGCGGGAACTTGTGCGACCACGGTCCGATCAGTCCCTTGCGGGGTACGTCCGGGTGGCCCAGCAGCCGGGTGACGGCGTTGGAGTAGCCGTCCGCCCAGCCGCCGGACGCCAGGACCGGGCACCGTACGGCCTGGTAGTCCTCGCACACCGAGGCGTGGCGCCAGTAGTCGTCGCGGCGCTGGTGGCGCAGCCACTCCAGCACCCAGGGGCGGGTGTGCTCCAGTCGTTCGTGCCACGTCTCGCGCCACCGCTCGCCGACCACGGCCGGGTGGGGCGGGCAGGTGGCGTAGGCGAACATGGTGCCCGCCTCGGCCAGGTTGTCCGACAGCAGGGCGCCACCCATGTGGCTGACCGTGCAATCGCCGCTGTCCGTCGCCCAGTTCGCCGGCAAGTGGGCCTCCTGCAACGCACCGCCGGACCTGCCGTACGACCAGCGCGAGGAGGACGGTGGGTCGCTGGTGTTCGACACCGACATACTCACCGAGCGGGTGGAGATTCTCGGCTCCCCCTCCGTCGAGCTGGAGCTGTCGGTCAGCGAACCGGTCGCCATGGTCGCCGCCCGGCTGTCCGATGTGGCCCCCGACGGGCGCGCCACCCGCGTCACGTACGGCCTGCTGAACCTTACCCACCGCGATGGCGTCGGCGCCCCCCGAACCGCTGGAACCCGGTCGGCGCTACCGAGCCACCGTGCAGCTCAACGGCGTGGCCCAGGCGTTCCCGCCCGGCCACCGCATCCGGCTGTCGCTGTCCACGTCGTACTGGCCCCCCCGGCCTGGCTCCCGCCGGGGCCGGTCCTGCTGACCGTGTACGAGGGCTCCAGCGCCCTCACTCTTCCCCTGCGCGGAAACCAGGAGCCCGACGAGGCCCCACAGCGCCCCTTCGGCGAACCCGAGGGCACACCACCCGTCGCCACCACACAACTGACGCCCCCCGAACAGCGCTGGGACGTCAAGCGCGATCTGGTGGGCTACCACTCCGAGCGAGATCGTCAAAGACGGTGGGACGGTGCGCTATGAGGACATCGGTCTCGACGTCGGCCGCCGCGCCTACGAGCGCTACGGCGCCGTCGGCGACGACTTCACCTCGGTCAGCGGCGAGTCGACCTGGACCATGCGCTTCCGGCGCGACGCCTGGGGCGTACGGGTGGTGACGCACACGGTGCTGCGGTCCAGCGAAACGAGGTTCTTCGTCGATGCCACGCTGGACGGCTACCAGAACGAGCGGCGGGTGTTCTCACGCAGTTGGAACGAGACGCTGCCCCGCGACTCCCTGTAAGCAAGGCCGAAGGGACCCGCCGTGGCGAACGCCAACTCTCGGTGATCGGGCCTGTGGCTGCCTGCAGTTGACATGCCTGAGGAGAGTGGGAGGGTGGAAAAAGAGGAGCGATGGTGCGGCAGCTGGAGCCGTCACCGAAGCCCGGGGCGTGTGTGTGGCGCGGCGTCGCCTCGCCGCCTGAAGGGGGAAAGCCTTCGCGCGCCACTTCCGTCCCGCATCGTGCGGAACAGGTGCCTGAGCCGTTGCACACAGGTGTGCGATGCAGAAAGGCAGAGAAAATCATGAGAGACGAACTTCGCGACCGGAAGGTCGCGATCCTGGCGGTCGACGGGGTGGAGCGGGTGGAGCTCGAGCAGCCCCGCGGCGCCCTCTACGGCGCCGGAGCCAAGAGCGACGTCATCTCCATCCACCCCGGTGAGATCCAGGCCCGGCAGTTCGACCTCAACCCCGCCGGGACCTTCCCCGTCGACCGGCTCGTGGCCGACGCCTCCGTGGACGACTACGACGCTCTGCTTCTGCCGGGTGGCACGATGAACCCGGACCAACTGCGCATGAACAAAGACGCGGTCGGTTTCGTGAAGGCCTTCGTGGCGAGCGGTAAGCCGATTGGCGTGATCTGCCACGGCCCCTGGACCCTTGTGGAAGCCGACGCCGTCCGTGGCCGCCGTCTCACCTCCTGGCCGAGTGTGCGCACCGACTTGCGCAATGCCGGAGCCGAGGTCGTCGACGAGGAAGTGGTGATCGACGGCCAGTTCACCTCCAGCCGTTCGCCCGCGGACCTGCCGGCTTTCTGCGCGGCCATCCTCGACCAGTTCGCCGAGGCCCCCCACAAGGTGGCCGGGTAGCCACCGCTCGGGCCGCAGGGTCAGCGGTTGAGACACCGCACCTCCTTCGGAGCAGAGGCATCCCGCTGTCCGCAGCGTACCGCGCGGGCAGCGGGATGCCCTCTGCTCACTGACGCACTCACCGACGACCAGCGCGAGTGGTACATCATCGGCGGCGGCGGGAACGGTTACGCGGCAGCGCCGCTGCCGTCTTCGACCCACGGGCCACGCCGCACTCACTGGCGTCCTTCCCGCAACGCATCCGTCGGCGGCTTGGCAGGAGTGTGAAGCCCGCGTAGAGGGCGAAGCCGAGCAGGAACGACGCGAGGCTCGCGCCGATGGTGCCGCGGTGGGTCAGCATCGAGATGTCGACCAGCGGGTTGGGGGAGCGGCGCTCGATCACGATCCAGACGACGAGCAGTATCACCGCGGTGATCAGCAGGCTGATGACCGGAGCCGACGTCCAGCCCCAGCTCCTGCCCTGACTGACCGCCAGCAGCAGGCAGACCAGCGCCGCCGGGAAGACGATGGCACCAGGGATGTCCGGCTGCCCGCCCGAGGGGGGCGTCACATCGCGCACGGCGATGGCGCTGGGCACGGTCGCGGCGGCGGACAGACCGGCGATGAGCCAGAACACGATGCGGTATCCGCTGGTGTACTGGGCGACGAGACCGCTGATGATCATGCCGAGGCCGAGGCCGACGCCGATGCCCATCGTGGCACTCAGGATGCCGATGCCGGTGGCCATCTTCTCGCGTGGGAGCAGGTCGCGTACGGCGCCGATGGACAGGGGGACGGTCGCCGCGGAGATGCCCTGCAGCACCCGGGCGATCATGAGGGTGGTGAGGGAGGTGGACAGCGCGCCGAGCACCGAGCCGGCTACGAGCAGCACGAGCGTCGTCAGCAGCATCCGCCGCCGGCCGTACATGTCGCCGAGCCTGCCGAACAGCGGTGTGGCGACGGCGCCGCACAGTCGCCGAGCCTGCTGAACAGCGGTGTGGCGACGGCGCCGCACAGCAGGCTGACCGTAAGGGCCCAGCTGACCGCCGAGACGGACGCGTGCAGCGACTGCTCCAGGCGGGGGAGCAGCGGAATCACCGCGCTCTGCTGGATGGACTCTGTGGAGGCCGCGATGGACAGCGCGAGAACGACGAGGCCCTGGCGCCGGGGAGGGTCTGGCTTTCCTGGAGCAGGCCGAGGCCGGCGAGCGGCCCGCGGGAGATGAGGGCGCGGACGACGGCGGTCGCTCCGGCCGGCGGGAATCCGGATCCGGTGGCCGTCGCGGGCCGGGAAGCCAGGGCCGGGAAGGCGGAGTCCGCAGGGCGGAGCGTACCGATCCCCGCTGACCGCGCCCTCCCGGCGTGCACAACGACATGCGGAGCCCGCCGAAAGGCGGGCTCCGCATCGATGCGGCCGCCCCCCCGCGAGATCGTCCTGGCCCCCCACCTGGTCCCGCGCGCCACCATCAGCGCATCCGCTTGACCACGCTGAGCTCATGGGGATCCGAGCGGGCTCTCACTCATGTCTGTGCGTGGCCATCGCGTACTGCTCGCTGTGAGCAAAGCCACTGGTGGTTGTGGCCTACTTACTCGGAGCGATCTGTGACCATGGCACTTTGCTGGGCCGTAGCGATGTCGCCGGCTGTCAGCGGGGCCCGTGGACGGGCTCTTTTTCTGCCCTCTACCTGTTTTCCGCCCTGTACATGGATTGCCGGCGTGGCCTTGCGATGACTTCTTCTCTCCTGTCCTCGATACCCACGCCCCGCTCGCCCGAGCGGGGCGAGCGTTCTCCCTGGCGCTGCCTTCGCCACCGCGGCATGCGGTGGTGGTCGGCGGCGAACATGGTGTCCAACACCGGTACGTGGATGCAGCTGACCGTGCAGAACCTGCTGGTGCTGCACATCACGGGCTCCGCCGCCGCCACCGGGCTGTCACTGTCGGTGCAGGCCGCTCCCGGGCTGCTCCTCGGCCTTGTCGGGGGAGCCGCGGTGGACGCCTGGCCACGCAAGGTCACCGCGGCCGTCAGTCAGGCGGTGCTGGGTGTGATCGCGTTCACCACGGCCGCCCTGGTGGCGTTCGACCTGCTCAATATGGTCTCGCTCATGGCGCTCGCCGCGGTGACCGGCCTGGTCGCCACCGTGGACGGGCCGGCCTGCGCCTTGCTCGGCAATGATCTGGTGCCCGCCAAGGACGTGCCGTCGGCGATCGCCCTGGGCTCCGTCGTGCACAGCGCCGGACGGCTCCTCGGCGTGGCACTCGCCGGCGTCGCGGTGGCGACGCTCGGCACGGCGTCCGCCTATGCGGCCAATGGGCTGTCGTTTCTCTTCGTGGCCGCGGTCATCCCCTTCCTCAAGCCCGTCGCGGACAGCGTCCTGAGCCGGTCGGGCGCGGCGCCCCGCGCGCCCGACCGGGACGCGCCCGGCCGGCAGGGGCGGCGGCCCGGTATGGGCGCCCGGGAGGGAATGGCCTTCTTCCTGAGCAGGCCGCGCCTCGTCGCCCTCACGGTGATCACCGCGGTGAGCGCCGTCTTCGGGCGGAATTACGGGCTGACCCTGGCAGTGCTCGTCACCGGCCCGCTGGCCGGGGGCTCCGAGGACTTCGGGACCGTCGCCACCGTGCTGGCCGTGGGTGGCATCGCCGGCGCCGTACTCGCGGGGCGCATGCAGCGGCCCTCCGTGCGGTGGGTCGGCGCGCTCGCCGCCACCGGGGCGCTGCTCCAGGTCGCGGCGGGGCTCTCGCCCGGTCTGATCGCGCTGCTCGTGCTGGTGGCCCCCATGGCCATCGTCGAGGCGGTCTCCGACACGGCCGGGACGACGGTCCTCCAGACCGATCCGCCGCCCGGTATGCGCGGCCGCGTCCTCGGCGTCTGGCGGACCGCGGAGACGGGCTGGGGGCTGGCGGGGCCGCCCCTGCTGGGGCTGCTCATGCAGTGGGCGGGGCCGCGCGGCGCCCTGGTCGCCGGTGGGCTGATCATCGCCGCGGTGATCGGCGCGGGAGCGCTGCTCCACGGCCGCCGCGCCGCGTCCCGTTCGATACCGGCGGAGCCGGCCGCGGCGAGCCTCCCCGCTCAGCGGGTGCCCGTGGAGGAGCTGTCCGCCACCGCCTGACCCGATAAGGGGCGGTAAGGGGTGTGGTGTCCTGATTGTTCCCTGAGCTCGCGGGTAACCGGGGAGGGCCCCATCGCGCGAAGGGAAGGAACAGCCATGGTGCAATCCGACTCCAACGTCCCCGCCCACTCCTGGTCACACGCCGTGGTCACCGGCGGAGCCGGCTTCGTCGGCTCGCACCTGTGCACGGCCCTGCTCGATCAGGGCGCCGCCGTGACGTGTGTGGACGACTTCTGCACCGGCATGCCCGAGAACGTCGCCCACCTCGCGGCCCGGCCCGGCTTCAGCCTGCTGCGCGCCGATGTCACCGAGCCGTTCGACGTGGCGCGCCGGGCCGATCTCGTCCTGCACTTCGCGTCCCCGGCCTCGCCCGCCGACTATCTGCGGCTGCCGCTGCACACCCTGGAGACGGGCAGCCTCGGCACCCGCAACGCTCTGGCCCTGGCCCGCCGCCACCGGGCCCGCTTTATTCTGGCCTCCACCTCGGAGGCGTACGGCGACCCGCAGCAGCACCCGCAGAGCGAGCGGTACTGGGGCAATGTCAATCCGGTGGGCCCGCGCAGCGTCTACGACGAGGCCAAGCGCTTCGGCGAGGCCCTGGCCACCGCGGAGGCCGGGGTGAACGGCACGGACACCGGCATCGTGCGGCTGTTCAACACCTACGGCCCGCGGATGCGCGGCCATGACGGCCGGGCCGTGCCCACCTTCATCCGGCAGGCGCTGGCCGGGGAACCGCTCACGGTCACGGGCGACGGCACGCAGACGCGGTCGCTCGCCTTCATCGAGGACACCGTGCGCGGGATCCTCGCCATGGCGGCCTCCGAGCTGCTCGGACCGGTCAACATCGGCAACGCGGCCGAGATCACCGTGCTGGATCTCGCCCACAAGATCATCAACTTGGCCGGGTCGCGCTCCATCGTGGACTTCGTCGAACGGCCCACCGACGATCCGGCCGTCCGCTGCCCGGACATCACGCTGGCGCGCGGCAAGCTCCAGTGGGAGCCGGTCGTCCCCGCCGACGAGGGGCTGGCCCGCACCATCGACTGGTACCGCGAGCAGGCCGCCGCCTGATTCACTGCCCGCTTCCGCCGCGGCCCCGGGCCGCCGAAAGGCCAGCCCATGCGCATCCTCGGCATCAACGCCCTGTTCCACGACCCGGCCGCCGCCCTGGTGGTCGACGGCCGCACCGTCGCCGCCGCGGAGGAGGAGCGGTTCTCGCGGCGCAAGCACGGCAAACGGCCCGTGCCCTTCTCCGCCTGGGAGCTCCCCGGGAGGTCGGCGGCCTGGTGTCTGGAGCAGGGGGGTCTGCGGCCCCAGGATCTCGACGCCGTCGCCTACTCCTTCGACCCCGCCCTGGCCCGCCCGGCCGACAGCATGGGCCTGGACGACCCCTGGGACCATCTGCGGCTCACCTACGCCCGCCAGGCCCCCGGATTCCTGCGCACCGCCCTGCCGGGGCTCGACCCGGACACCGTGCGGTTCGTCCCCCACCACATCGCGCACGCCGCCTCCAGCGCGCTCGCGGCGCCCGGCGCCGAGACCAGCTCCGTCCTGGTCCTCGACGGCCGGGGCGAGGCCACCTCCCATCTCGCGGCCCGCCGCGTCGGCGACCGGCTGGAGCCGCTCCACGGCCAGGAGCTGCCCCACTCCCTCGGTCTGGTGTACGAGGAGCTCACGGAGCATCTGGGCTTTCTGCGGTCCTGTGACGAGTACAAGGTGATGGCCCTGGCCTCATATGGCACCCCGCGGATGCTGCCCTGCTTGCGGCGGTACGTGTACGCCACGGGCGACGGCGGCTTCCATGCCGCGGGGGTGCCCTGGCACGAGCTGTGCTCCCCGCTGCGCTCCGGCGAGGCGTGGTCGCAGGCGCACGCCGATCTGGCGGCGAGTGCCCAGGCGTGCCTGGAGGAGACGCTGCTCGACCTGGTCCGCTGGCTGCACGGGCGCACCCATGACAGCGTGCTGACCCTGGCCGGGGGAGTGGCGCTCAACTGCGTCGCGAACTCCCGTATCGCCCGGGAGGGCCCGTTCGACCGGGTCTGGGTCCAGCCCGCCGCCGGGGACGCGGGCACCGCGCTCGGAGGCGCGCTCTACCTCGCCGCGGAGGCCGGCGACCGGCCCGCGCCGATGACCGGTGCCGACCTCGGGCGCCGCTGGTCGGAGGCCGAGCTGGAGGCATGGCTGAAGACGGCCGCTGTGCCGTTCGAGCGCCCGGCCGATGTCGCCGAGACGGTGGCCGGGGCCCTCGCGGACGACGCGATCGTCGCGTGGTTCCAGGGGCGCTCCGAGTACGGGCCGCGGGCGCTGGGCCACCGCTCCCTGCTCGCCCACCCCGGCCGGTCGGGGAATCTGGAGCGGCTCAACGACGTCAAGGGGCGGGAGCAGTTCCGGCCGGTCGCGCCGATGGTGCTCGCCGACCGCGCGGCCGAGATCTTCGACGGCCCGCTGCCCAGCCCGTACATGCTGTTCGTGCACGATGTCCGGCCGGCGTGGCGGGAGCGCATCCCGGCCGTCGTGCACGTGGACGGCACGGCCCGCATCCAGACCGTCGACCCCGGCGCGGAGCCGCTGGTGGCGCGGATGCTGGGGGCGTTCGAGCGACTCACCGGCCTGCCCGTGGTCGTCAACACCAGCCTCAACACCTCGGGCCGGCCCATGGTCGACGACCCGCGCGACGCGCTGGAGTGCTTCGGCTCGGCGCCCGTCGACGTCCTGGCCATCGGGCCGTTCGTGATCCGGCGCGGCGCCTTCTTCGCGGGCGGCCGGCCGGATACGGCCACGGCCCAAGGGGCGTAGCGAGCACGGAGGAGGACCCAGGAATGAAGGACGAAGGACAGCCGGCGCCCGCACCCGAGTACGCCGTCGTCATTCCCACCGTGCTCCGCTCCAGCCTCTCCGTGTGCCTGCGGGCGCTCGCCGACGCGCGGGGGCCCCGCCTCCGCAGGATCGTGCTCGTCGTCGACTGTCCGCTCGACGACTGCACCGGGCTGCCCCTGGTGATCCCCGAGGGGCTCCGTGACGCGGTGGAGACCGTCCCCGGGCCCGCCGCGGGCCCCGCCGCCGCGCGCAACACCGGGTGGCGGTCCGTGGGCGAGGAGTGGATCGTCTTCCTCGACGACGATGTCGTACCCGGCCCCACCTGGGCGGCCGACCTCGCCGCCGACCTCGCGGCGGCGAGCGCCGGCACGGCCGGCGTCCAGGCGCGTATCACCGTCCCCCTCCCACGGGACCGCAGGCCCACCGACTGGGAGCGCACGACCGCCGGGCTCGCCACCGCCCGCTGGATCACCGCCGACATGGCGTACCGGCGGGCCGCGCTGGAGGCCGTCGGCGGCTTCGACGAGCGTTTCCCGCGCGCCTTCCGCGAGGACGCCGACCTGGCCCTGCGGATCATGGCCGCTGGCTGGACGCTGACCCGGGGCTCACGCCGTACGACCCACCCGGTGCGGCCGACCGACCGCTGGGTGTCGGTGCGCACGCAGGCGGGGAACGCCGACGACGTGCTGATGACCAGGATGCACGGGCGTGGCTGGTGGGCCAGGGCGGGCGCCCCGCGCGGTCGGCTGCCGCGGCACCTGGCGGTCGCCGCGGCCGGGGCCGCCGCCCTCGTCGGCGCTGCGACGGGCCGGCGCCGGGTGGCCGCGGGCTGCGCGGCGCTGTGGCTGGCGGGCACGGCCGAGTTCGCCCGGGCCCGGATACGCCCGGGCCCGGGGACGCGGAGCGAGATCGCCACGATGGCGGTCACCAGTGCCCTCATCCCGCCCGTGGCCGCGGCTCACTGGCTGGCCGGGCTGGTGCGCCACCGAGCGGTGGCCGCCGCGGGCCGGACCATGCCCGATCAGAGAGATCGCACATATGTAGCGTTTTGTCGCGTTTAGTATGCGGTCTGCGGGAGACTCGGGGTCCGTGTTCACCACAGCAGTCCCTTGGGCCCCACCCGTCGCTGGAGGGGAGCCGTGGCTGTTCACCCCGGGTGTGCGGCGCGGCCCCTGCGGCGGTCCGGCTGTGCCCCTCAGCCTTCCCGGCCTTCCCGAGGCGGTGCTCTTCGACCGGGACGGCACGCTCGTCCACGACATCCCGTACAACGGTGACCCGGACCGCGTGCGGCTCATGCCGGGCGCGAGGGCCGCGGTCGACGCCGTACGGGCCCGGGGCCTGCCCGTGGGTGTGGTCACCAATCAGTCGGGCGTCGCCCGTGGCCTGCTCACCCGCCGTGCGGTCGAGGCCGTGCGAGAGCGCCTGGAGAAACTGCTCGGGCCCCTCGACGTCTGGGCCGTGTGCCCCCATGGCCCCGCCGACGGCTGCGCCTGCCGCAAGCCGTCCCCCGGGCTGATCCAGGCCGCCTGCGCCGCGCTGGGCGTCGAGCCGCGCCGGACCGCGGTGCTCGGCGACATCGGCGCGGACCTGGCGGCGGCGCGCGCCGCCGGCGCGCGCGGGGTGCTCATCCCCACCCCGATGACCCGTCCGCGGGAGATCGCCGCCGCTGAACGGACCGCGCCGGACCTGCTGACCGCGGCGCGCGGCCTGCTGCGCGCCTCCGCCGGCCCCGGAGGTGACCATTGACCAGCAGCCTCCTCACCGGGCCCCGCACCCTGGTCGTACGCCTCGACAGCGCGGGAGACGTGCTGCTCGCGGGGCCCGCCGTACGCGCCGTCGCCGCCGGCTCCGCCTCCACCGCGATGCTGTGCGGCCCGCTCGGCGAGCCGGCCGCCCGGCTGCTGCCCGGCGTCGACGAGGTGCTCGTCCACGACGCGCCCTGGGTGGGTTTCTCGGCACCGCCCGTCCGGCGCGAGACCGCCGACGCCCTCGTGGACTCCCTCGCCGCCCGCCGCTTCGACCGCGCCCTGATCCTCTCCTCGTACCACCAGAGCCCGCTGCCGGCGGCCCTGCTGCTCAAGCTCGCCGGAATCCCCTGGACGGCCGCCGACAGCGAGCACTACCCCGGCACCCTGCTCGATCTGCGGCACCGGCGGGCGCCGCACCACCACGAGGCGCGCGCCGCGCTCGACCTCGCGGAGGCGGCCGGGTTCGCCCTCCCGCCCGGCGACGAGGGAGCCCTGCGCCTGACCGCGCTGCCCGACACGGCCCCGCTCACCGGGAGCGACCCCTATGTGGTCGTCCACCCCGGCGCCGCCGTACCGGCCCGCGCCTGGAGCCCCGGGCGGGCCGCCCGGGCGGTCGCCGCGCTGGACGAGGCGGGCCACCGTGTGGTGGTCACCGGCAGCCCGGCCGAGAAGGAGCTGACGGCCGATGTCGCCGACGGCATCGCGCTCGATCTCGGCGGACGCACCGGCTTCCCCGAGCTCGCCGGAGTCCTCGCGGGCGCCGGCGTCGTGGTCACCGGCAACACGGGGCCCTCCCATCTGTCCGCCGCCGTCGGCACCCCGGTCGTCTGTCTGTTCGCGCCCGTCGTGCCCGCCGAGCGGTGGGCCCCCTACCGCGTCCCGCACCGCCTCCTCGGCCGCCAGGACGCGCCGTGCGCGGGCAGCCGCGCCCGCGTCTGCCCGGTACCGGGCCACCCGTGTCTCGACTCCGTGACCGACACCGACGTGCTCGCCGCGGTGGACTCGCTGCTGGCGTGCCGAGCCCGCGACGACCGTCCGGAGGCGACGGCATGAACATTCTTCTCTGGCATGTGCACGGCTCCTGGACCACGGCCTTCGTCCAGGGCCCGCACCGCTACCTGGTGCCCGTCCTCCCCGGCCGGGGGCCGGACGGGCGCGGCCGGGCCCGGACCTTCTCCTGGCCCGAGTCCGTCACCGAGATCACGCCCGAGGGACTGCGGGACGCCCCGGTGGACCTCGTCGTCCTCCAGCGGCCGCACGAGGCAGGACTCGCCGAGCGCTGGCTCGGCGGCCGGCGCCCCGGGGGTGATGTGCCCGCCGTCTATCTGGAGCACAACGCCCCGGACGGGAACGTCCCCGAAACCCGTCACCCGTGCGCCGGCCGGGACGACCTCACGCTGGTCCATGTCACCCACTTCAACCGGCTCTTCTGGGACAGCGGCCCCACACCCACAGCCGTCATCGAGCACGGCGTCGTCGACCCCGGACACCTGTACACCGGGCAGCTCGCCCGCGCCGCCGTCGTCGTCAACGAGCCGGTACGGCGCGGCCGTTACACCGGAACCGACCTGCTGCCCGCCCTGAGCGAGGCGGCGCCCCTCGACGTCTTCGGCATGGGCACCGAAGGGCTCGCCGAGCACCTCGGCCTGCCGCCCGGACGCTGCCACGCCCAGGACCTGCCCCAGGCCGCTCTGCACCCCGCCATGGCGCGCCGCCGTCTGTATCTGCACCCCGTCCGCTGGACCTCGCTGGGGCTCTCCCTCCTGGAGGCCATGCACCTGGGCATGCCCGTCGTGGCCCTGGCCACCACCGAGGCCGTCGAGGCGGTACCCGCCGGCGCCGGTGCGCTCTCCACCCGGCCCGAGGTCCTCGCCCGCGCGGCACACGCCTATCTGCACGACCCGGACGCGGCGGCCGAGGACGGGGCGCGGGCCCGCCGGGCGGCGCTTGACCGGTACGGACTCAAGCGCTTCCTCGACGACTGGGAGCGGCTGATCGAGGAGGTGGCCCGATGATCCCGCGTCGCGACCAGGCCGAATCGCTGGTCATCGCGCTCGTCTCGGAGCACGCCAGCCCGCTCGCCGCGCTCGGCGGCGTGGACGCCGGGGGCCAGAACGTCCATGTCGCCCGGCTTGCGGGAGCGCTCGCCGACCGCGGCCACCGCGTCCGCGTCTACACCCGCCGCGACGCACCGGACCTGCCGGCGAGCGTACGGCTGCGCGCGGGCGTCGAGGTGCGGCATGTCCCCGCGGGTCCGGCCCGGGCGCTGCCCAAGGACGAACTCCTGCCGTACATGCCGCAGTTCGGCGCGTATCTGGAGCGCGAGTGGCGGCACACGCCGCCCGACCTGGTGCATTCCCACTTCTGGATGTCCGGAGTCGCCTCACTCCAGGCGGCCCGCGCGCTCGCACTGCCGCTCGCGCACACGTATCACGCGCTCGGCACCGTCAAACGGCGCCACCAGCAGGACGCCGACAGCAGCCCCCCGGAGCGGATCGCCTGGGAGACGGCGGTCGGCGAGGGCTGCGACCTCATCATCGCCACCTGCCGCGACGAGGTCGACGAACTGGCCGCCATGGGCCTCGGCCACCGGCAGATCACGGTCGTGCCCTGCGGCGTCGACCCCCAGCTGTGCACCCCGCGCGGACCGGCCGCGCCCCGCTCGACCCGCCGGCCTCTGCTGGTCCAGCTCGGGCGGCTGGTGCGGCGCAAGGGGGCCGGCGTGTCCATCGCCGCCCTCGCCCTGCTGCCGGACGCCGAACTCGTCATCGCCGGAGGCCCCCCGCCCGCCCGCCTGGACCAGGACCCGGAGGCCAGGCGGCTGCGTGCCCTCGCCCACCACCTGGGGGTCGCCGACCGGGTCCGCTTCACCGGCGGTCTGCCGCCCGAGCGGGTGCCGAGCCTGTTCCGCGCCGCCGACATCGTCCTGTGCCCCGCCGACTACGAACCCTTCGGGATCGTCCCCCTGGAGGCCATGAGCTGCGGAACGCCCGTCGTCGCCACCGCCGTCGGCGGCCAACGCGACACCGTGGCCGACCCCGGCACCGGCCGCCTCGTCCCGCCGCGCGACCCGGTCGCCCTGGCCGAGGCCGCCGCGGGGCTCCTCGCCCGCCCCGAGCTGCGTGCCGCCTGCGGCGCCGCGGGCCGCCGCCGCGTCCTGACCCGCTACAGCTGGGACCGGGTCGCCGCGGCCACCGAGGATGTCTACCGCGACGTACTGGCACGCCACCCGGCAGCCGTCACAGGAGCGGCATGAACTCCCCACCGGCCGACTCCCCACCGACCTCTCGGCGAGTGAGGGGAAGGGGCGTGTCGCTGTCGAAAAGGAGAGCGCGCGCAGGCCCTGGGGTTCCGTCTCGCTGTGGGGTGCCCGCCCGGCGAGTGAGCCGAAGGGGCGCGTCGCTGTCGAAAGGGAGAGCGCGCGGAGGCCGCGAGGAACGAGTGGCCGAGCACGGTCGACTGTCGACAGTGGCTTGAGCGCCCCGGAGGCGAACCGAGCCCAAAAAGAAAGGGGTGACAGCCATGACCGACACACTCCGCACCGCCCACGCCCACTGCCAGGCGCTCCAGGACGCCCTGGTCCGCTTCCGAGAACACGGCCTGGAGCAGGTCGCCGAGTGGGGCCGGCACCTCGCCGCCACCCTCCCCGTCGGCGGCCGGCTGCTCGCCGCGGGCAACGGCGGCAGCGCCGCCCAGGCCCAGCACCTCACCGCCGAACTCGTCGGGCGCTACCACCGCGAGCGGCCCGCGTACTCGGCCATCGCCCTGCACGCCGACACCTCCAGCACCACCGCCATTGGCAACGACTACGGCTTCGAGGAGCTGTACGCCCGTCAGGTCGCCGCCCACGGCAGGCCCGGCGATGTGCTGATGCTCCTGTCCACGTCCGGGCGCAGCCCCAACCTGCTGGCCGCCGCCGACACCGGCCGGGCCGCCGGACTGCGCGTATGGGCCATGACCGGCCCGCGCCCCAATCCGCTCGCCCTCCGCGCCGACGAGGCCCTGTGCATCAGCTCCGGCTCCACCGCGACCATCCAGGAATCGCACCTGGTCGCCCTCCATCTGCTCTGCGAGAGCTTCGACGCGGCCGCGGACGACGCCGAGCCCCTGACCACCGGCCGGGCGGTCGCTCCGGCTCCGGGCCCGTACCCGTCCCCCTGACCGGAGGTAGCCATGACCGCCGCCCAGCGACCGCTCGTCGTCGTCGGTGACGCCTTGCTGGACCAGGACATCGACGGCGAGGCCACCCGCTTGGCGCCCGACGCCCCGGCGCCCGTCGTCGACGTGCTCTCCGACCGCAGCAGGCCCGGGGGAGCCGGGCTCGCCGCCTTCCTGGCCGCGCGCGAGGGACGCGAGGTGGTCCTGGTCACCGCCCTGGGCGACGACGCCGCCGGCCGGACCGTACGGGACGCCCTGGCGCCGCATGTCGAGCTCGTGGAACTGCCGCTGGAGGGCACCCTTCCGGTCAAGACCCGGGTCCGCGCCGCGGGCCGGCCGCTCGTCCGCGTCGACCGTGGCGGCGGCACCCCCGGCCGTGCCGGGCCGGCCGTGGTCGCCGCGCTCCGTGCGGCCCGCGCCGTGCTGGTCGCCGACTACGGCCGCGGCATCGCCGCGGCCCTGCGCCCGTACCTCGGCGAGGCCGCGCGCCATGTGCCCGTCGTCTGGGACCCGCACCCGCGGGGCCCGGAGCCCGTCGCCGGCGTACGGCTCGCCACGCCCAACGCCGCCGAGGCCCGGGACCTCGCCCCGGCCGGCCGGTACGGCGACGCGGGCGAGGCCGACTCCCTGCACGCCCACGGCAGCCGCGGCGCCCGGCTCGCGGAGCGCTGGCGGGCCGCGGCCGTCGCCGTCACGCTCGGCGAGCGCGGCGCGATCCTCACCCTCCCGCACAGCGACAACCCCATGTACGTCCCCGTGTCCCGACGCGTCGAGGGCGACTCCTGCGGCGCCGGGGACTGCTTCGCCGCGACCGCCGCCGGAGCCCTGGCCGACGGCGGGCTCCCCGAGGAGGCGGTCCAGCTGGCCGTCGCCCGGTCCGCCGCGTTCGTCGCGGCGGGCGGCGCCGGAAACGCGGACCTGTGGGAGACCCGCGGCGGCGCCGGGGGACAGGGCACGCGCGAGCCCCGCCCCACCGACGCGTACGCCCTCGCCGGCGCCGTCCGCGCCCGGGGCGGCACAGTCGTCGCCACCGGCGGGTGTTTCGACCTGCTCCACGCCGGCCACGTCGGCCTGCTGCAGAACGCCCGCCGCACCGGGGATTGCCTCATCGTCTGCGTCAACTCCGACGCCTCGGTCGGCCGCCTCAAAGGCCCCGGCCGCCCGATCAACCCGGTGGCCGACCGGATACGCGTCCTGTCCGGACTGGGCTGCGTGGACGCCGTCGCCGTCTTCGACGAGGACACCCCGGAGGCGCTGCTGCGGCGGCTGCGCCCAGATGTGTGGGTCAAGGGCGGCGACTACAGTGCCGACACCCTGCCCGAGGCCGCCGTGCTGCGCGAGTGGGACGGCCAGGCCCTCGTCCTTCCGTACCTCGACGGGCGCTCCACCACCGAACTCGCCCGCCGGGCCGCCCTCGCCCCCGTATCCCTCCCCGGCCACGCCCCGCTCCGGGCCGACCGATGACGCGGCGCACGGACGCCGTCCCACTGACGCGGCGCACGGACGCCGTCGCGATGACGGACGCCGTCCCCCCGCGTCTCCTCGTCCTGCGCGCTCTCGGGTTCGGCGATCTGCTCACCGCCGTCCCCGCCCTGCGGGCGCTGCGCCGGGCGTACCCCGGCCACCAGCTGCTGCTGGCCGCACCCGCCCGGATGGCGGAAGCAGCCAGAGCGACGGGAGCCGTCGACCGGCTGCTCCCCACGTCCGCACCCGGCCGGACCGTCCCCGGGCGGATCGACTGGGCAGGGCCGCCCCCCGATGTCGCGGTGGACCTGCACGGCAACGGCCCGCCCAGCCATCTGCTGCTGCGCGCTCTGCGCCCCGCCCGGCTGCTGGCCTACGCGCACCCCGGCACGCCGGACATCCCCGGGCCCGGATGGCGCGACGACGAGCACGAGGGGGCCCGCTGGTGCCGGCTGCTGTCCTGGTACGGAATCCGGGCCGACCCTCGGGACCTGCGGATTCCCGCGCCCGAGCGGCCCTCGCCCGCGCCCGGCGCCGTGGTGCTCCACCCCGGCGCGGACGCCGCGGCCCGCCGCTGGCCCGCGGACCGCTTCGCGGCCGTGGGCGGCGCGCTGCGCGCGGCCGGGCATCGCGTCGTCGTCACGGCGGGCGCCGGGGAGGCGCGGTCGGCGCACGCGGTGGCCCGGGGCGCCGGGCTGCCCCGGTCTGCCGTGCTCGGAGGCGACGCCGATGTGCCGTTCGCCGTACTGGCCGCGCTCGTCGCCCGCGCCCGCGCCGTGGTCGTCGGCGACACCGGTCTGGCCCATCTGGCGACCGCTCTCGGCACCCCCTCGGTCGTGCTGTTCGGCCCGGTGGCCCCCCGGCTGTGGGGGCCGCCGCGCAGCGCGCTCCACCGCGCGCTGTGGCGCCCGGACGGCGACGCCCCGCGGCCGGGGGACGCCCATGGGGACGTCCCGGACGAGCGGCTGCTGCGGATCACGGTGGCCGACGTGCTGGAGGCGGTGGAGCGGCTCCCCGAGCCCGGCCCCCGCCGCGAGCACCGTCCGCATCCCGGCACTCTCACCGGAGTCGAAGGATGAACACCCACCACCACCCCGGACCTGCCACCTCCGCCGGTGTCGCCGTCGTCACCGGCGCGGACTCCGGCATCGGCCGCGCCACGGCCGTACGGCTGGCCGCCCGGGGGATGGACGTCGGCATCACCTGGTACAGCGACCGGGAGGGAGCCGAGGGGACGGCGGCCGAGGTCCGGGAGGCCGGCCGCCGGGCAGCCGTCGAGCGGATGGACCTCACCGGTCTCCCGGGCGCCGCCGACACGATCGACCGACTGGCCGACGCTCTCGGCCGCCTCGACGTCCTGGTCAACAACGCCGGCACCGGAACCCTCACCCCGTTTCTCGACCTCGACCTCACCACCGTTCAACAGGTCGTCGATGTCGACCTCATCGGCCCGCTCCTGTGCGGGCAGCGCGCCGCCCGCCGCATGATCCGCCAGGGCGGGGGCGGCAGCATCGTCAATGTCACCAGCGTCCACGAGCATCAGCCGCGCGTCGGCGCCGCGCCCTACTGCGCCGCGAAAGGCGGACTCGGCCTGCTCACCCAGGTGATGGCCCTGGAGCTGGCCGAGCACGGGATCCGGGTCAACGCGGTCGCGCCGGGCGAGATCGCCACACCGATGACGGGGCAGGAGGACATCGATGTGCGAGCCCAGCACCGGCCGGGGGTGCCGCTGGGGCGGCCCGGCGACGCCCGGGAAGTCGCCGCCGTGATCGCCTTCCTCGCGAGCCCGGACGCCGGCTACGTCACCGGGGCCTCCTGGGCCGTGGACGGCGGCATGCTCCGCATGGGCCCGATGGCCGGGTCCCATCTGGAAAGCGATGCCTGGCGCCGGGTCTGAGCCCCGGTGCGCCGCCTCCCGTACCACGGCCCGTCCGCCTCACCCGGCGCGGCCCGGGTCACGGCCCGGACGTTCCGTGTCCCTCCATGCGCTGCACGGCCCTCTCGACATGCGGCGGCAGCGGACGGCGCAGCCGTAGCGCGGCCGGGAGCCGGGCGCATACCTGCCGCAGGGCGCTGCGCGCCACCGGGTCCCGGCGGGCCTCGACAAGGAGTCCGGCGGTGTGCCTGGCCGCGAGCGGGAGCGGGCGCCGCAGCCAGTAGCCCAGCAGCT
This sequence comes from Streptomyces sp. NPDC005393, assembly GCF_040606675.1. Lineage (NCBI taxonomy): Bacteria > Bacillati > Actinomycetota > Actinomycetes > Kitasatosporales > Streptomycetaceae > Streptomyces > Streptomyces sp. NPDC005393. The sequence continues at coordinate 6,618 of NZ_JBEXFG010000050.1, read as the reverse complement.
CATTGCGGCGCATGATGGCACTCCGGCCCTCGCGCTGCGTCGAGGCCGGGTGGTGGTGGGCGACCACCTCCGGGCAGTACGCGACGCCCCAGCCGCTCGCCGCGAGGTCGTAGGCGAGCATCGTCTCCTCCCCGCCGAAGAAGATCACCGGATGGAACCCGCCCGCCTGCAGATACGCGCTGCGGCGGACCACGGACGCGCAGGCGAGGAAGCCGAAGACCTCCGGACCCGGGAGGTCGTCGGCCCAGCCGGCGGTGGACGCGGCCAGCGCGGCGTTGATCGGATCGGGGCGCTCGTCCGGACCGACGCGGACCTGGGCCGCCAGAAGGCCGAGGCGCGGATGGTCGCTCAGGACGCGGGCGGCCCGGGCCAGCGCGCCGGGTCGCCACCACGAGTCGTCGTCGCAGAAGGCGATGTACGGCACCTTCATGGCGCGTACTCCGTCATTGCGGGCGAGCGCCCCGCGGTTGCCGGAGAGCGCCAGGACGCGCACCTCGGGGAAGCGGTCGGCGATCATGGCTCTGGTGTGGTCGGTCGAGCCGTTGTCCACGACGAGGACCGGCGGCCGCTCCGGCAGGGCCGTCATATGCTCCAGGGTGGTGGCGAGCGACTCGGCGCGGTCGCGGGTGGCGATGACCACTCCGACGGCGGGTTCCGGCGCCGTCACGTCCTCGGGAGAGTTGCTGCGCACTGCATCGGGGTACCCCGAACGCGAACTGCGCATGTGTGGCAGAGGGGTGATCGCGGTGGCGCGGGAGGGGCGGTGGCCCAGGAGGGGCGGCAGCTTCAGGACGCTCTCCCTGGATGCCGAACTGCCGGGCGCGGACGACTGCTACTCGCTGGTCGACACCATCGGCTCGGCGGAACCGGCCTACGAGCGGGTCATCCAGGGCGAATCCCTCAAGCCGCGGCTGCGGGAACTGCCCGCTCGGGAGCGGGAGATCCTGTACCTGCGCTTCTTCTGCGACGAGACGCAGAGCCGGATCGCCGACCGGCTCGGCATCTCCCGGAATAGGCCATCCGGACCACGGCCGGGCGGTGAAGTTCCGCTCGTGCCCGTGACCGCACCGCCCCAGCCGGGAAACGCGTCCTGACCAGAGGTTCACGGACTCAAGGACTCCGACGGGACGGAGAACACGGATGGCCACCACGGCGGGCCAGGCCCAGGACGGCAGGGCACCCAGGAACATCCAGCTGCCCGGCATCGTGCTGGGGGTGGGACTCGGCGGATTCGTCGACGGCATCCTGCTGCACCAGCTCCTGCAGTGGCACCACATGCTCACCAGCACCAACCACGATCACATCGGGGTGAAGTACTACTCCCCGCACACCGTTTCCGGCCTGGAGATGAACACCGTGTGGGACGGCATCTTCCACGCCGTGTGCTGGATCTCCGTCCTGCTGGGCCTTGCCATCCTGTACTCCCGCGTCACCCACAACCGCCGCCGGGTATGGACCTCGCGCGTGCTGTGGGGATGGATCCTGGCCGGCTGGGGCATCTTCAACCTCGTCGAAGGCGTACTGGACCACCACATCCTCGGTATCCACCACGTCCATGGCGGCCCGCGGCAGCTCTGGTGGGACATCGGCTTCCTCGTCCTGGGGGCGCTGCTGCTCGCCGGTGGCTATCTGCTCCAGCGCGGCGGCCGGCCCTTCGACCCCGAGGCCCCCGACGCCTCCGGGCGGGCGGGGCGGGCCGCCTGATGACCGGCCACATCCACACCGGACACCGCCACAGCGCCGGCAGCGGCACGATGGAGGTACTGCTGCCCGCGCTCGTGCTGCTGGCGATCGCCGCCGCCTACCTCCTGCTGGCTCACCGAGCCCACCGCGCCCATCCGACCCGGGGCTGGAGGCAGTGGCGGACGGTGAGCTTCCTGACCGGAGTCGCCCTGCTGGCCGCGGGGCTGCTCCCGCCCCTCGCGCCCTTCGCACACGAGGACTTCCGCGGCCACATGGCCCAGCACATGCTCATCGGCATGTACGCCCCCCTGGCACTCGTGCTGGGCGCCCCCGTCACCCTCCTGCTGCGCACCCTGCCCGCCGCCCGTGGCCGGCAGCTGACCACCGTGCTGCGCAGCCGACCCGCCGGGCTGCTGGCCCACTGGGCCACCGCCCTGTCGCTGAGCACGGGAAGCCTGGCGGTGCTCTACTTCACGCCCCTCTACAACGTGGCCATGAGCCGGCCTGTACCGCACTGGCTGCTGCACGCCCACTTCCTGCTCTCGGGCTGCCTGTTCGCCTACGTCATCGCCGGCCCCGACCCCGCCCCACGGCGGCCCGGCGTCCGCACGCGGCTGGTCATCCTCGGGATCGCCATCGCGGCCCATGCCGCGATCTCGCAGCTGATGTACGGCGGCTTCCGCACCGATATCCACGCCCCCGTCGCCCAGGTCCAGGGTGGCGCGGAGATCATGTACTACGGCGGCGACATCGCCGAACTCCTGCTGGCCGCCGCCCTCGTCGCCACCTGGCGCCCCGACCGCCGCCATGCCCCCATGCGCCCCCGGATGCGTGGCATCCGGGGGCGCGAGGGGAGCGCCGTAGCTCGGCGACCGCGGTCGCCGGCGCTCCTTCAGGGGTCAGCCGCCGATGAGGTTGGTGCAGGTGCCGCCGACGTTGATGTCACCGGTCGGGCCGTCCGCGCCGAGCTGAGTGTTCTCGCCGGTGGCGGCGTCACAATCGTTGATCTGGAAAATGAAGCCGCCGAAGCCACCGGTGCCGGCGCCGGAGCCGGTGCCACCGTAGGCGGACGCGCCGCCGGCCCCGACCAGCACCGCCGTGGCGGCCGCTGCGGTCAGAAGAGCTGCCTTCTTCACCATGCGCATGTGATTCCTCCGAATGAGTCGCTGTGAGAGCACTGACGATCCGATTTAACGAAGAAGACGTGCCGGTAGTCGGGGAACCGCGCCGGAGGTTAACTCGTCCGGTGTACTGGTGTGGTCCTTCCGGTGCCGCAGCCGGTTACCGTGGATCATGAGAGCGGCATCGAAAGGTCTGTCGCGTGGTCGTCCTCGGGATCGCGCCGAACTCCTGCTGGCCGCCGCCCTCGTCGCCACCTGGCGCCCCGACCGCCGCCATGCCCCCACGCGCCCCCGGACGCGTGGCATCCGGGGGCGCGAGGGGAGCGCCGTAGCTCGGCGACCGCGGTCGCCGACGCTCCTTCAGGGGTCAGCCGCCGATGAGGTTGGTGCAGTTGGAGCCGACGTTGATGTCACCGGTCGGGGCGACTCCGCCGAGCTGAGTGTTGGCGCCGGTGGCGGCGTCACACTCGTTGATCTGGAAAATGAAGCCGCCGAAGCCACCGGTGCCGGCGCCGGAGCCGGTGCCACCGTAGGCGGACGCGCCGCCCGCCCCGACCAGCACCGCCGTGGCGGCCGCTGCGGTCAGAAGAGCTGCCTTCTTCACCATGCGCATGTGATTCCTCCGAATGAGTCGCTGCGAAAGCACTGACGATCCGATTTAACGAAGAAGACGTGCCAGTAGTCGGGGAACCGCGCCGGAGGTTAACTCGTCCGGCGGACCTGGTGTGGTCCTTCCGGTGCCGCAGCCGTTACCGTGGATCATGAGAGCCGCAGCCGCATCGAAGGGGATGTCGTGAAGATTGTCGTCATCGGTGGCACCGGCCTGATCGGCTCCACACTCGTGCGCACGCTTGCCGAACACGGCCATGACGCGATCCCGGCGTCACCACGCTCGGGTGTCAATACGCTCACGGGCGAAGGGCTTGCCGAGGCGCTGCAGGGCGCGCAGGTCGTGGTCGATGTGTCGAATTCGCCGTCGTTCGCCGACGACGCGGTGATGGAATTCTTCCGGACCTCGACCGCGAACCTGCTGGAGGCCGAGACCGAGGCGGGAGTCGGACACCATGTCGCCCTGTCGGTCGTCGGAACCGAGCGGCTCGTCGAGAGCGGCTATTTCCGCGCGAAGATGGCGCAGGAGAATCTCATCGAGGAATCGGGCGTGCCGTACTCGATCATCCGTGCGACGCAGTTCTTCGAGTTCGTCGAAAGCATCGCCCAAGGAGCCACCGACGGCACCACAGTGCGCCTGTCGTCGGCACGCATTCAGCCGATCGCGGCCGCCGACGTCGCCGGCGCGGTGGGACGTACCGCTGTGGCCGCGCCGCTCAACGGCACCGTCGAGGTCGCGGGTCCCGAGCAGTTCGGCCTCGACGAGCTGATCCGCGAGGGCCTGGCCCACCGTGACGACCCGCGCGAGGTCGTCACGGACCCCGAGGCGCGCTACTTCGGAGTCCCGCTTGAGGAGCGCACCCTGCTGCCCGGGGACGGCGCGCTGCTGTCCGACACCCGCTTCGCGGACTGGCTTGCTCGGACCCCGTCGGCGAAGTAGCCCGAACCGCCGGGGCTCAGTCGAGGCCGGTGCGGATCGCTGTGGGTGCGTGGCCGGGGCGGGTGGCGAGTTCCTCGAACTCGGTGACGTTGTCGAGTTCGGTGCCCATGGCGACGTTGGTGACGCGTTCGAGGATGATCTCGACGATCACCGGCACCCGGTACTCGGCCATGAGCTTCTTGGCCTCCTCCAGCGCGGGTGCGATGCGCTCGGGTTCGAGGACGCGGAGGGCCTTGCAGCCCAGTCCTTCGGCGACCTTGACGTGGTCGACGCCGTAGCCGCCGACCTCGGGGGCATTGGCGTTGTCGAAATTGGCGTTGTCGAAGGACAGCTGGACGCAGTAGTCCATGTCGAAGCCGCGTTGGGCCTGGCGGATCAGGCCCAGATAGGCGTTGTTGACGACGACATGGAGGTACGGGATCTGGAACTGCGCCCCGACGGCGAGCTCTTCGATCATGAACTGGAAGTCGTAGTCGCCGGAGAGGGCGACGACGGCGGCGTCCGGATCCGCCGTCGCGACACCCAGGGCGGCGGGGACGGTCCAGCCGAGCGGCCCGGCCTGGCCGGCGTTGATCCAGTGGCGCGGCCGGTAGACATGCAGCATTTGGGCCGCCTGGATCTGGGAGAGGCCGATGGTGGAGACATATCGTGTGTCGCGGCCGAACGCCTTGTTCATCTCCTCATAGACCCGCTGCGGTTTCACCGGCACCTGGTCGAAGTGGGTCCTGCGGAGCATCGACGCCTTGCGCTGTCGGCAGCTGTCGGCCCAGGCCCAGCGGTCCTTGAGCGCTCCGGTCCCCTTGAGCTCCCGGGCGGCCTGGACGAACAGTTCGAGGGCGGCCTTGGCGTCGGAGACGATGCCCAGATCAGGGGCGAAGACCCGGCCGATCTGGGTGGGCTCGATGTCCACATGGACGAAGGTCCGGCCACGGGTGTAGGTGGCGAGTCCGCCGGTGTGGCGGTTGGCCCAGCGGTTGCCGATGCCCAGGACGAAGTCGGACTCCAGCAGCGTGGCATTGCCGTAGCGGTGGGAGGTCTGGAGGCCGGCCATGCCGGCCATCAGGGGATGGTCGTCGGGGATGGTGCCCCAGCCCATCAAAGTGGGCACGACCGGCACCCCGGTCACCTCGGCGAATTCCACGAGCAGATCGGCGGCGTCGGCGTTGATGATGCCGCCGCCCGCCACCAGCAGCGGCCGCTCGGATGCCTGGAGCAGGGATGTCGCCTTGTCGATCTGCGCCCGGGTGGCGGCCGGCTGGTAGACGGGGAGCGGGGCGTAGGTGTCCGGGTCGAACGCGATCTCGGCCATCTGGACGTCGATGGGCAGGTCGATGAGGACCGGTCCGGGGCGGCCGGAGCGCATGAGGTGGAAGGCCTGCTGGAACGCGCCGGGCACCTGGGCGGGTTCGAGGACGGTCATGGCCATCTTGGTCAGCGGTCCGGCGATGGAGGCGATGTCGACCGCCTGGAAGTCCTCCTTGTGCAGCTTGGCCACGGGCGCCTGGCCGGTGACGCACAGGATCGGGACGGAGTCCGCGGCGGCCGAGTAGAGACCGGTGATCATGTCGGTGCCGGCGGGGCCGCTGGTACCCACGCACACGCCGATGTTCCCGGCCTCGGCACGGGTGTAGCCCTCGGCCATGTGCGAGGCGCCCTCGACATGCCGGGCGAGGATGTGGGTCAGGCAACCGTCGCCGCGCATCGCGGCGTAGAAGGGGTTGATCGCCGCACCGGGGAGGCCGAAGACATGGCTGACGCCTTCACGCTTCAGGATCTCCACCGCTGCCCGAGCCGCGGTCATACGCGCCATCAGAATCTCCTGTCGATGAGTCACCGCTGGTCTCGACGCCGAGCTGAACTTCTGCGATGCGGATAGTATTTTCTGCATCGCGGAAGCGCGCAACCCCTCCGTGGGGCGGCGCAGGCTGTATACAGCGCGGAGTGCGCCGTGGCGGAGGAGAGGGATGGCCCGGGCGACTGGCAAGAGCGAGGCGGTCTACGACCGGCTCAAGAGGGACATCGAGACCCTGCGACTCACGCCGGGAGCGAAGCTGAGCGAGGTACAGCTCGGCGAGGAGCTGGGGGCGTCGCGCACCCCCGTGCGGGAGGCGATCCGGCGGCTGGCGCGGGAGGGCTAACAACTGATGCGTGATTCATCAGTGAACCTCAGTCTGGTGAAGCTTTCCGAGTGGGCGGTACGCAACGGCGTGCATTACCAGACCGCGTGGACGTGGGCGAAAGAGGGCCGCATGCCGGTCCCGGTGC
>NZ_JBEXFG010000049.1:26366-45148 GCF_040606675.1 Streptomyces sp. NPDC005393 | reverse complement strand
GTCCGCCGCCCGAAGGGCCGGTCCGAGCGGGCCCTGCACACGGACACGCAAACCACGAACAGCCTGATCAGAGGCATCCGTGCACTCGGCGAACGCGCCGCCGCCGAACTCAAGCAGCGCTGGCGGACCCTGCAGCACGTCACCATCAGCCCCAGCAGGATCGCCGACATCGCTCGCGCCGCCCTCGTCCTGGTGCGGCCCCGGTTGCGTTCGGCCTCCTCGTGGGCGGGTGGGGTGTTCTCCCAGTCCAGGCCGTCCAGGACGGTGAAGAGGGTGGGCTGGTTGCCGAGCACGGGGAAGTAGTAGAAGGCGCCGCGTTCGTGCAGGTAGGTGGCGTGGGAGCGCTGGCAGTGCAGGGCGTCGGCGGTGACGACGAGTCCGGCGATGGAGTCCGGGGTGTCCAGGACGGCCGGGAAGTGGGTGACCTCGCAGCCCTTGTCGCGCATCGCGCGCTGGGCGGCCACCGTGCCGGTCTCGGGGCGGAACACCGACAGCAGGTGCAGCTGCCTGCCTTCGGCGTCGATTGCGCCGCACACGGTCTTGCCGTCGGCGGCCAGCGATTTCACCCCGCTGTCCACGACATCGTCCAGTGGGTCGGCGGCGAGCCGTTCGGTGAAGGCGGTCAGGGCGTCATCCAGTGCGTCGCCGTCGATCCTGGTCAGGGTTCGGCCGAAGGTGGTGGCGGCCGGCACTCGGCCCGCTGCCCCGTCGGCCAGCCCCAGGGCGCTGAGCAGGGCGGGAGTGGCGCCGCGTGCCCAGCGCACGATCGCGGCGAGCGAGCGCCGCACATGACCGCCGCGGCGGTGACCGACAACAGGCCGGTGAACGAGTAGCGGCAGCCCTGCCTGCGGCGCGGATCGGGTACGAGCGTCAACGCGTCCAGCAGTGTCGTCACCTCCGCGGATCCGGCCAAAGTGTCCTGGTCAAGGGGGACTTCGAGGGCATCGAGGGTGCGGGCGAGTTCCTCGATCAGGCAGGATGGCATCCGGGCACGGTCCCTTCGACTCACGCGGCTTCGACTCCACGTGATCAACGAGGGCCGTGCCCTCCTGGGTCGGTACCGTCAACACCCAGCCGTGAACAGCGCCCTCATCCCGCGATCCGAGAACGCACGCACCCTGAGCCGAGGAGAGGCTCGCTCTGGGGGAGGCGTACACGGTGTCGGGCTACGTGCTGGCGCACGAGGCGGGCGACGCCTTCACGATCAAGCAACTTCGCCGACGCGCGTACCGGCTTACGGAGCTTCTCGGGCTCCGTCGCGTCAGGCTCTACGACGCACGCTCGTCGTGCTTCACCTTCCTGGCCAACGGTGTCCCGGACCATATCCTCGCGCGATGGGCCGGACATACGAACGCAAAGACGACCAAGCGGTGGTACGTCAAGCCGGATGTAGAAGATCTTCGCGGAGCCGCCACCACTTGGGATGACCTGCACGGGGGTGCGGCGGAGGGGCAAGATGAGCCACGCGGACCATCAGCCGAGCGACTTGCGAGCCGTATGGCCAGCAGGATTGGGGCGAGGTGGATTCGGAGTCCGCTTGCTGGTTTTGGACCGGTGGCTGTAACCCTGAGAGCATCCGGCTACGGCCAAGCCTTCTACCAAGCGTTCACCGTGTGGTGTTCAAGCTGCTGTTGGGCGGGATTCCGGAAGGTTTCCAGGTGAGTCACGCCGAGCCTCGTCCGTGCCACCACACTCGATGCTGCAACCCGAACCGCCTGGAGGCCGTGATCAAAGAGGAAAGCGTTGCTCGTAGCGACTGAAGGAGGGCACGCGCCCGGAGGGCCCACTGCCGACACGGCCACGAGTACATGCCGGAGAACGTATACCTGGGCTCTCGTCGGCAGGTCCGGCAGTGCCGGAGCGGGGCAAGGCCCGCTGGCTCCACCCCGGCGATGTGACATCTCGTGACAGATGAGAGGGTCAGGCGGGTGAGTGAGACACCGACGAACACCCTGCAATACCGCTTTGACGGGCGAGAGGACGCCCCGGTCCTGATCCTCGGTCCCTCACTGGGTACCACATGGCACATGTGGGACCGCCAGATACCCGAGCTGTCCCGCCACTGGCGCGTCCTCCGCTTCGACCTGCCCGGCCACGGCGGCTCGCCCGCCCACCCCGCCCCCTCCATCCCCGACCTCGCGGGGCGGCTGCTGGCCACCCTCGACCGGCTGGGCATCGACCGCTTCGGGTACGCGGGCTGCTCGATCGGCGCGGCCATCGGCGCCGAATTGGCCCTGCGACATCCCCTGAGAGTGGGCTCACTCGCGCTCGTCTCCGCCTCCCCGCGCTTCGGCACCGCCGATTCCTTCCGGCAGCGTGGCGTCGTCGTCCGCACCAACGGACTGGACCCGATCGCCCGCGCCACCCCCGAGCGCTGGTTCACCCCCGACTTCGCCGCCGCCCAGCCCGCCATCGTGGACTGGGCCGTTCAGATGGTCCGTACGACGGACCCCGGCTGCTACATCGCCGCCTGTGAGGCCCTCGCCGGCTTCGACATCCGCGCCGAGCTCGGCCGGATCGGCGTCCCCACCCTCGTACTGGCCGGCGCGGACGACCAGGTCACCCCGGCCGCCGACGCCCGCGTCCTGGTCGCCGGCATCCCCGACGCACGGCTCGCGCTCGTCCCAGGCACCTCCCATCTCGCGCCCGTGGAACAGCCGATGGCCGTCACCGATCTGCTGGTGCGCCACTTCTCCAGCTCCTGGCAGACCTCGGACCACCCGACCGGCATGACGGCGATCCCCGCGCCCTCCGTCAAGCCCGTGCTCACCACCGCACCGCCGGTCTCCCCGGTCGCCGAGATCGGCTACGCCATGCAGCCCGAGGCGCAGGTGGACGCCCGCTCCGACGCCTACGACCAGGGCATCAAGGTGCGCCGGGAGGTGCTCGGCGACGCCCATGTGGACCGCGCGGAGTCCCTGGCCGACGAGTTCACCGGCGACTTCCAGGACTTCATCACCCGCTATGCGTGGGGCGAGGTGTGGACCCGGCCCGCCATCGACCGGCGCACCCGCAGCGTGATCACCCTCACCGCCCTCGCCGCCCGCGGCCACCTCGACGAGCTCGCCTTCCACACCCGGGCCGCGCTGCGCAACGGCCTGACCCCCACCGAGATCAAGGAGGTGCTGCTGCACACCGGCGTCTACTGCGGGGTGCCCACCGCCAACTCGGCGTTCGCGGTGGCCCAGCGCATCATCCGTGAGGAGACCAGCCCCGAGGCGTAGCGCGGCGGGGCAGCGCGGCGAGGGGGTAGCGCGGTTTCGCGGCGGCGCGAGAGCACAATGATCCCCATGAAGCTCACCAAGAAGGGCCACGCCTGCGTCCGGCTGGAGAAGGACGGGCAGCTGCTCGTCATCGACCCCGGAGGCTTCAGCGAACAGGACGCCGCGGTCGGCGCGGACGCGATCCTGGTCACTCACGAGCATTTCGACCACTTCAACGAGGAGCGGCTGCGGACGGCGCTCGACGCCAGCCCCGCCGCCCACATCTGGACGCTCGCCGCCGTCGCCGACCAGATCTCGGCCGCGTTCCCCGGCCGGGTGCACACCGTGGGGGAGGGCGACACCTTCACCGCGGCGGGGTTCGACATCGAGGTGCACGGCCAGTTGCACGCCGTCATCCACCCCGACATCCCGCGGATCACCAACGTCGGCTACGTGGTGGACGGCGGCGCGGTCTTCCACCCCGGCGACGCGCTCACCGTGCCCGCGGACCGCCGGGTGGACACGCTGCTGCTGCCGGTGCACGCCCCCTGGAACAAGTTCGCCGAGATCCTCGACTACATCCGCGCCGTCCGCCCGCGCCGCGCGATCGACGTCCACGACGCCCTGCTGTCGGACCTCGCGCCCCTGGTCTACGGGCGCATGCTCGGCCCCGAGGGCCCGGGGACCGGCGGCGCCGAGCATGTGCGGCTGACGCCGGGCGAGAGCCTCACGCTGTGACGACCGGCCGGGCCGGAGTGGCTGTCGGACCCGGGAGGTAGGTTGGCCCCTATGCGCATCGCGACCTGGAACGTCAATTCGATCACTGCCCGGCTGCCCCGGCTGCTCGCCTGGCTGGAGAGCAGCGGTACGGACGTGTTGTGTGTCCAGGAGACCAAGTGCGCCGAGTCCGCCTTCCCCTACGAGCCGCTGCGCGAGCTCGGCTATGAGGCCGCGGTCAACGCCAACGGCAGGTGGAACGGGGTGGCCATGGTCTCCCGCGTGGGCCTCGACGACATCACTGTCGGTCTGCCCGGCGGCCCCGACTACGACGGCGCACAGGAGCCGCGCGCCATAGGCGCCACCTGCGGCCCCGTCCGCCTCTGGTCGGTCTATGTGCCCAACGGCCGGGAGATCGGCCACCCCCACTACGACTACAAGCTGCGCTGGCTGGAGGCCCTGCGCCGCGCCGTCGCCACCGACGCGGCCGCCTCCCGCCCCTTCGCCGTCCTCGGTGACTTCAATGTGGCCCCCACCGACGAGGACGTCTGGGACCGCACCGCCTTCGAGGGCCTCACCCATGTGACCGACCTGGAGCGCGAGGCGCTGGCCGCGCTGCGCGGGGAGGGGCTGTCGGACGTGGTGCCGCGGCCCCTGAAGTACGACCGTCCCTTCACCTACTGGGACTACCGGGAGCTGGGCTTCCCCAAGAACCGGGGCATGCGGATCGACCTGGTCTATGGCAATGAGGGGTTCGAGAAGGCGGTGAGCGACGCGTACGTCGACCGCGAGGAGCGCAAGGGCAAGGGCGCCTCCGACCATGCGCCGGTGGTCGTGGACCTGGAGGTGTGACCGCGCCCACGGGGGCGAGGCGCGGGCGGGGCCGGGGTCAACCCGTCAGCTTCCGCGGGTCGATCGACTCCGCCATCGCCTGCAACCCCGCGTCCCCCGGGTGCAGATCGTCACCGCTGTCGTACGCGGGCAGGATCCGCGACGGGTGCGCCGGATCCCGCACCACCGCGTCGAAGTCCAGTACCGCGTCGAACACTCCGCCGCCGTCCCGTACGAAGGCGTTGACCACACCGCGCCGCGCGTCCGCGTCCGCCGTGCACAGCGACTCGCCGCTGTTGTCGGAGAGCCGCTCCGCAGGGAGCGGCTGATGGGTGTTCGGATCGGCGTGCGACGGGGGAAAGAGCGGTGCGAACAAGACGAGGGAGACGCCTCCCGCGATGGTCCCGGCTGCCGTCCACCGTCTGCTGACGCGCATACGTGTCCCCTCTCGCAACCAACCCGACCGGCGATTCGACAGGTGCGGAAAGAACGTGGGGAGGCGGGTGGGTGGCGTCAAGACAATCATCGGGTCACGGCCCGTACCCGCGCGCCCTGTGGTGCGCCCGTGTCCTTGATGCGAGGCTGAGTGGTATGAACATCCCCTTCTTGGACAACTGGCGCAAGCGCCGTGGTCCGGCCTCCGGTACGGCCCTGATGAGCGCCCAAGAGGAGGATCCGCAGGGCGTGGCGGAGCTGCTCTCGGAGTGCGAACTGCTGCGCGCGCGGGCCGCCGCCGCGGGCATCGGACTCGATGACTCCGCGGCCTCCCTGGAGGCGCTGGACCAGCTGGTGCCGCGCTGGCGCGACGACCCGGACGAGCTGCCCTGGCTCGGCAACGACGCCGGTCTCTATCTGGGCACGGTCATCATCCGTACCGTCCCCGGCGCCGTCTGGCAGGTGTGGCCGAACGGCCGGCCCGTCGTCCGGCTCGGCTCCGGGCGGGAGCTCGATGTGGTGGAGGCGGGCCATCAGTGGGCGGCCGACGGCGCCCCCGGACTGTCCCAGCTCTACGCCGAGGTCGCCGAGACATAGCGAGACTCGCCCCACTCCTATCGGGGATTCTCCGCCCATCGGTGCGTGTCATCGGCGAAGTGCCGCTTTTGTCTGGATAGCTTGCGCTGACCGGGACAGCGGAAAGTGGGTGGGGCCGGGTATGGCCGTCGGTGAGCCGTTGATCGAGCTACGCGACGTCAACAAGTACTTCGGCACGCTGCACGTCCTGGAGGACATCGACCTCACCGTCGGCCGCGGTGAGGTGGTGGTGGTCATCGGCCCCTCCGGCGGCGGCAAGTCGACCCTGATCCGGACCATCAACCGCCTGGAGACCATCGAGTCCGGCTCCATCGCGTTCGACGGCAAGCCGCTGCCCCAGGAGGGCAAGGAGCTGGCGCGGCTGCGCGCCGAGGTCGGCATGGTCTTCCAGTCGTTCAACCTGTTCGCGCACCGGACCGTGCTGGACAACGTGATGCTCGCCCAGACGAAGGTCCGCAAGCGCGGGAAGCGGGACGCCGAGCGGCGCGCCCGCGAGCTTCTGGAGCGCGTCGGACTGGCCGACCAGGCGGACAAGTACCCCGGCCAGCTCTCCGGCGGCCAGCAGCAGCGCGTGGCCATCGCCCGCGCCCTGGCCATGGACCCCAAGGTGATGCTCTTCGACGAGCCGACCTCGGCACTCGACCCGGAGATGATCAACGAGGTACTGGAGGTGATGCGCCAACTCGCCCGGGACGGGATGACGATGGTCGTCGTCACCCATGAGATGGGCTTCGCCCGCTCCGCCGCGAACCGGGTGGTCTTCATGGCCGACGGCCGGATCGTCGAGGACCGTCCGCCGGAGGAGTTCTTCAAGGCGCCGGAGAGCGACCGCGCCCGGGACTTCCTCTCCAAGATCCTCAAGCACTGAGCCGGGTGGTGACGGACATGAGACCCATCCGCCGCGACCCCGGGCGCGTCCGCCGCGCGCTCGCCACCCTGGCGCTGGTCCTCGCGCTGCTGCCCGCCGCAGGCGGCTGCGGCAAGGAGGGCAGCCCGCCCGCCAAGGGGCCCAAGCCCGGGAAGCTCCCCTCCTACAAGGCGGCGACCACCTTCCGGCTGCCCTCCTCGCCCACCTGGCGGAGGGCCGAGCGCCGCGGCCATCTCACCGTCGGGGTCAAGGAGGACCAGCCCTATCTGGGCGAGAAGGACCCGGCCACCGGACGCTACTCCGGCTTCGACATCGAGATCGCGAAAATGATGGCGGCCTCCCTCGGCTTCAAGCCGAGCACCATCAGGTTCCGGACCATCGCGTCCGCCAACAGGGAGACCGCGCTCCAGAACGGCCAGATCGACTACTACGTCGGCACCTACACCATCAATCCGCTCCGCAAGCGGCAGGTCGGCTTCGCCGGTCCGTACTACCTGGCGGGCCAGTCGCTGCTGGTACGCACGGACGAGAAGGACATCCACGGCCCGCGGGACCTCGCGGGCAAGAGGGTGTGCTCGGTGGCCGGATCGACCCCGCTGCAGCGCATCGAGTCCGACTACCCCAAGGCCCACGCGGTCGCGTACGACACCTACTCGGTATGCGTCGACAATCTGCTCACCTTCCAGGTGGACGCGGTCACCACCGACAACGTCATCCTGCTCGGCTACGCGGCCAAGGCGCCCAAGGAGCTGAAGGTGGCGGGCAGGCCCTTCTCCAAGGAGCCGTACGGCATCGGCGTGCCCAAGCGCGACAACGCGCTGCGCTTCGCGCTGGACGATGCCATCCAGGCCCACGAGCGCAACGGCGACTGGAAGAAGGCGTACGACGCGACCCTCGGCCTGTCCGGCGTCCGCGCCCCCAAACCTCCCCCCATCGACCGCTACCGGACGGGCTGAGGACCCCATGGATGTGCTCACCAAGAACTTCTCGCTCTACGGCAAGGGCTTCCTCGGCACCGTCGAGCTGACCGTGTTCGCCTCGCTGCTCGCGCTCGTGCTCGGCGTCCTGATGGCCGCCTTCCGGGTGGCGCCGGTCGCCTCGCTCCGGGCCTTCGGCACCACCTGGGTGACGGTGCTCCGCAATACGCCGCTGACGCTGCTCTTCTTCGCGGTGATGCTCGGACTGCCGCGCTTCGGGCTCATGCTGCCGTTCACCACCTTCGCGGTGCTCGCGCTCGGCTGCTACACCTCGGCCTTCATCTGCGAGGCGGTGCGCTCGGGCATCAACACGGTGCCGGTCGGTCAGGGCGAGGCCGCGCGCAGCCTGGGCATGACCTTCGAGCAGACGCTGGGCGTGGTCGTCCTGCCGCAGGCGTTCCGCTCGGTCATCCCGCCGATCGGCTCGACGCTGATCGCGCTCGCCAAGAACTCGGCCATCGCCGGGTCGTTCAGCGTCACCGAGCTGCTCGGCACCTACAAACCGCTCAATGAGATGGGCTACAGCGTCATCTGGTCCTTCGTCTGGATCGCCGTCGGCTATCTGATCGTGACGCTGGCCATCAGCGCGATCTTCGCCGTTCTGGAGAGGCGCTGGGGAGTGCCACGATGACCGTCACCACGAAGACCGCCCTCTACGACGCCCCCGGGCCCCACACCCGCCGCCGCCACCGGGTCTACGGACTGGCCGCGTCGGCCGTGCTCCTGGCGCTGCTCGCCTGGATCGTCTATCTCCTCGTCGACACAGGCCAGTTCGCGTACCAGAAGTGGATGCCGTTCGAGTACAAGGGCATCCAGTTGCTGCTGCTGCGCGGACTCGTCAACACCCTCAAGGCGTTCGGCATCGCCGCGGTCCTCTCGCTCGCGCTCGGCGGAGTGCTCGCCGCCGGGCGGCTGTCCGACCACGGTCCGGTGCGCTGGCTGGCCACGCTGGTGGTGGAGTTCTTCCGCGCGATGCCCGTCCTGGTGATGATCTTCTTCATTTTCGTGGCGCTGAAGGTGCAGCCCCTGCCCGCCCTCGTCGCCGGACTCGCCCTCTACAACGGCTCGGTGCTCGCGGAGGTGTTCCGCGCGGGCGTGGGCGCGGTGGACCGCGGGCAGCGCGAGGCGGCGTACTCGCTGGGCATGCGCAAGACCCAGGTCATGGCGTATGTACTGGTGCCCCAGGGGTTGCGGGCCATGCTGCCGGCCATCATCAGCCAGCTGGTGGTGGCCCTGAAGGACACCTCGCTCGGCTTTCTCATCACCTATGAGGAGTTTCTGCACGCCGGAAAGCTGATCGCCTCCAATCTCGACTACGACCTGCCCTTCATCCCGGTGGTCATCGTGATCTCACCGGTCTACATCGGGATGTGCATGCTGCTGTCGTGGTTCGCCCACTGGGTCGCCAAGCGGGAGCGGCGCAGTGTGAAGACGGGTCAGGTGGAGGTCGCCCCACCCGAACCGGCCGCGCCCCTCCCGGGGGACACCCGCGGCTGACGGGCGGGCCGGTTCCAGCCTCAGCGCTTGCCGCCGAGCGGGATCGACAGATACGACGGGTCGGCGTCCGGGGAGGAGAAGGTGAGCCGGGCGCCGCCCGGATTGTGTTCGATGTAGAGCGGGTCGACCGTGTCGACGACCAGCGCGAGCCGGTGTCCGGCCGGGACGTCGTACGCCGTCGAGAAAAGCTCCAGATCCACGCCGAAGGGCGTGCCCGGGGTGCGGTCGTAGAAGGTGACGGGGGCGTTGGTGATGAGCTTCCCGATCCCCAGCGGGCCGACGTCGTAGAGGTAGGCGACCGCCGTACCGCTGGACTTGTCGCTGGTCACGGTGGTGTGCAGCCTGACGGTGCCGCGGATGCGCTGCTCCTGGGCGTAGCGCTCGGTCTGCCAGACGGCCGCGAACCAGCGCGGCAGCAGCGGGACCGAGACCAGCGGCGGGATCTTCAGAAACTGATCGAGGAGGCCGCTCAGGAGGACGGTCCCGCCATCGGCGCCGGAGTCGATGTTCGCGGTGATCCGCTGGGTCCCGTCGAGCGGGATCCGGCGCTCCCCTGAGGGCACGGCCGACCAGCTGGGGTAGCCCTCGTAGTCGTCGCCGTCCGCCGTACGGGACAGGAGCTGCACCGGCTGCTCGGTGTCGATGCCGTTGCGCTCGCCCTTGAGATAGCGGTCGAGCCAGCGCCGGGCGTGGGCCCAGGTGTCGTTCGGCAGGCCCAGCAGCCCGCCGAACTCGGCGGTGGCGTGGTCGCCGGGCCGCAGCTCCAGCCGCTTGGGGCCGGTCAGCTTGTCGTAGAAGGTGGCGGACTGATTGGCCGGGAAGACCGAGTCGCCCCAGGAGTTGCCCATCATGATGGCCGCGCCATTGGTGTTGATCTTGTCGAGGTAGGTGGCGGGTGACCGCTTCGTGCCCCAGGCGATGAAGTCCTTTTCCCTGGCCAGGTTGGAGCCGAGGAAGTCCTTGAGGGTCTGCTGGAATTCCTCGCTCGGCCGCCCGGTCACCGTCCCGGATGCGCCGAGCGCCGCGGCGGCCTGGGCGTGCTGGGTGCGGCCGCTGTAGATCGAGTCGGTCAGATCCGCCCAGCCGCTCATCGCGACAACGGCCTTGATCCGCTTGTCGAAACCGGCTGCGAGCAGGCTGATCCCGGCGCCGTACGAGAGCCCGGTGATGCCGATGTGGTCGGGGTCGGCGGCGGTGTGGGCGAGCGCCCAGTCGATGACCTTGGAGACGTCGGCGATGTCTTGCGGCCCGGCCGTCTCGATCCGTCCGCCGGACTGCCAGAAGCCGCGGGGGTTGTAACTGACCACGACATAGCCGGACTCGGCGAGCTTCCTGGCCTGGGCCAGATATTCGATCTGGGGCAGGCCCCAGCTGGTGGGCAGCACGACGAGAGGATGGCGGCGGGATCCGTCGGCGTCCGCCGGGGCGACGACATTGGCGGCCAGGGTGATGCCGCCGTCGCCGGGGATGTCGACGAAGCGCACGGAGGTGCCGGCGGTGGCGGTGGCGGCCGTCGGCGCGGGCGTCGCGGCCTGTACGGAGGGGGCGAGTCCGAAGGCCGCACCGGCGAGCACGGTCGCCGAGACGGTGGCGGCGGTCGTCGCACGCAAGGCTCTGCGGGCAGGGGTCACTGTCGCTCCTGAGGGGGAATGCCGTGGGGGGCTGGGAGCACCGGTACTGAGTGACCTGACGGTAACTCGGGTGTTTACCGTTGGTAATAGCGCGGTAAGTTACGCCTGGGTAACGATAAGGGCCGCTGTCGGCTGCCGGGGCCGGCCCGGCCTGGGGCGCTGCCCCGGGGCCGGACCCCACGCGGGTCCGGCCCCGTCGACTTTCCGGCGGCCGCTGACCTCTGACCTCAGTCGTCCTTGGCCGTCGTACGCAGCCGGGCGGTCGCGGAGGACGAGCCCGTGGCGGTGGTCGCGGGCTTGGTGACATCCGCGACCAGTTCGACCAGATCCGGCCCGTACGCCTGGGAGTTGACGACCTTCAGCAGCAGGCAGAAGGAGCCCTGCGCGCCGTACTTACGGGCGAACCGGGCGCGGTTGCGGACGAGATGGCGGATGGCGGCGCGATGGGTGACCGGGCGCTGGCCGGCGGCCAGGAAGACGGGGCGGCCGGCGTCGCCGGCCGTCAGCCGGGCCAGCAGCACATGCTCGACCGCGCCCGGATCCGGGCGGTAGTCCGTGCCGCCGATGGTGAAGGTGCCCCGGTCCGTCCCGGAGTCGTCGCCCGGGTCCACGGTGACGCCCGGCAGCAGATTCGCCATATGGGCGGCGAGCCGGCGGTGCGCGGTCGGGTCACCCACGCAGAACTCCGTCCGCGCGCCGAAGCCCTGCAGCCCGGTATCGTGCGGGGCGATCTCCGCGTGCGCTCCGCAGTGCTCCACGACGGAGGCTATCCCGAGCAGCGCCAGTGCGTCATGGCGCGGGATGCTCCAGTGCGCCGAGGTGCTGTCCCGGTGGGTGACCAGCACACATTCCGAGCCGTCCGGCAGACCGAAGAAGCGCTGCTCGCGGGCGCGCTTGCGGCGCTCGGCCGCCGAGTGGACGGCCCAGCCGGCGGCCAGGCCCACGATCAGGGCCGCCGCGGCGGCGATCAGGTCCTGCAGCGTGTCTGTCATGGCCGCGCATCGTAGCGGCCCAGTGCGCCGAAGGGCGCGGCGGTGTCGAAAGGGAGAGGGCGCGGAGGCCCCGAGGGCTGCGATCGATATGCGGCCACCGCCGCGCGAGGGGGCGAGCACGGTCGCCCGTCGGCGGGGGGTGCCCCCGCCGAAGGCAGGGGGAGGCTGAAGCGCCCCGGAGGCGAACCGAGCGTAACTCGCGTGCGCGTTCGCGCGTACGGATGAACGTACGTGCCCCTGTCGTGAGCATGAGGCGCACCGGTAGGCTCCGGCCCCTGTCGTTCGCTTGGAGGTACGGATGGGGCACGCCGCACGACCGGCCGCATCGTCAACCACGTCCACATCCACCGCGTCGGCCGCGTCGGCCGTACGGCGTCGGCTGCCCGCGCTCGCCGCCGCGGCCGGGATGGCCGCCGTGCTCGGCGTCGCCCCGGCCGGGGCGCAGAGCGGCTCATCGCGGCCCGCCACGCCCCCCAAGACCCCCGTGGCCGTCGGCTACGGCGGCGCGGTCTCCAGCGTGGACGCCAACGCCTCGGCGGCCGGGATCGACGTCCTGCGCCACGGTGGCAACGCGGTGGACGCGGCGGTCGCGACCGCCGCGTCGCTCGGGGTCACCGAGCCGTACTCGGCGGGCGTCGGCGGCGGCGGATACTTCGTCTACTACAACGCCAAGCAGCACAAGGTGTTCACGCTCGACGGCCGCGAGACCGCCCCCCGCAGCGCGGACAAGAACCTCTTCCTCGACAAGGACGGCAAGCCGCTGCCGTTCGCCGACGCCGTCACCAGCGGGCTCAGCATCGGCACCCCCGGCACCCCCGCCACCTGGGACGACGCCCTGGGCACCTGGGGCAGCCGGTCGCTGGCGCAGGTGCTGAAACCCGCCGAGCGGCTGGCCCGCGACGGCTTCACGGTCGACTCGACCTTCCGTCAGCAGACCGCCGACAACCAGGACCGCTTCAAGGACTTCCCGGCCACCGCGAAGCTGTTCCTGCCCGGCGGCCGGCTCCCGGTGGTCGGCTCCACCTTCACCAACCCCGATCTCGCCCGTACGTACGCGCTGCTGGCCAAGAAGGGCGTCGGCGCCGTCTACAAGGGCGAGCTCGGCCGTGACATCGTCTCGACCGTGCGCAATCCTCCCGTCGATCCGAAGGCGCAGCGCACCGTACGGGCCGGCGATCTGACGGCCAAGGACCTGCGGGCGTACGCGACCAAGCGGCAGGCCCCGACCCGTACCTCCTACCGGGGGCTGGACGTCTACGGTATGGCGCCCTCCTCCTCCGGCGGCACGACCGTCGCCGAGGCGCTCAACATCCTGGAGAAGACCGACCTCTCCCAGCTCAGCGAGCGTGACTATCTGCACCGCTATATCGAGGCCGCCCGGATCGCCTTCGCCGACCGGGGGCGGTGGGTCGGCGACCCCGCCGCCGAGGACGTGCCCACCAAAGGGCTCACCTCACAGCGGTTCGCCGACTCCCGCGCCTGCCTGATCAAGGACGACGCGGTGCTCAAGAGCCCCGTCGCGCCCGGCGACCCGACCCACCCGGCGGCGCCGGGGACGTGCGACACGAACGGCCACGCCGCCCCGACGACGTACGAGGGTGAGAACACCACCCATCTCACGGTCGCCGACAAGTGGGGCAATGTCGTCGCCTACACCCTCACCATCGAGCAGACCGGCGGCAGCGGTATCACCGTCCCCGGCCGGGGCTTTCTGCTCAACAACGAGCTGACCGACTTCTCCTTCGCCCCCGCCGACCCCGCCGTCCACGACCCGAATCTGCCGGGCCCGGGGAAGCGGCCGCGCTCGTCCATGTCGCCGACGATCGTGCTCGACGGACGTCAGCCGGTCCTGGCGCTGGGATCGCCGGGCGGCGCGACCATCATCACGACCGTGCTGCAGACCCTTCTGAACCACCTCGACCGGGGCATGCCGCTGGTCGACGCGATCGCCGCGCCACGCGCCAGCCAGCGCAACGCCGCCCAGACGGAGCTGGAACCGGGGCTGTGGAACGGCCCGGAGCGCGCGCGGCTGGAGGCGCTCGGTCACTCCTTCAAGCAGAACCCCGAGATCGGGGCCGCCACGGGTGTGCAGCGGCTGTCCGGCGGACGGTGGCTGGCCGCGGCCGAGAAGGTGCGGCGGGGCGGCGGCTCGGCGATGGTGGTCAGCCCGACGGGCTGACTCAGCCCAGCAGGGCGAGGATCGCGTCGGTCGAGTCGCTCTCCCCGAGCCGCGGGAAGATCTTCTCGACGCTGTTGCGGTGCGCCTCGGCGTCGATGTCGGTCATGGCGTCGGTCGCGAGGGTCACGTGATAGCCGTGCTCGTACGCGGAGCGGGCCGTCGACTCCACGCCGATGCTGGTCGCGATGGTGCCGAGCACGACCTGCGTCACCCCGCGGCGGCGCAGCTGGAGGTCGAGGTCCGTGCCGTGGAAGGCGCCCCAGGTGTGCTTGGTGACCACGATGTCGCCTTCCTCGCGGCCGAGTTCGGGCGCGAGGTCGGCGAAGTCGGCCGGGTACTGCCCGCCGCCGCCGTTCGGCTGCGCGTCGGTACGCCCCGGGGCGCCGGCGACCACACGGACCAGGACGACCGGCAGCCCGCGCTTGCGGAAGGCGGCGGCCAGCCGGGCGCCGTTCTCCACGACCTCGGCGGTGGGGTGGGCGGTGGGCAGGCCGGTGATGCCCTTCTGGAGGTCGACGAGGACGAGCGCGGTGTTCGGGTCGAGCGTGGTGGCGGGCACGGTGTCTCCTGAGGTGTCGAGGTCGCTGTCGTGGTGTGCGGTGATCGCGGTGAGAGATGGTCAGGTGAGGGCGGCCGAGCGGGTGCGCAGGGCGCGGTCGGTGGCGGTCAGGACCAGTACCGCCAGGCTGAGCGCACCCGCCACCAGGGCGATGCCGTGCAGCCCGGCGGCGGTCGCCCGCTGCCCGTAGAACAGCCCGATCAGCCCGGCGGCGGTGATCGCGCCGAGATACTGCGAGGTGCGCTGCAGCCCGGCCGCCGCGCCCACGCTCTCGCGCGGCGCCTGGGTGTAGACGGCGGCCTGGTTGCCGGTCGAGAACAGGCCCTGCGGCAGCCCGAAGAGCACCGCGGCCAGCAGCAGCCCGGCGAGCGGGGTGGCGTCGTCCGCGAGCAGCAGGAGCGCGCTGCCCGCGGCCAGGAGTACGGCCGCGAGGACGAGGGGCGCGTAGATGCCCTTCGTACGGGCGGCGAGCAGTGAGCACACGGCGGCCGCGGCCGACATCGGCAGCATGATCAGCCCGGCGTGGGAGGGGGAGTAGCCGTGGCCTTCCTCCAGCCACTGTGCGTACCCGTACATCACCATGTAGATGATCAGATAAGCCGCGCCGTGGCGCAGGTAGGTGACGGTCAGGGCGCGGTTGCGGGCGAGCATCCGCAGATCGATGAAGGGGCGGGCGCGGCGCAGCTGCCACCAGGTCAGCGCGGCAGCGAGGACGAGGACGGCGGGAAGCAGCGCCCAGTTCGGCCGCTCCAGATTCATCAGGAAGATCATCGCGGTGGTGAGGGTCGCGCTGAACAGCAGCACCCCGAGCGGGTCGAGCATCCCGCGCGCCGTCCGCTCCCGCGCGCCGTCCGCGGGCGTCAGCCGGGTCTTGGGCAGCCACAGGAGCGCGAGGACGGTGCCGATCAGGGCGAGCGGCACATTGACGGCGAAGATCGCTCGCCAGCCGACCGTCGCGGTGAGCAGCCCGCCGAGCACCGGGCCGACCGCCGCGCTGCCGAGGGAGGCGAGCGAGAGCCGCCCGAGGACGGTACGCGGGGTCTCCTGGCCCGTGGCGGCCGACTGGGCGCGCAGCAGCGCCATAGCCGCCGGATACGCGGCGGACGTCCCGACGCCCAGCAGTACGCGCGAGCCGATCAGCCACCCGAAGCCGGGCGCGAGCGCGCCCACCAGCCCGGCGGCGCCGACGAGAAGCAGCCCGCACAGGAAGATCCGCCGCGGGCCGAGCAGATCGGCGAGCCGGCCCATGGCCGGCTGCCCGACGGCGCTGGCGAGGTAGAGCGAGGCGACGAGCCAGGCGGTCTGGGCGGCGCCGACGCCGAAGTCGTGGCCGATGGCCACCAGACCGGTGGCGATCATCGTGGAGTTGACCGGGTTGAGGACCGAACCGATCAGGAGCGGGGCCATCAAGCGGGGGCCGAAGGCGTCGACGTCCGCGGTTGCCGTGGCCGTTATGGCCTCCGTGGGCGGTGGCCCCGCCGCTTCCGTCCGTCCGGTTTCCGTCATTCCTCCACCAGCCGCTTCAGTAGTTCGGTGGCCTCGGCGAGGGTGCGGCGCTCATCGGCGTCGAGGCGGGTGGCGATGGCGTCGAGGAGCCAGCTCTGCTTGGCCTGCCGTACGGAGGCGATCGCCCGCCGCCCCTCCTCGGTGAGCGAGAAGACGACCTGCCGTCCGTCGGTGGGGTGCGGGGCCCGCTCGACCAGCCCCTGCTCCTCCAGCGCGGCCAGGCTCATGCGCATCGACTGCGGCCGGACGAGCTCGGCGCGGGCCAGGGCCGCCGTGGTGGCCGGGCCGCCGGTGTAGAGCCGACTGGCCACACTGCGCTGGGAGGGGGTGAGCTCACCCTGCGGCGAGGCCGCCCGCATACGCCGCAGCAGCTGGCCGACGACCGCGGAGAGATCGACGGCGATGTGCTCCTCTTCCCGGTTCGCCTCGTCCCGGTCATGGTGCTTCCCCATGCCGCCACCGTAGGATATCGACAGGTAAACTTGCAAGTTTGTCTGCTGTGTGCGCAGCAGGAAAAGCGTCCGTAGCGCGTTCGTAACCGGATCCGTAACACACCGGGTGTCGAATGCGAGGGTGGTGATGGCAGGTGAGCAACTCCCTGAGGCGGTAGAGGAGTTCGCGGGATATCTGCGCGCCATGACGAGACGGCTGGACCCGGGGGCGGGCTGGTACGGCGTCTTCGCGCAGCGCGACCCCGACGGTCTGCAAGCCTGTCTGGACGGCCACGAAGTCCCGCCCTGGGACGTCGTCCAGGCCCTCCTCCAGGACCTCTCCGCACAGGGCGGCCCCGAGGTCGCCCAGGAGGCCGCGGCCCGCGCGGCCGCCCTCTACCGCGCCTCCGTCGCGGCCCACGACGCCGGGCCCGGCGCCCGCGAGGCGCTCCGGGACCGCCTCGACGCGATGCTCCGCGAACAGCGTTACGCCGCGGCGCGCGAACGCGACCTGGAGACGGCCGCACGGTTCGCCGACGACGCGGCCGACCGCGAATCCCTCACCGCGGACCTCGCCTGGGCCCACGACGACCGCCAACGCGCGACGGCCCGCTGCGAAGAGCTCCGCGCCCGCCTGGAAGCCCTCCCGCACTCCGGCCGCCCCTCTCCGGCCCCGGAAGGCTGGTTCCGCGACGCCCCGAGGCCCGCGCCGGCGGGGACGCCGCGCGGGGCGCGGTTCGAGGTCGGTCCCGGCAATACGTCCGGCGCGGCCGGTGACCCGCCGGATGCGGCTTCCGGGCGCTCCGGCCCGCACGACGTGCGGTTCGGCGGGGCGCCTGGCGAGGCCCGGCCCCGGGGCGGTGGCCCGGACGGGCCCGCCGGGTCCGTGGGCGCGCCCACCGAGGCCGATGCGCAGGCTCCGGACCAGCCCGCCGCCGTCGCGGCCCCGGCGCCGCGCTCGATGCCACGCGGGGCGCGGTTCGCGGGGGTGGAGGAGGTGGCCGCGCTACCGCGACCCCGTGGGGCGCGATTCGCCGGGGCCGAGGCCGGGGACAGCGGTGAGGCCGTGGCCCCGCCGCCGGCGCTTGGGGCCGAGGCCTCGGCGACACCCCGCGGCGCCCGGTTCGCCGGGGCGTACGGCGGCGGGGACGGCCCCAAGCGCCGCAAGCGCGGCGACACGGCGGAGGAGGACGGGCAGCGGCTCGCCCGCGACGCGGCGGCGCGGGCCGAGGCCCGGCGTGCCGCCGAGGAGGCCGTCGCGCGGCTCGGACGGCTGCGGGCGGCGGGCCGCAGCGGCGAGGCGCATGTCGTGCTGTGCGAGACGGCCGCCTGGCCCGCCTCACGGCTGCCGGTGCTCGCGGCGGAGCTGGAGCGGGCCGGGCTCGGGGCCGATCTGTCCACGCTGCTGTGGGAGATGGCGTGTCTGCCGCCCGCGCCGCTCGCCGCCGCCGCCGAGGCACTCGTCGCGGCGGACCGCGCGGCGGACGGCGAACGGCTGCTGCGGCAGAGCGTCGCGCGGCCCGTCCCCGAGGTGGCCCACACCGCGCTCGCGCTGCTCGCGGCGGACGCCGCCGACGAGGCGGCGTTCCTGCTGGGGGCGCTCGTACGGGCCCGTACGCCCGACGAAACGGCCCAAGCGGCCGCCGAGGACCCGGCCACCCTGGTGCCGCTGCTGCTGGATGTCGCGCGCGGGGTGTCCTCCGGCAGCCACCACGATCTCGCCCATGCCCTGCGCGTCGCGGGCCTGCCGGGCGTTCCCGGCGTGGCGTGACGTGTTTGTGGCCCGGCCCGGTTGTGGCGTGACCCGGTTGTGGCCCGACCGGCAGAAGGCGGCAGCCGGGGCGTGTGGCCGAGTGCGGGTTTCGTCTCGCGCCTTCGGCGCCTGGAGCATCGGGCGGGGTGGGGGCGGGGCGCGGGCCGCGTCGCCGACTGACGGGCAGTCGGGACGGAAGGCCGTATGCGGGCTCGGTGGCACGGGGGGTGCGGCTCGCTGCCGTCCGGCGGGTACCTCCTAAAAAACGCTTGATCTGGTGCAAGTACTACATCAATCGATTTCCAGGAGGTACCCCGGCCCGGCGGCGATACGAGACGAGACCCGCGCTCGCCGACCGGCCCCGGCATCGGCGGCGGGTTGCGACCGCCGTCCGCCCCAGCGAACCGGTGGCCGGCGACGGCGCGGAGGGGCCCCTACCCGCCCCATGCTCCAGGCGCCCAAGGCGCGACACGATGCCCGCGCTCGCTCACCGGGGCACGCCCCAGCGGCGCACAGACCACGTCCGCCCCAGCAAAGCGGTGGCCGGCGACGGCGCGGAGGGGCCGCTACCCGTCCCGTGCTCCCATCGCCGAAGGCGTGACACGA
>NZ_JBEXFG010000049.1:0-26268 GCF_040606675.1 Streptomyces sp. NPDC005393 | reverse complement strand
GATGCCCGCGCTCGCTCACCGGGGCACGCCCCAGCGGCGCTCAGACCACGTCCGCCCCAGCGAACCGGTGGCCGGCGACGGCGCGGTGAGGCCCCTGCCCGCCTCATGCTCCCATCGCCGAAGGCGTGACACGATGCCCGCGCTCGCTCACCGGGGCACGCCCCAGCGGCGCTCAGACCACGTCCGCCCCAGCGAACCGGTGGCCGGCGACGGCGCGGTGAGGCCCCTACCCGCCTCATGCTCCCATCGCCGAAGGCGCGACACGATGCCCGCGCTCGCTCACCGGGGCACGCCCCAGCGGCGCACAGACCACGCCCGCCAACCAGGCCGCTGGACGGCGACGGCACCGCAGCGCGCGAGACAAAACCCGCACTCACCCACCGGGTCATCCACCCGGCACACCCCAACCGCACCCCGGTCGTCCACACCTCCGCGGCCTGAGAAAACAGGAAACGTGATCGTCTTCGTTGAGTAACGGCGGCGGTATTGCCAGAGTGGTCAGTGCGCTTCTACGTTTTCACCACGGCTGGATTCTACGTGCGTAGACACAGGTTGACGACGGGGCACGCCCCCGGAGCACTACTGTGAAGGAGCTGATCATGGCCAACGTCGTACGAGCCGCCCTCGTCCAGGCCACCTGGACCGGCGACACCGAATCGATGATCGCTAAGCATGAGGAGCACGCCCGGCAGGCGGCCGCCCAGGGCGCCAAGGTGATCGGCTTCCAGGAGGTGTTCAACGCCCCGTACTTCTGCCAAGTGCAGGAGGCGGAGCACTACCGGTGGGCGGAGCCGGTGCCGGATGGGCCGACGGTGCAGCGGATGCAGGCGCTGGCCCGGGAGACCGGGATGGTGATCGTGGTGCCGGTCTACGAGGTCGAGCAGTCCGGCTTCTACTACAACACCGCCGCCGTGATCGACGCGGACGGCAGCTATCTGGGCAAGTACCGCAAGCACCACATCCCCCAGGTCAAGGGGTTCTGGGAGAAGTACTACTTCAAGCCGGGCAACATGGGCTGGCCGGTGTTCGACACCGCCGTCGGCAAGGTCGGCGTCTATATCTGCTACGACCGTCACTTCCCGGAGGGCTGGCGCGAGCTGGGGCTGGCCGGCGCGCACCTGGTCTACAACCCCTCGGCCACCTCCCGTGGTCTGTCCGCGTATCTGTGGCAGCTGGAACAGCCGGCGGCGGCGGTCGCCAATGAGTACTTCATTGCCGCGATCAACCGTGTGGGCGTGGAGGAGTACGGCGACAACGACTTCTACGGCACCAGCTACTTCGTCGACCCGCGGGGCCAGTTCGTCGGCGAGGTCGCCAGTGACAAGAAGGAGGAGCTGATCGTCCGCGACCTCGACTTCGGTCTGATCGACGAGGTGCGCCAGCAGTGGGCCTTCTACCGCGACCGACGCCCCGACGCCTACGAGGGGCTGGTGAAGCCGTGACCAGCGAGCAGCTCCACGAGCGCCACCAGGCCGTCCTCCCGGACTGGCTCGCCCTGTACTACCAGCGCCCCATCGAGATCACGCATGGCGAGGGACGTCACGTCTGGGACGCCGACGGCAATCGCTATCTCGACTTCTTCGGCGGCATCCTCACCACCATGACCGCCCATGCCCTCCCCGAGGTCACCAAGGCGATCAGCGAGCAGGCGGGGCGCATCCTGCACAGCTCCACGCTCTATCTCGACCGGCCGATGGTCGACCTGGCCGAGCGCGTCGCCGTCCTGTCCGGCATCCCGGACGCGCGGGTCTTCTTCACCACCTCCGGCACCGAGGCCAATGACACGGCCCTGCTGCTCGCCACCACGTACCGCCGCTCCAACCAGATCCTGGCGATGCGCAACAGCTACCACGGGCGGTCCTTCTCGGCCGTCGGCATCACCGGGAACCGCTCCTGGTCGCCGACGAGTCTGTCCCCGCTGCAGACGCTGTACGTGCACGGCGGGGTGCGCGTCCGCGGCCCGTTCGCCGATCTCACCGACGCCGAGTTCATCGGCGCGTGCGTGGCCGACCTCGAGGACGTCCTCGGCCAGGCGCACGGCAATGTCGCGGCGCTGATCGCCGAGCCGATCCAGGGCGTCGGCGGCTTCACCTCCCCGCCCGACGGGCTGTTCGCCGCCTTCCGCGAGGTGCTCGACCGGCACGGCATTCTGTGGATCACCGACGAGGTGCAGACAGGCTGGGGCCGTACCGGCGACCACTTCTGGGGCTGGCAGGCCCATGACGGCTCCGGGCCGCCCGACATCCTCACCTTCGCCAAGGGCATCGGCAACGGCATGTCGATCGGCGGTGTCGTCGCCCGCGCGGACGTCATGAACTGCCTGGGCGCCAACTCCATCTCCACCTTCGGCGGCAGCCCCATCACCATGGCCGCCGGGCTCGCCAACCTCACCCACCTGGTCGAACACGACCTCCAGGGCAACGCACGCCGCGTCGGCGGGCTGCTCATCGAGCGGCTGCGCGCCGCGTCCGCCGGTCTGGACGCCGTGCGCGAGGTACGCGGCCGGGGGCTGATGATCGGCATCGAGCTGGTCGAGCCGGGCACCGACCAGGCGTCCCCCGAGGCCGCGTCCGCCGTGCTGGAGGCCGCCCGCGAAGGCGGGTTGCTGATCGGCAAGGGCGGCGGCCACAACAGCAGCGTGCTGCGCATCGCCCCGCCGCTGAGCCTCACCGTCGCCGAGGCGGAGGAGGGAGCGGAGATCCTCGAAGCCGCCCTGAAGGCCACCCAGTCCGGAAGGAGCGCGGGCTGATGCCCCGTACCGTGATCCGCGGCGGGCTCGTCATCACCGCCGCCGAAGAGACCCACGCCGATGTCCTCATCGAGGACGGCAAGGTCGCCGCCCTCGCCGCGTCCGACAGCGACTGCGCCCGTGGCTGGAGCGCCGACCGTACGATCGACGCGGCCGGGAGGTACGTCATCCCGGGCGGGGTTGATCCGCACACCCATATGGAGATGCCGTTCGGCGGCACCTTCGCCGCCGACACCTTCGAGACCGGCACCCGGGCGGCGGCCTGGGGCGGGACGACCACCATCGTGGACTTCGCGATCCAGACGGTGGGCCATGCCCTGCGCGAGGGTCTTGACGCCTGGCATCTCAAGGCGGCCGGCAACTGCGCGATCGACTACGCCTTCCATATGATCCTCTCCGACGTCAACGAGAGCTCCCTGAAAGAGATGGATCTCCTCGTGGACGACGGCGTGACGTCGTTCAAGCTGTTCATGGCCTATCCAGGGGTTTTTTACAGCGACGACGGCCAGATCCTGCGCGCCATGCAGCGCGGCGCCGCCAACGGCGGGCTGATCATGATGCACGCCGAGAACGGCATCGCCATCGACGTCCTGGTCGAACAGGCCCTCGCCGAGGGCAGGACCGACCCCCGCTACCACGGCGAGGTCCGCAAGGCGCTGCTGGAGGCCGAGGCGACCCACCGCGCCATCCAGCTCTCCCGGGTGGCCGGAGCCCCGCTGTACGTCGTCCATGTATCGGCCGAGGAGGCCGTCGCGGAGCTGACCCAGGCCCGTGACAAGGGGTTGCCCGTCTTCGGCGAGACCTGTCCGCAGTATCTCTTCCTGTCCACGGACAACCTCGCCGAGCCGGATTTCGAGGGCGCCAAGTACGTCTGCTCCACACCGCTGCGCCCGCGTGAGCACCAGGCGGCGCTGTGGCGGGGGCTGCGCACCAACGACCTCCAGGTCGTCTCCACCGACCACTGTCCGTTCTGCTTCACCGGGCAGAAGGAGCTTGGCCGTGGCGACTTCTCCAAGATCCCCAACGGGATGCCGGGCGTGGAGAACCGGATGGACCTCCTCCATCAGGCCGTCGTGGAGGGCCGTATCTCCCGCCGCCGCTGGATCGAGATCGCCTGCGCGACCCCGGCCCGGATGTTCGGCCTGTACCCGAAGAAGGGCACCATCGCCCCGGGCGCCGACGCCGACATCGTCATCTACGATCCGCGGGCCGAGCAGACCATCTCCGCCGAGACCCACCATATGAACGTCGACTACTCGGCGTACGAGGGCAAGCAGATCACCGGGCAGGTCGAGACCGTGCTGTCGCGCGGCGTCACCGTCATTGACCAGCGGCAGTACACGGGGCGTGCGGGGCACGGCCGGTACGTCCCGCGCGACACCTGTCAGTACCTCACCTGAGCCTGGGAGCGAGCATGGACTTCGGACTCGTCCTGCAGACCGATCCACCCGCGTCGGGCGTCGTCGAGCTGATGCGCCGCGCCGAGAACAGCGGCTTCGACTACGGCTGGACCTTCGACTCCGTCGTGCTGTGGCAGGAGCCGTTCGTCATCCACAGCCGCATCCTTGAGCACACCGAACGGCTGATCGTCGGCCCGATGGTCACCAACCCGGGCACCCGAACCTGGGAGGTGACCGCCTCCACCTTCGCCACCCTCAACGACATGTACGGCAACCGGACCATCTGCGGCATCGGCCGCGGCGACTCCGCGATGCGGGTGGCGGGCCGTCAGCCCAACACCCTCGCCCGGCTCGGCGAGGCCATCGAGACCATCCGCGATCTGGCGGAGGGGCGGGAGGCGGTCGTCGACGGCAATCCGGTACGCATCCCCTGGATCAAGAACGGCCGGCTGCCCGTCTGGATGGCGGCGTACGGACCCAAGGCGCTCGCGCTGACCGGGCAGAAGGCCGACGGCTTCATTCTGCAGCTCGCGGACCCCTTTCTGACGGAGTGGATGGTCAAGGCGGTACGGACGGCCGCCGCCGAGGCCGGGCGCGATCCGGACGCGGTCACCATCTGCGTCGCCGCGCCCGCGTATGTGGGCGACGACCTCGACCACGCCCGTGAGCAGTGCCGCTGGTTCGGCGGGATGGTCGGCAACCACGTCGCCGATCTGGTCTCCCGCTACGGCGAGCACTCCGGCGCCGTC
Organism: Streptomyces sp. NPDC005393; assembly: GCF_040606675.1. Taxonomy (NCBI): domain Bacteria; kingdom Bacillati; phylum Actinomycetota; class Actinomycetes; order Kitasatosporales; family Streptomycetaceae; genus Streptomyces; species Streptomyces sp. NPDC005393. The sequence goes on along the minus strand of NZ_JBEXFG010000049.1, from coordinate 21,370 downwards.
CCCGAGTCCCTGACCGCGTACATCAACGAGCGGGACGGCTACGACTACAGCCACCACGGCCGGACCGGAAACCCCGACACCGCCTTCGTACCCGACGAGATCGTGGACCGCTTCTGTCTGCTCGGCCCGGCCGAGGCGCATATCGAGAAGCTGGAGCGGCTGCGCGCGCTGGGCGTCGACCAGTTCGCCGTCTACGCGATGCACGACGCCAAGGAGTCCACCATCGACGCGTACGGCGAGCGGATCATCCCCGCGCTCGCCGGCTGAGCCGGCCCGACGCCGGACCACGACGATCACGGCATCCGGCGCCGGACCGGACCCGTGGGCCCGCCCGCGCCGGGTGCCGTGCTCCCGACCCTTCCCGCCCCCCCCGGCACTGTTGCGGCGGCACGCCCCGCACCCGCACGGACTTCCCATCCCCCGTGAAACGAATGGCCTGCTCATGACCCACCCCGTGCCCTCCAGACCGTCCCCCGACAGCAGCCTGCCCCCGGCGCAGCTCACCCGCCCCGACGGCCGGGTCGAGCTCCCAGCGGGCCCGGCGCCGGCCGACCACCGCTTCAGCAACGCCGATCTGCGCCCGGTGCCGGTGGCCGAACGCCGCTGGACCACCTACAACTTCACCGCGCTGTGGATCGGCATGGCCCACAACATCCCCTCCTGGACCCTCGCCTCCGGCCTCGTCGCGCTCGGCATGGACTGGAAACAGGCCGTCTTCACCATCGCCCTCGCCAACCTCATCGTGCTGCTGCCGATGCTGCTCACCGGCCACGCCGGACCCAAGTACGGCATCCCCTTTCCCGTGCTGGCCCGCGCCTCCTTCGGGCTGCGCGGGGCCAACCTCCCCGCGCTGATCCGCGCGGCCGTGGCCTGCGCCTGGTTCGGCATCCAGACCTGGATCGGCGGCCAGGGCATCTACATCCTGCTGGGCAAGGTCTTCGGCGGCAGCTGGGAGAAGGCCGGGGAGGTCGGCGGCTACCCCTGGACCCTGTGGCTGTGCTTCCTCGTCTTCTGGGTCCTCGAACTGGCCATCATCTACCGGGGCATGGAGACCCTGCGGCGGTTCGAGAACTGGGCGGCGCCCTTCGTTCTCGTCGGCGCCGTCGTGCTGCTGGTCTGGATATCCATCAAGGCGGGCGGCTTCGGCTCGCTGCTCGATCAGCCCTCCAAGCTCGGCTGGGGCAGTGACTTCTGGCCGGTCTTCTTCCCCTCCCTCATGGGCATGATCGGTTTCTGGGCCACCCTTTCGCTGAACATCCCCGACTTCACCCGCTTCGGCGCGGGCCAGCGGGCCCAGGTGTGGGGCCAGACGCTGGGCCTGCCCACCACCATGACCGCCTTCGCGCTGCTCTCCGTCTTCGTCACCTCCGGCTCGGAGGCCGTCTACGGCGAGCCGGTCTGGGATCCGGTGGCGCTCGCGGGGAAGACCGACAATGTCTTCGGCCTGCTCTTCGCGCTGGTCACGGTGCTGATCGCGACCGTCTCGGTCAATATCGCGGCCAATGTGGTCTCGCCCGCGTACGACCTTGCCAATCTCGCACCGAAATTCATCAACTTCCGTACCGGGGCGCTGATCACCGGCATCGTCGGCGTGGTGATCTTCCCCTGGAAGCTCACCTCCACCCCCGAGCTGTACATCTTCACCTGGCTCGGCGTCGTCGGCGGACTGCTCGGCACGGTCGCGGGCGTGCTGATCGCTGACTACTGGATCATCCGCCGTACCGTGCTCGACCTCGCCGACCTCTACCGGCCGGGCGGCCGCTACTGGTACGCCTCCGGCTGGAACTGGCGGGCGGTCGCCGCCTTCGCGGTCGGCGGTGTGCTCGCGGTGGGCGGCTCGTACTCCCGGCCCGGCAAGGGCCCCTTCCCGGAGGACGGGCTGATCCCCTTCCTCCAGCCGCTGGCCGACTACGGCTGGGCGGTCGGGCTCGGGGCGTCCCTCGTCCTCTACACGGCGCTGATGCTGCCCGGGGCCGGGCGGCGCCGAGTCGGGGATAACCGACAGGACCCCCGGCCGCCCGGGCCACCCCAGGGCGCGGAGCGCGTGCCGGGACCCTGACCGTGGCGGCCCGTACGGCGTACGGGCCGCCACGGTCAGGGCGGCCAGGGCGGCGGACACGGCGCGGTGCGGTCGCCCCCGCCCCTTGAGGGGGTTCACGTCGATGACACCGTCCGGCCGTCGCCAGGTCACCGGCTGTCGGAGAGACATGGTTCGATGAACGCATGATCGATCAATTTTTCGCCGGTGATCTCTCCGAGGTGGAGGAGGCGGTCCGCAAGGCGGCCGCAGATGAGATCATGCCGCGCTTCCGGCAGCTCGCCAGCCACGAGATCGTTGAGAAGAAGGGCCCGCACGACCTGGTGACCACCGCCGACCGGCGGGCCGAGGAGCATCTGGCCGCCTCGCTCACCGCCCTGCTGCCCGGCTCGGCCGTGGTGGGCGAGGAGGGGGTGCACGCCGATCCGTCCGACCTGGCCCACCTCGGCGGCGACGCACCCGTATGGATCGTCGACCCGGTCGACGGCACCCGGCAGTTCGTCCACGGCAATCCGGGCTTCTCCACGCTCGTCACCCTCGCGCACCGCGGTGAGCTGCTCGCCTCCTGGACCTTCGCCCCGGCGCTCGACTTGATGGCCATCGCCCGCCGCGGCCAGGGCGCGCTGCTGAACGGCGAGCCGATCCGCGCCGGCTCCCCGGCCCCCGGCAAGGTCCTCGAAGTTGCCGTCTCCCACTTCGACTTCACCACCGACAGGGAGAAGCGCGCCCTGTCCGGGCTGCGGACGACGGGGGTTGTGCCGCGACCCTGCGGCTCGGCCGGTCTCGAATATCTCCATGTGGCCCGCGGGGAGCTCGACGCGATTGCCTTCACCTGGGAGAACGCCTGGGACCACGCCGCCGGGCTGCTGCTGGTCGCGGAGGCGGGCGGTGCGAACGCGACGCTCAGCGGCGAGCCGTTCCGGATCGCCGGAGGTAACGCGCTTCCTTTCACAGCGGCGCGGGACGAGGAGACCGTTCGGCATATCCTGGGCCTGCTGGCCGCCGCCGGCTGATCGTTCCACTGATCCTCAAGGATGAGGAGGCCGACGTGCCGTCCATGCTCGACGCGGTTGTGGTGGGTGCCGGGCCGAATGGGCTGACCGCGGCCGTCGAACTCGCCCGCCGCGGCTGCTCGGTGGAGATCTTCGAGGCCGCCGACACGATCGGCGGCGGCGCGCGCACCGAGGAGCTGACGCTCCCCGGATTCCGGCACGACCCCTGCTCCGCCGTGCACCCGCTCGCCGTCGGCTCCCCGGCCTTCGACCGGATGCCGCTGGCCCGGCACGGCCTGGAGTGGCTCCACCCCGAGCTGCCGCTGGCCCACCCCTTCCCGGACGGCACGGCCGCGGTGCTCGCCCGCTCGGTCGGCGAGACGGCGATGTCGCTCGGGCCGCGCGACGCCGGTACGTACCGGCGGCTCATCGCCCCGTACCTGGGGAAGTGGGCCACCTTCGCGCCGGATGTGCTGCGCACCCAGTGGGACGGCGTGCCGCGCGACCCGGTCACCTGGGTCCGTTTCGGACTGCACGCCCTCCAGCCGGTCACGCTGCTCGCCGGCCGGCTGCGCTTCCGTGACGAGAAGGCGCGCGCCCTGTTCGCCGGGCTCGCCGGGCACGCCATCGCGCCCCCGAGCGGCCTGGCCACCAGCGGCCCCGCCCTGATCTTCGCGCTCGCGGCGCATGAGGTCGGCTGGCCGATTCCGCGCGGCGGCTCCCAGTCGATCGTGGACGCGCTCGGCTCGTATCTGCGGGAGCAGGGCGGGACGATCCACGTCGGCACGGAGGTCAAGCGGCTCGATGAGCTGCCGCCCGCGCGGGCGTATGTCTTCGACACCTCACCGCATGCGCTCGCCCGTATCGCCGGGCTCGGCAACGCGTACCGCCACTACCGGTACGGGGCCGGCACCTTCAAAATCGACTACGCGATGTCCGGCCCGGTGCCGTGGACCGCGCCGGCCGCCCGGCAGGCGGGCACCGTCCATATCGGCCCGACCTCGGGCGAGATCGCCGCGGCGCTGCGGGCCGCGGTTGAGGGCCGCGACCCGTCCCGCCCCTTCCTGATCACCTCCCAGCCGACCCTGCTCGACCCGTCCCGCGCCCCGGAGGGCAAGCACACCTTCTGGGCCTACGGTCATGTGCCCCGCGGCTGGAAGGGCGACGCCACGGACGTCATCGAGCGGCAGATCGAGCGCTTCGCGCCCGGCTTCCGCGATCTGGTGCTCGCCCGCGCGGTGGCCGGACCGCCCGAGCTCGCCGCGCGCAACGCCAACTATGTCGACGGCGACATCGCCTGCGGTGCCTTCGAGGGCATCCAGGCCGTCATACGGCCCAAGCTCGCCCGCGTCCCGTACGCGACGGCCCATCCGGCGGTCTTCCTGTGCTCCTCGGCCACCCCGCCGGGGCCGGGCGTCCACGGGATGTCGGGGCACCATGCGGCGCGGGCGGTGTGGCGGCGGCTGCGGGGGCGGTAGTGGCGGCGGGGACGGTGCGCCCGGTCTGGCTTCGCCGGCCCTTGGCGGCCTGGCCTTGAGGGTGTGACCGCCACCCCCGAGGCGCCCGACATCCTCTCTCCGGAGTCCGCGGCGGACCCGTACCCGCTCTGCCGGCGCATGCGGGCGGACTTTCCGCTGATCCACCTACGTCCCTAGTGCGGGATGGTGTCGATCACCTCGCGGGCGCCCTGGCGCAGCAGCGCCACCGCCACCGACGTACCGAGTGTGGCCGGGTCCAGCGGGCCCGCCCACTCGTGTGCGTCCAGCACCGTCTTCCCGTCCGGGCTGAAGACCCGGGCGCGGAGCGAGAGCCGGCCGTCGCGCTCGGCCTTGGCGTAGCCCGCGATGGGGGAGTTGCAGTGCCCCTGCAGGACGTGCAGCAGCATCCGCTCCGCGGAGATCTCCTTCCAGGTGTCGGCGTCGCCGAGCCCGGAGACCGCCTCGATGGTCGCGGTGTCGTCCTCACGGCACTGCAGCCCGAGCACCCCCGCTCCGATCGGCGGGCACATCGAGTCGACGGGAAGGATCTCGCTGATCCGGTCCGTACGCCCGATCCGCTCGAGCCCGGAGACGGCGAGCAGCAGCGCGTCGGCCTCGCCCGCGTCCAGCTTCTCCAGCCGGCGGTTGGCGTTGCCGCGCATCGGCACGCAGTGCACATGCGGGTGTGAGATGGCGAGTTGGGCGATGCGCCGGACCGAGGAGGTGCCGATCCGGGACCCCTCCGGCATCTGATCGAGGGTCAGCCCCTCGGGATGGATCACGGCGTCGCGGATGTCGTCCCGCTTGAGGTATGCGGCGAAGACCGTGCCCGCGGGCAGCGGCCGGTCGGCGGGCACGTCCTTGATGCAGTGCACGGCCAGATCGGCCTCGCCCGCCAGCAGCGCGGCGTCCACCTCCTTGGTGAACGCCCCCTTGCCGCCGAGCGCCGACAGATCGCCCATCCAGCGGTCACCCGACGTCGTGACCGGCACGACCTCCGTACGGATCCCCGGACGCAGCGCGGCGAGCTCGGTACGGACCCGCTCGACCTGTGCCAGGGCCATGGGGGAGGAGCGGGAGACGATGCGGATCAGTTCTGCGGAGCCGGAACCGGAGCCGGAGGCGGAGGCGGAAGACATGCCGTACACCATAGGGCGTCCCGGGGACACCCCGAGCCGCGCCCCGGGGGCGTGTGCCGTAGCTCTCACCCGGCCGGCTGGTGACGGGGGCGGTCAGGCCGTACGCGGACCCGACAGCTGCCAGGTGGCCGAAATGGTCAGGCTCGCCTGGCCGTTGGCCCCGACGATCCCGAGCTTGAGGTCCTGGCCGACCTGCACCCCGAACTGCACCTGGATCTCATCGGGCGGATTCGCGGCGGCGGACACCGCGTCGTGCACCTCCTGCAACAGCGGCCCCAATGGCCGCAATACGGCCCGCAACCCCTCGGCGGCCAGCACCGCCGCGCTCCTCGGCGCCCGCGACACCGGCGTCACACCCCCGATCCCCCCGGGCAGCCCCGGGCCCGTTCCGCCCTCGCCCGTGCCGTTCGCGGGGGCGGTGGCGGTGGCCACGGGGGCCAGCTCCAGACGTACGGGGGTGCCATCGGGAAGCGGGAACTCGGCGTAGTCCGTCACGTCCCCATGATGCCGATCGCCGGGCCGCCGGTCTCCCTGTTTGCCCCAACATCCCCTGCGAGGTGGGGGGCCGGGGTGGGGCCGGGGGGGGGAACGGTGCGTGGTGTTGTTGTCCGAGTGGCCACGCGCGGGCGTCATCTCGCGCCTTCGGCGCCTCGGAGCATCGGCGCCGGGTGGGGGCGGGCCCGGCGCCGATGCCGACTGCGGGCTCACGCACCTGAGCGCCGTTTGGCGGGACCGGCCCTGCGTGTCTGATGTGCGGCGCCGTCGCCGGGCCCCGGTGCCCCCCAAAAAAACACTTGATCTGGCGCAACTATCTGGTCAAGCGTTTTAACGGGAGGTAGCCCGGCGGACGGCGACGCGGCCCGGGCGGGCACCCCCGCTCCTGCACAAGGCGCCGCAGACAAGCACCCATGATCAGCCCCGCTGGGTCGCGCGCCGGACACGGTCCCGTCGGTCGGCGACGGCGCCGGGCCCGCCCCCACCCCCGCCGCAGCTCAAAGGCGCCGAAGGCGCGAGACGGCGCCGCACCCCGATGCAGGGGCGCCCCCACCCGCAGGGGCCGCGCCCAGTCGCCCCGCTCGAACGTCGATGTCGGATTCCCGCGAGATCTGCCCCGTCCACTGTCGGATGCTTGAGCCATGTACACCGACACCGACCGGTGCCTACGGGCCGCTCAGGCGAAGGACGCCCGCTTCGACGGATGGTTCTTCATCGCCGTCGTGACAACTGGGATCTACTGCCGTCCGAGCTGCCCGGTCGTGGGGCCCAAGCCCGAGAACATGCGGTTCTATCCGAGTGCGGCGGCCGCGCAGCAGGCGGGGTTCCGGGCCTGCAAGCGGTGCCGGCCCGACGCCAGCCCCGGCTCCCCGCAGTGGAATGAGCGGGCCGATCTCGTGGCGCGGGCGATGCGGCTGATCGCCGACGGGGTGGTGGACCGGGACGGGGTGCCGGGGCTGGCGGCCCGGCTGGGGTACAGCACCCGGCAGATCGAGCGGCAGCTGCTCGCCGAGCTCGGCGCGGGCCCGCTCGCGCTCGCGCGGGCGCAGCGGGCGCAGACCGCGCGGCTGCTGATCGAGACGAGCGGGCTGCCGATGGGGGACATCGCCTTCGCGGCGGGGTTCGCCAGCATCCGCGCGTTCAACGAGACCGTACGGGAGGTCTTCGCGCTCTCGCCGACCGAGCTGCGGCAGCGGGCCCGGGGAGGTCCACAGACCAGTGTGCCGGGGGCGCTGACGCTGCGGCTGCCCTTCCGGGCGCCGCTGTGCCCGGACAACCTCTTCGGGCATCTGGCCGCCACCGCGGTCCCGGGTGTCGAGGAGTGGCGCGACGGGGCCTACCGGCGGACGCTGCGGCTGCCGTACGGGCCCGGGGTCGTCGCGTTGAGCCCGCGCCCCGACCACATCGCCTGTCAGCTCTCCCTCGCCGATCTGCGCGATCTGGCCGGGGCGATCAGCCGGTGCCGGCGGCTGCTGGACCTCGACGCGGACCCGGCCGCCGTGGACGATCTGCTGCGTACGGACCTCCGACTGGCCCCACTGGTGGACAAGGCGCCGGGGCGGCGGGTGCCGCGCACGGTGGACGCCGAGGAGTTCGCGGTGCGCGCCGTGCTCGGGCAGCAGGTGTCCACGGCGGCGGCCCGTACCCTCGCGAAGCGCCTGGTGACCGCGCACGGCGAGCCGGTGGAGGACCCGGCGGGCGGACTGACCCACCTCTTCCCGTCCGTCCGGGCCCTGGCCGGTCTGGACCCCGAAGCGCTGGCCATGCCGCGCACCCGCCGCACCACCCTCACCGGACTGGTCGACGCGCTCGCCGAGGGCCGGGTCGCACTCGGCGTCGGCAGCGACTGGGAGGACGCCCGCGCGAGCCTGACCGCGCTGCCGGGGCTCGGGCCGTGGACCGTCGAGCTGATCGCGATGCGCGCGCTCGGCGACCCGGACGCCTTCATACCGACCGACCTCGGAGTGCGGCGGGCCGCCGCCGAGCTGGACCTGCCCGCCACGCCCGGGGCCCTCACCCGCCACTCCGCCCGCTGGCGGCCCTGGCGCGCGTACGCCGTCCAATACCTTTGGGCGACCGACGGCGCGCACGCCATCAACCGCCTGCCGGCGGCCTGACCCACCAGGAGACTCCGCCCATGAACCGCCTTCACACCGTCGTCGACAGCCCGGTCGGCCCGCTCACCCTCGTGGCCACCGACGGCGCCCTGAGCGGCCTGTACATGACCGACCAGCGCCACCGCCCGCCCCAGGAGACCTTCGGCACCCCCGGCGCCCCCGACGAGGCGCCCTTCGCCGAGACCATCCGCCAGCTCGACTCCTACTTCGCGGGCGAGCTGACCGACTTCGACGTGCCGCTCCAGCTGACCGGCACACCCTTCCAGCGCCGCGTCTGGGCCGAGCTGCGCCGCATCCCGTACGGCGAGACGCTCTCGTACGGCCGGCTGGCCGACCGGATCGGACAGCCCACCGCCTCCCGCGCCGTCGGCCTGGCCAACGGCAAGAACCCGGTCGGCATCATCGTCCCCTGCCACCGCGTCGTCGGCTCGACCGGCAGCCTCACCGGCTACGGCGGCGGCCTCGGCCGCAAGCGGCAACTGCTCGACTTCGAGAGCCGCGACGCGGCGCTCCTCGGGCTCGCCGAATTCTGGACCGCCGGACGGTGACTCAGCCGCCCGCCGCGATCCGGTCCAGCAGCGCCGGCAGCGCCGTGCCGATGGACTCGCGGACGACCTCGTCCGCGAGCTCGTCGTACGGCGTCGGCTCGGCGTTGACGATGATCAGGCGGGCGCCGTGCTCGGCAGCCATCCCGGCGAGGGAGGCCGCGGGCTGGACCTGGAGGCTGGTGCCGACCGCGATGAAGATCTCGCACGCCTGCGCCACGGCGACCGCCTCGGTCAGCACCTCGGAGTCGAGGCTCTCCCCGAACATCACCGTCGCCGACTTCAGGATCCCGCCGCACTCCCGGCACGCCGGATCCGGGTCGCCCGCCGCGACCCGCTCCAGCGCCTCCTCCATGCCGGAGCGCACATGGCATTGGGTGCACTGGACGGCCCGTGCCGTGCCGTGGAGCTCGAGCACCTTGCGGGCGGGCAGCCCGGCGAGCTGGTGGAGCCCGTCGACGTTCTGGGTGATCACGCGGACCGGGACGCCGGAGCGCTCCAGTCGGGCCACGGCCTCGTGCGCGCCGTTGGGCCGGGCGCGCAGGGCCTTGCTGTCCCGCCGCATCCGCCATGAGCGGCGGCGGATCTCCGGGTCGGTCATGTAGTAGTCGTACGTCACGAGCTTCTCGGCCTCGGGATCCCGCCGCCACAGGCCCTGCGGACCGCGGTAGTCGGGGATCCCGGAATCCGTGGAGATGCCCGCCCCGCTCAGGATCGCCACCAGGGGCCGGTGGGTCGTCTCGCTGCTCATGCGGCGAGCGTACGCACAGGGCGTGGACGGCGGCGAACGCGTTTATCCTGGCCTTCCCCGAGCGGCGGTACGCTCCCGGCGGCGGCCCGGCCGAGTACCGCACCGCCCGAAAGGAGGGCGTGCGCGACTTCACCATCTGGGCCGACCCGCACCGCGGGCAGATGTTCGCGCAGGTCATGACCAAGTCGGCGGCCAAGGGCGGGCCCGCCACCTACGAGGTGCTGGGCGCCGCCGGTGAGCCGCTCGGTGACAAAATCCGTCTGCCGGCAGTGGCCCCGGTGGAGGTTCCCCCTCGCGGTGGGTTGCCGTCACTGAACGAAATAGTCAGGGTGCGGATTCCCAGGATGTGACGCCGCCCGGCCTCGCCGTGGGGCGTGACGGCTCGGCGCGGTTCGTACGGTACGTCGCGCGCGGCTGTCGCGCGCGGCTAAGGACCTGCCGCCACCGCCAGCCGGTGCGTACGCGCCGCCAGGTCGCTGATGCTCGCGCCGTCGAAGCCGAAGACGGCGCTGCGCACCCGGTCCTCCAGGGGGTCGGTCCACTGCGGCGGGATGGCCGCGGCCCCGCACAGGACGCCCGCGACGGATCCGGCCGTCGCGCCGTTGGAGTCCGTGTCGAGGCCGCCGCGTACGGTCAGTGCGATGGTCGAGGTGAAGTCGCCCGCGCCGTAGAGGAGCCCGGCCGTGAGGACGGCGGCGTTGGGGACGACATGGATCCACGGCAGTCGGGTCGTCTCCCGTTCCGTCTGGTCGAGCGCGTCCGCCCAGTCCACCCCGGCCTCGTGCAGGGAGGCGACGCGGCGCACCGTACGGGCGAGGCGGCAGCGCGGCGGGATCCGCTCCAGGGCCGTCTCGATGGCATCGCGCGGGCCGTCCGCCGTGAACGCGGCGGCGATCAGCGCGGCCGCCCACATCGCCCCGTACACGCCGTTGCCGGTGTGCGAGAGGACGGCGTCGCGGCGGGCCATCGCGGCGGCCCGGCGCGGATCGCCCGGGTTGACCCAGCCGTGGATGTCGGCGCGGATCAGGGCGCCGATCCACTCCTGGTACGGATTGTCGAGGGTCGCGCTGAGCGGCGGCTTCACCCCGGTCGCGAGATTGCGGTACGCGGCCCGCTCGGCGGTGAAGGTCTGCAGATACGGCAGGCGCAGCAGCCACACCTCGCCGACCTGCTCGGTGGTGAAGTCGAAGCCGTGCGTCTCCAGGAGATGCAGCCCGAGGATGGAGTAGTCCACATCGTCGTCGCGGCAGCTGCCGTGGATCCGGCCGCGGGTGCACTCCTGCCACTCGGGGCGCAGATCGAACTCCACCGGGTCCGGCGGCGGCTCCAGCACCGGGAGGTAGTCGGTCAGCGGCAGGGCGTCGGCGCGGCGCAGATAGCGGTCGATGCGGTCGCGGGTCCAGTGTTCGCCGCGCTCCACGGGTTTGCCGAGCATGTTCCCGGCGATACGGCCGAGCCAGCCGCCGTGGATCCGGTCCGCGAGTGCGCTCGCGCTGAGCCCCATGCGTCAGGTGTACCGGAGTCGGCGCGGCGGCGCTCGGGAAAGCGGTAGTGGGCAAGGGCGCATACGCCGGATAGGGTCACAGCGGCGCGACTGCCTGTTCGAAAGCAAGGGGTTACCACGGTGACGAACACGGGGAAGGCAGAGCCGAGGACATGGGCGGAGGGCCAGGCGAGGCCGCCGGTCCGCGTGCTCATCGCCGCGGACAAGTTCAAGGGCTCACTCACGGCCGCACAGGTCGCCGAGCGGGTGACGGCCGGGCTGCGACGGGGCGCCCCCGACGGTGGCGCCCGGCTGTGCATCGAGGCGCTGCCCGTGGCCGACGGCGGTGACGGCACGGTGGACGCGGCGGTCGCGGCCGGGTTCGAACGGCGCGAGGTACGGGTCACCGGGCCGCTGGGCGCCCCGGTGACGGCGGCGTACGCGCTGCGCGAGTCCACGGCCGTGGTGGAGATGGCCGAGGCGTCCGGGCTGCGCCATCTGCCGGACGGGGTGTTCGCACCGCTCACCGCGACCACGTACGGCAGCGGCGAGCTGCTGCGCGCGGCGCTCGACGCGGGCGCCCGCACGATCGTCTTCGGCGTCGGCGGCAGCGCCACGACCGACGGCGGGGCGGGCATGCTCAGCGCACTCGGCGCGCGCCTCCTGCGGGCCGACGGCACGCCCGTGGCCCCGGGCGGCGGACCGCTGCGCGACCTGGCCACGGCGGATCTGTCCGGCCTCGACCCCCGGCTCGCGGACACCGGGATCGTCCTGGCAAGCGACGTCGACAACCCGCTCACCGGCCCCAAGGGCGCGGCGGCGGTCTACGGCCCGCAGAAGGGGGCGAACGAGGACGACGTCGAGGCCCTGGACGCCGCCCTCGCCCACTACGTACGCGTCCTGGAGCGCGCGGTGGGCTCCAGGGCCGCCGAACACGCCCTCGCGCCCGGCGCGGGCGCGGCGGGCGGCATCGGCTTCGGCGCCCTCATCGGCCTCGGCGCGGCCTTCCGCCCCGGCATCGACGTCATGCTCGACGTCCTCGGCTTCGCCGCCGCGCTGGAGGGCGCGGACCTGGTGATCACGGGCGAGGGCTCCCTGGACGAACAGACCCTCCACGGCAAGGCCCCGGCGGGCGTGGCGGCGGCCGCCCGAGCGCGCGGGATCGAGGTGGTGGCGGTCTGCGGCCGCCTCGCCCTCTCCCCGTCGGCCCTGGGCAACGCGGGCATCCGCCGTGCGTATCCGTTGACGGACCTGGAGCCGGACGCGGCGCGCTGCATCGCCGAGGCCGGGCCGTTGCTGGAACGCGCCGCCGAGCGGTTGGCGGCGGATTTCCTGGCCTGACGTCGGGGTGGCCGAGGCTGCAGAGGGCCTCTCCCCGCGCGCCTATCTCGCCCGCCTCGCCAACACCCTGCTGACCCCCGCCGAGCGCGCCGAGCAGGCCCGTGCCGCGCTGCGGCAGTGGAACGGCTACGGCCCCGGCAAGCCGGATGAGGCCGATCTGGATGCCGAGCTGGACCGGCGCCTGGTTGAGGCGGCCGCCCGGCGACCGTGAGCGGTACCCCGGAGCCGTAAGCCAGAAAACGCCGTGGGGCCCGAGCGGGAAGCTCGGGCCCCACGGCGTTTCGTCCGGGGACAGGCGGCCGAAGGCCGCTACGGCAGGTGCGCCGCCCTCGCCTCGCGGCGGTTGTCACGGAAGGCGTTGACCCGGCGGGCGGTGGCGAAGAGGGGGATCACCGCGGCCAGGACGACCTGCAGGGCGCAGGCCGACTGGAGCAGCAGCTCGCCGCCGGGGGCCTCGAAGGCCCAGGCCGCCAGGAGGGCCATGCTGGTCACGATCCAGCCGAGCATGGCCACCGCGAGCCGGCCGCGCGGCTTGGGGTACTCCACGCGGCTCACCATCAGCCACGCCACGCCGATGATCGCGAGCAGCGTCGGCACGAAGGGCAGACCCAGCAGGACGACCGAGACGACGGTCAGCGCACCGAAGGGGCTCGGCATGCCCTGGAAGACGCCGTCACGGAGTGTGACGCAGGAGAATCTGGCGAGTCGCAGCACCACCGCGAGCAGCACCACGATGGCGGCCACCGCCGACACCCGCTGATACGCGTCGTCGGCGACCATGCCCCACACGAGCACGAAGTACGCCGGGGCGAGCCCGAAGCTGATCAGGTCGGAGAGGTTGTCCAGCTCCGCGCCCATCGCCGAGCTGCGCAGCTTCCGCGCGACGAGCCCGTCGAAGAGGTCGAAGACGGACGCGAGCAGCATCAGCATGACGGCCGAGGCGGCGCTGTGCCGCGTCATGCCGCCGTCCTCGCTGCCCGTGAGGTGCGGGATGAGGACGCCGGTGGTGGTGAAGTACACCGCCAGGAAGCCACAGGTGGCGTTACCGAGGGTGAGCGTGTCGGCTATCGACAGTCGCGTCGACAGCGGCATGTCGTCCGCCTCGTCGACGGCGTCCACCTCGGCCTCGGGGACCCAGGCGGCCTGTGTATCGGGATCAATCACGGTCAAGGCGAGTCACCCCCGCGGTGGTGGCCTGGCCGACCTCGACCGCGACATCGACACCCTCGGGGAGGTAGATGTCGACGCGCGAACCGAAGCGGATGAGACCGATCCGCTCACCCTGTTCGACCTTCGTGCCCTGCGGCACATAGGGCACGATACGCCGGGCGACGGCGCCGGCGATCTGAACCATCTCGATGTCGCCGAGCTCGGTGTCGAAGTGCCAGACGACCCGCTCGTTGTTCTCGCTCTCCTTGTTGAACGCGGGAACGAAGCCGCCCGGGATGTGCTCGACCGAGGTCACCGTGCCGGCCAGCGGGGCGCGGTTGACGTGGACATTGAGCGGGCTCATGAAGATGGCGACGCGGGTGCGCCCGTCCTTCCACGGCATGATGCTCTGCACCACACCGTCGGCCGGGGAGATGACACGGCCCTGAGTGATTTCTCTCTCGGGGTCGCGGAAGAACCACAGCATGCCCGCCGCGAGCGCGGCGGCGGGCACGGCGACCGCCGCCCAGCGTCCGGAGCGGCGGGCGCGAGTAAGGCTGACCGCCGCGGTGGCAACGGTCGGGAGGAGCCACGGCGACGCTCCGCGCGCGAGGCGGACGCGGCCGCGTTGTGCAGAGGAATGGCTGTGGGGCATGGATGACCTTCGTAGCGGAGGATGCCGCGACGCGAGACTTGGGGACGGCGGCTTTCCCGGATGGTATCGGTTGCGAGCGGTAACTGGGCAAGCGCCAGGGCCTGTCGGTGGCCGAAGACCCTTGGCGCGGTGTGACCTTCTTCTCTCGGATACCACCCCAAAAGGGACGTTCAGCCTTGGGTTCGGTATTCCTCCAGGAGCCGTCGTCCAATAATCATTTTCTGGATCTCAGCGGTGCCTTCGCCGATGAGAAGCATCGGTGCCTCGCGGTAGAGGCGCTCGATCTCGTATTCCTTGGAGAACCCGTACCCGCCATGGATACGGAAGGCGTCCTCCACGACCTCCTTGCAGTACTCGGACGCCAGGTACTTCGCCATTCCCGCCTCGAGGTCGTTGCGCGCGCCCGAGTCCTTCTTACGGGCCGCATTGACCATCATCGCATGGGCCGCCTCGACCTTTGTTCCCATTTCGGCCAGTTTGAACTGGATGGCCTGGTGCTGGGCGATCGGCTTCCCGAAGGTATGCCGCTGCTGTGCGTAGTCAACGCCCAGCTCGAAAGCGCGACGCGCCACGCCACACCCGCGGGCGGCCACATTGACCCGGCCGACCTCCACTCCGTCCATCATTTGGTAAAAACCGCGATTGGTGGAACCGCCGAGTACGCGATCTGCCGGAATGCGCAGTCCGTCCATGATGAGCTCGGTGGTGTCGACTCCCTTGTAGCCCATCTTGTCGATCTTGCCGGGGATGGTCAGTCCGGGCCGGACCTCGCCGAAGCCCGGCTCCTTCTCGAGCAGGAAGGTGGTCATCGACTTGTGCGGGGCGGCGCCCTCCTGCCCCTCATCCGCGTCGGTCCGGCACAGGACCGCGACCAGCGTCGATGTGCCGCCGTTGGTCAGCCACATCTTCTGCCCGTTCAGGACGTACTCATCGCCGTCCCGCACCGCCTTGCTGGTGATCGCGGACACATCCGAGCCAAGCGCCGGTTCCGACATCGAGAAGGCGCCCCGGATCTCGCCCAGCGCCATCTTGGGCAGGAAGTAGTCCTTCTGCTCCCGCGTCCCGTGCTGCTTCAGCATGTACGCCACGATGAAGTGCGTGTTGATGATGCCCGACACGCTCATCCAGCCGCGGGCGATCTCCTCCACGCACAGTGCGTAAGTGAGCAGTGACTCACCCAGACCGCCGTATTCCTCCGGGATCATCAGCCCGAAGACGCCGAGCTCCTTCAGCCCCTCGACGATCGCGGTCGGATATTCATCGCGATGTTCCAGCTCGGTCGCGACCGGCAGGATCTCCTTGTCGACAAAATCCCTGACCGTCGACAGGATCTCCCGCTGGATGTCGGTCAGTCCCTCGGTCTGCGCGAGGCGGCTCATATCAGTGCTCTCCCAGCTCCGGGCGGCCCGGCTGCTCGCCGCCGCGCTCCTTGATGTACGTCGCCGTCGGCACCATCACCTTGCGCCGGAAGACACAGACCAGGGTGCCGTCCTGCTTGTAGCCCTTGGTCTCCACATACACGATGCCCCGGTCCGATTTGGACTTCGACGGCGTCTTGTCCAGGACCTTCGTCTCGCCGTAGATCGTGTCGCCGTGGAAGGTCGGCGCGACGTGCTTCAGCGACTCGACCTCCAGGTTGGCGATGGCCTTTCCGGAGACATCCGGCACCGACATGCCCAGCAGGAGGGAGTAGATGTAGTTCCCGACCACCACGTTCTTGCCGAAATCGGTCGTCTTCTCGGCGTAGTTGCTGTCCATGTGCAGCGGGTGATGGTTCATGGTGAGCAGACAGAAGAGGTGGTCGTCGTATTCGGTGACCGTCTTCCCCGGCCAGTGCCGATAGACGTCGCCCACCGTGAACTCTTCGTAGGTACGGCCGAACTGCATCGTTCTCACGCCTCCGGAGCCTGGAAGGAAGAGGTGCGGACCATCCCGGCCGCGCGGCCCTTGCCCGCGATGACCAGCGCCATCTTGCGGCTGGCCTCGTCGATCATCTCGTCGCCGAGCATCGCCGAGCCCTTCTTGCCGCCCGCCTCCGAGGTGCAGTAGTCGTACGCGTCCAGAATCAGCTCGGCGTGGTCGTAGTCCTCCTGCGAGGGGGAGAAGACCTCATTGGCGGCCTCCACCTGGCCCGGGTGCAGCACCCACTTGCCGTCGAAGCCGAGCGCCGCGGCCCGCCCGGCCACCTCGCGGTAGCCGTCCACGTTCTTGATCTGCAGATACGGGCCGTCGATCGCCTGGAGGTCATGGGTGCGGGCGGCCATCAGGATCCGCATCAGGATGTAGTGGTAGGCGTCGGCCGGGTAGCCGGGCGGCTGCTCGCCGACGACCAGCGACTTCATGTTGATGGACGCCATGAAGTCGGCCGGGCCGAAGATGATGGTCTCCAGCCGCGGCGAGGCGGCGGCGATCTCGTCGACGTTCACCAGGCCCTTGGCGTTCTCGATCTGCGCCTCGATGCCGATCCGCCCGACCTCGAAGCCCATGGTCTTCTCGATCTGGGTGAGCAGCAGGTCGAGCGCGATGATCTGCTGTGCGTCCTGCACCTTCGGCAGCATGATGCAGTCGAGGTTCGGGCCCGCGCCCTCGACGACCGTGATGACGTCCCGGTACGTCCAGTGGGTGGTCCAGTCATTGACCCGCACCACCCGGGTCTTACCGGTCCAGTCGCCCTCGTTCAGCGCCTTGACGATGGTGTGCCGGGCGTCCTCCTTGGCCAGTGGCGCGCATGCGTCCTCCAGGTCCAGGAAGACCTGGTCGGCCGGGAGCCCCTGGGCCTTCTCCAGAAAGCGCGGATTGGATCCGGGGACGGCCAGGCACGAGCGGCGGGGGCGCAGGCGGTCGGCGCGGTCGGGGGCGGTCATGCGGGAACCTCCAGAGGGGGGAGCGTGTTCGCGGTACGGATCTCATCGACGATACGGCCGATGATCTCGGTGATACCGAAGTCCTTGGGGGTGAAAACGGCGGCGACACCCGCCGCGCGCAGTGCGGCGGCGTCCGCGGCCGGGATGATGCCGCCGACGATGACGGGCATGTCCTGGGCGCCCGCGGCGCGCAGCCGCTCCAGGACGTCGGGCACCAGCTCGGCATGCGAACCGGAGAGGATGGACAGGCCGACGCAGTGCACATCCTCGGCGACCGCCGCCGAGACGATCTGCTCCGGGGTGAGCCTGATCCCCTGGTAGACCACCTCGAAGCCGGCGTCCCTGGCCCGTACGGCGATCTGCTCGGCGCCGTTGCTGTGCCCGTCCAGACCCGGCTTGCCGACCAGCAGCCGCAGCCTGCCGCCGCCCAGCTCGACCGCGGTCTTGTCGACCTTCTCGCGGACGGAGGCGAGCAGCGTGCCCGCCTCCGCGGCGACGGCCACCGGCGCGCCGCCGACCCCGGTGGGGGCGCGGAACTCGCCGAAGACATCGCGCAGCGCCCAGGTCCACTCGCCCGTCGTCACGCCCGCGCGGGCGCAGTCGAGGGTCGCGGCCATCATGTTCTCGGTCCCCGCGGCGGCCTTGCGGAGCGCGGTCAGGGCCTCCTGGGCCGGGCCCTCCTCGCGCCGCTCGCGCCAGGCGTGGAGGGCCGAGACCACCCGCGCCTCGTTCGCCGGGTCCACCGTCATGATCGCGGTGTCGAGATCGGCGGTGAGCGGATTCGGCTCGGTGGACTCGTAGCAGTTGACGCCGACGATCTTCTCCTGACCGGCCTCGATCCGCGCCCTGCGCTCGGCGTGCGAGGACACCAGCTGCGCCTTGAGATAGCCGGACTCGACGGCGGCCATGGCCCCGCCCATCTCCTGGATCCGCTCGATCTCGGCCTCGGTCTCCTCGACCAGCGCGGCGACCTTGGCCTCGATCACATGCGAGCCCTCGAAGATGTCGTCGTACTCCAGCAGATCGCTCTCATGGGCGAGGACCTGCTGGATACGGAGCGACCACTGCTGGTCCCAGGGGCGCGGCAGACCGAGCGCCTCGTTCCAGGCCGGGAGCTGGACGGCTCGGGCGCGGGCGTCCTTGGAGAGGGTCACGGCCAGCATCTCCAGGACGATGCGCTGGACGTTGTTCTCCGGCTGGGCCTCGGTCAGCCCGAGCGAGTTGACCTGGACGCCGTAGCGGAAGCGGCGCTGCTTGGGGTTCTCGATGCCGTAGCGCTCCCGGGTGATGCGGTCCCAGATGTGGCCGAAGGCGCGCATCTTGCACATCTCCTCGATGAACCGGACCCCCGCGTTCACGAAGAAGGAGATCCGGGCCACCACATCGCCCTTGCGGTCCTCGGGGACCTGGCCGGACGCGAACACCGCGTCCAGCACGGCGATCGCCGTCGACATGGCGTACGCGATCTCCTGCACCGGAGTGGCCCCGGCCTCCTGCAGGTGGTAGCTGCAGATGTTGATCGGGTTCCACTTGGGGATGTGGTGGACCGTGTACGCGATCATGTCGGTGGTCAGCCGCAGACTCGGCCCCGGCGGGAAGACATGCGTCCCGCGCGAGAGGTACTCCTTGACGATGTCGTTCTGCGTCGTCCCCTGGAGCTTGCCGATGTCGGCGCCGTGCTCCTCCGCGACGACCTGATAGAGCGCCAGGAGCCACATCGCCGTCGCGTTGATGGTCATGGACGTGTTCATCTGCTCCAGCGGGATGTCCTGGAACAGCCGTCGCATATCACCCAGGTGCGAGACCGGGACCCCGACCCGGCCCACCTCACCGCGCGCGAGGATGTGGTCCGGGTCGTAGCCGGTCTGCGTCGGGAGATCGAAGGCGACCGAGAGCCCGGTCTGGCCCTTGGCCAGATTGCGCCGGTACAGCTCGTTGGACGCCTCGGCTGTGGAGTGCCCGGCGTAGGTCCGCATCAGCCACGGGCGGTCCTTCGGGTTGGGTTCGCCACTCATCAGGCATCCCGGAAGCGGTTGATGGCGTCGATGTGCTGGTCGCGCATCGCCTGGTCGCGCACGCCCATGCCCTCCTCGGGGGCCAGGCACAGCACGCCGACCTTGCCCTGGTGCAGGTTGCGGTGCACGTCGTACGCGGCCTGGCCGGTCTCGCCGAGACGGTAGGTCTTGGAGAGGGTGGGGTGGATCTTGCCCTTGGCGATGAGCCGGTTGGCCTCCCACGCCTCGCGGTAGTTGGCGAAGTGCGAGCCGACGATCCGCTTCAGCGACATCCACAGATAGCGGTTGTCGTACTCGTGGTTGTAGCCGGAGGTGGACGCGCAGGTGACGATCGTGCCGCCCTTACGGGTGACGTACACGCTCGCGCCGAAGGTCTCCCGGCCCGGGTGCTCGAAGACGATGTCCACGTCCTCGCCGCCGGTCAGCTCGCGGATCCGCTTGCCGAGCCGCTTCCACTCGCGCGGGTCCTGGGTGTGCTCGTCCTTCCAGAACTTGTAGTCCTCGGCGGTGCGGTCGATGATCGCCTCGGCACCCATCCTGCGGCAGATCTCGGCCTTCTGCGGCGAGGAGACGACGCAGATGGGGTTCGCTCCGCCCGCGAGCGCGAACTGCGTGGCGTAACTGCCGAGTCCACCGCTCGCGCCCCAGATCAGGACGTTGTCGCCCTGCTTCATCCCGGCGCCGTTACGGGAGACCAGCTGCCGGTACGCGGTGGAGTTGACCAGACCGGGCGCGGCCGCCTCCTCCCAGCTCAGATGCTTGGGCTTGGGCATCAGCTGGTTCGTCTTGACCAGGGCGATCTCGGCGAGCCCGCCGAAGTTGGTCTCGAAGCCCCAGATGCGCTGCTCGGGGTCGAGCATGGTGTCGTTGTGGCCGTCGGCGCTCTCCAGCTCCACCGACAGACAGTGCGCGACGACCTCGGCGCCCGGCTTCCAGGCGTTGACGCCCGGTCCGGTGCGCAGCACGACGCCCGCGAGGTCGGAGCCGATGATGTGGTACGGCAGGTCGTGCCGCTTGGTCAGGGGGGAGAGCCTGCCGTACCGCTCCAGGAAGCTGAAGGTCGACACCGGCTCGAAGATGGAGGTCCACACCGAGTTGTAGTTGACCGAGCTGGCCATCACGGCGACCAGGGCCTCACCGGGGCCCAGTTCGGGCACCGGCACCTCGTCCACGTGCAGCGACTTGCGGGGGTCCTTCTCCCGGGTGGTGAGGCCCGCGAACATCTCGGCCTCGTCCTTGCGCACGGTCACCGCGCGGTACGACTCGGGGATGCGCAGTGCCGCGAAGTCCTCGGGTGCTGTGTCCGACGCCAGGATCGCGTCAAGTATCTCGTTCATCGGTGCCTCCGGCGAAGCGTCTGTCTGGGGACGCTTGAGGGAACGCTGGGCTCGTGACGGGTGTTGCTGCGGTGCCGTCGGTTCGGCGGAGATGGTGCTCGATGCGGCGCGGGTAGCGCCGGGTGCCTGGTGACGCAGGCGGTGCCGGGCGCGCAAAGCGGCTCTTTGCGGGGACAGCCGACGCGCGATGGTGACCAACGCGCCGGCCGCCCGGACACCTTCACGGTATGGCACGCTGTGCCACCCCGCAAGACACTGGGTGCCAACAAATTCTCTCAGTTGTCATCTCGGCTGCACGCATGAGCGATAACGGCCGCCCCAGGAGGGGCGGCCGGCGCGGTGTGTGTTCGATGGTGTGCGGATGGGTCCTTATGTGTTCTTCTCCAGCGAGAGCGCGAAAGCGAGATGTGTTCTTCTCCAGCGAGAGCGCGAAGATATGCGCCCGCGCGGTGCCCGACGGCGATGGCGCGGTCAGCGTGATCGCCGACAGCTCCTTGGCCGGGCCCAGCGCCACCACCTGGTGGAAGATCGCGGCCTTGGTGCCGGGCTCGGGGCGCGGGTCGTGGGCGCCGGCCCCCGGACCCCCGCCGGAGCCTCGCCCCGGACCCGTTCGGGGGCTGCGCCCCCGGCCCGCCGGGTGGCTGTACGGCTCGGTGCTGCAGCCCCGGGCCGGGCCCGGGCCCTCGTCGGCCCCTGGGCTGGCGCTGCGCCGCCGGACGGGCCCCGCCTGGCTGGGCCTTCGCGCCTGGCCAGGGCTGGATTATCCGGCGTGGGCCGGAAATCCAGCCCGTCCGGCGCTTGAGGACCGAGGCCCGGGGGCGGGGGCTCGGCGGGGCTTGGCGGCGCGCCCCCGGCGGGGTCTGGGGTGCGGCCGTGACGGCGCCGACGACTTCCTCGGCGACAGCGACCAGACCCGCGAGATCATTCAGCGCATGGGCGGCGCACAGGGGCTCAACGACGCCTTCCTGGCC
>NZ_JBEXFG010000048.1:0-49691 GCF_040606675.1 Streptomyces sp. NPDC005393 | reverse complement strand
GGCGGCCTGCGCCTTTCTGCCGCTCGCGATCCGCATAGCGGCCTGCCGGCTCGCCTCGCGCCGCACCTGGACGGTCTCCGTGCTCGCCCGCAAGCCGGCCCGCGCCCGGTCACAGCGCAGGCCCGGGGCAGTCGCTATGCTGCCCCGGCCCGCGCCCGTGGTGGTGGCGGTTATGCCAACCAGTCCCTGGCTCACACGGTGGACGCGGTGACCGGGTCGGCTGCCGCGTCCAGCTCGCCCTCCGCGACGACCGCCTTGTCCACCTCCTCGGTGGACAGTGCCAGCCGCACCGCCCCGTAGTAGACGGCCAGGCCGAAGGCGACAACTACCAGCAGGTCCCACCAGTTCGGCAGCGTGTTGCTGCCGCCGTACCGGCCGAACCGGCCGATCACGACGAGGCCGCCGAGCCAGGGCCACACCCAGGCGGACGCCCGTACCAGCAGGGCCGTGCGCTCCGCGGCCGGGGTGGTGGCACGGGTGGCAGCCAAGAGCAGCAGGCCGATGAGCATGGCCAGCCCGAGCTTCCAGGCGGCCTGGTAGCCCGACCAGTAGATGAGCAGGTTGGCCGAGACGAAGGCCACGGGCGAGAGCAACCGCCACGCGGGCAGACGGTAGGGCCGCGGCTGCTCCGGGTGGCGCAGGCGCAGCGCGTGCAGAGCGACGGGGGCGAAGGCGTACATGATGGCCGTCGCCGAGGTGACCAGGCCGACCAGCGACTGCCAGCTCGGGAAGGGCAGGAAGGCGATCTCGCCCATGATGAAGGCGAGCAGGATCGAGGCGATGGGCGCGCCGCGCCGGTTGACCTTGGTGACGCCACCGGGCAGGGACTTTTGCCGTCCAAGGGCGTAGGACAGGCGGGAGGAGGTGGCGATGTACACCAGGCCGGTGCCCGCCGGGGAGACGACGGCGTCGATGTAGAGCATGACGGCCAGCCAGCCCGCGCCGGCCCCGATCGCCAGGGTCGCGTACGGGCCGAAGTCGCCCTCACCGATCGGGTTGGCCCAGCCGTGCAGCAGGTGGCCCGGGTCGAGAGCGCCGATGAAGGCGACCTCGAGCAGGATGTAGACGACGGTGCCGATGGCGGTCGCCACGATGACGGCGCGAGAGACGTCGCGTTGCGGGTTCCGGGCCTCGCCGGCCATCTGCACGGCCTGCTCGAAGCCCTGCAGGGCGAAGACCACGCCGGCCGGCAGGGCGGCGAAGACCCCGTGGGCCCCGTGGGGCGCGAAGCCGCCGCCGGCGGTGAAGTTGGAGCCGTGGAAGGCCAGCGTCATCAGTACCACGACGGTGAACAGGGGGACCGCGGTCTTCCATATCACGGTGACGGCGTTGGTCTCGGCCAGCAGTCGGACGCCGACGATGTTCACAGCGGTGAAGGCAAGCATGAAACAGCTGGCCACCGCGATGCCGGCGTTGGTAAGGGTGCCGTCGGTGTGCAATAGGGTGAGGTGGTCCTTCACCCACCCGATGTGGTCGGTGTAGGAGAGGGTCGCCTCGACCTCGATGGGGGCGATGGTGACCGCTTGCAGCCAGGCCATCCAGCCTGCGGAGAAGCCGGCCAGCGGCCCGAAGGCGAAGCCGGGGAAGCGGGCGGTGCCGCCGGCGAACGGGTAGGCCGCGCCGAGTTCGGCGTGCACCAGGGCAAGTACTGTGAGCATCGCTGCTGCCAGGACCCAGGTCAGGATGGACGCGGGTCCGGCCAGGCTCGCGGCGGTCAGCGCGCCCAGCAGCCACCCGGACCCGATGATCGATCCGAGTGAGACGAACAGTAGTCCCCAGAATCCGACGTCTCGTCGGAGACTGCCCGCTGTGTGGCCTGGTGAGCTGGTTTTCTGTGAGGTGACCGCCATGAGGCACCCTTCAGTACGAGGCCGCGCGGCAGACAGCGGCGGCCTTCCGGTCATTTCGCAGAGGTGCGGCTGGAGGGCGCGCCGACGGGCGCATGGCCGCGCAAATTTGTGCCGACCTTACGGGAAACACCGGCCGGAACAATAGAAGATCCACTTCAAATTAAGTTCAAAAATTTACTGCATCGTTTTGCGGTACATCGCATATCCCCGATGCTTTCGGTGAGCAAAAGGTTACGGTTTGAATTCTGTCAGTGGTAATGCGGACTCCCATCTGACATTACGTCGACTTCACAGGTGAATTCACTGGAGGGTTCGAAAAGTCTCGTACATGCGCTGATCTGCGTTTTTGGCAGCTCTCGTGATCTTCTTCAGGTCGCTGGATCCGTTGCGCGGGGAAGGGGATGCCGTCTGGGGCGTCGCCAGGAGCGCGGAGTTGTAAGGCCGGGTGCGGGCGGCCGCAGTTGTAGTGCTCGGGGTACTCGGTGAGCACGTGGCGTAGGCGCTGCTCGTTTACATCAGTAGGCAGTCGGTGCACTCAGAAGGCCAAGCCGGCCGGCATCGCGTCGACCCCAACGCCTGAGGGGCGTCGCAGCGGCCGGGGCCCCGTGAGGCGCCGGCGGCGGAGCCCTGTCTCGTGTCATGGCCCCGGTGCCTCTCACCGCACCCACGCGGCGAGAGGCACCCGGTGTGCCGTGCGGGGTCACTGTTGGCTTCGCCTCTTCGGCGACCGGTGACCGGTGACCGGTGACCGGTGACCGGTGAAGAGCACCACGAGGTCAGACGCAGTGAAGCCATGCTGGAGCGCGCTATGGGCGATGGCCTGACGCCGTGACGAGCCAGACGGCGGCGTCCGGCGGGAGGGTGTCCCCTGTCAGGGGGGTGCTGCTGAGGACGGGATGGCCTCGCAGCCCGAGAGTGGCGAGGGGCAGCGGGTCCGGGCCGAGGTTGACCACGCAAGCCAGTGCGCCCCGCTGGAAGGCGAGGTAGGGGGCGTGCGGTGCCGAGTGCCAGCGCAGTGGGGCCTGAGCGGTGGCCGGGTACTGGCGGCGCAGGCGCAGTGCCTGGCGGTACAGGGCGAGGCAGGAGCGTGGATCACCCCTCTGGGCGTCGACGCAGTGATCCGCCCAGTCGGGCGGCTGCGGCAGCCAGCACTGGTCCGGGGAGGCGGCGGTGAAGCTGTAGGGAGGGGCGCTTCCGGACCAGGGGATGGGGGAGCGGGCGCCGTCGCGGCCGCGGTCGGTGTGTCCGGAACGTTCCCACAGAGGGTCGCGGATGCGGTCGTCGGGGATGTGGGCCTGAGGCAGGGCCAGTTCCTCGCCCTGATAGAGGTAGACGGCGCCGGGCAGGGCCAGCATCAGCAGGGCGGCCGAGCGGGCGCGCAGTTCGGATCCGAAGCGGGTGACCGGGCGTATCGCGTCGTGACTGGACAGAACCCAGGTGACGGGGGCGTCGACGGAACCGCTGGCGGCGAGGGAGCCGTCGATGACCTGGCGCAGGGCCCGCGCCTGCCAGGGAGCCTCCAGGAAGGCGAAGTTGAAGGTTTGGTGCATCTCGTCCGGGCGAACGTACCGGGCCAGGCGCTCCGGAGCGAAGACCGCGCACTCGGCCACCAGGACCCGGTCGTCAGGTGAGCAGGCGCCCGGACGGGCGGGGTGGGTGTTGAGAAGGGTGCGCCAGTCGCGGTAGAGCGGGTGGAGCTCCTCCTGGTCGTAGTAGGGCATGAGGTGGTTGCGGAGCGGGTCCTGATGCTGGCCGGGGCCGGCGTCGGGCAGGCCCTCGGCCTTGAACAGGGCATGCGCCACGTCGACGCGGAAGCCGTCGGCCCCGTGGCCGAGCCAGAAGCGCAGCACATCGGTAAAGGCGGAACACACCTCGGAATTACGCCAGTTGAGATCCGGCTGCTGGGGCGCGTGCAGGTGGAGGTACCAGTCGCCGTCACTGACGCGCGTCCAGGCGGGACCGCCGAAGGCCGACTGCCAGTCATTGGGCGGCAGCGTGCCGTCCGGGCCTTTGCCCGGCCGGAAGACATAGCGGTCACGGGAGGCCGAATCGGGGGCGGATCCCAGTGCCTCGCGGAACCAAGGGTGGGTGTCGGAGGTGTGGTTCGGGACGAGATCGATGATGACCCTCATGCCGAGCGTGTGGGCGCGGCGTGTGAGGGTGTCGAAGTCGTCAAGGGTGCCCAGGTCGGGGGCGATGGCGGCGTGGTCGGCGATGTCGTATCCGCCGTCGGCGAGCGGAGAGGGGTAGCAGGGGGTCAGCCACAGGGCGTCGACACCCAGGTGCCGGAGGTGGTCGAGGTGCGCGGTCACGCCCGGGAGGTCCCCGATCCCGTCGCCGTTGGAGTCGGCGAAGGACCGGGGATGGATCTCGTAGCAGACGGCGTGGCGCCACCAGCTCACGCGGTGCTCCCCGCGCGGGGGCCGGTCGGCCGGCGGACGGGGGTGACCTGCTGTTCGGTGCCGGTGTCGGCGGCCCGGGTGGCGGCCTCGGCCACGGCGACGGCGGTCAGCCCCGCGTAGGCGTCGGCGACGGGTGCGGAGCCGTCGGCCGCGCTGCGGAGCAGGTCAGCGAAGGCGGCCCGCACGCTCTGTGCGTACACGTACGGCTTGCGCTCCTCGCCGCCCAGATCGATCACAGCCTCGACCCGGTGCGGGACGACGCGCTCAACTCCCCGGCCGCGGGCAGGCTGATCGTCGCCCGCGTTCCGGTGCACCGTCACCGCGATCACTTCATCGCCGTGGGGGAGGAATCCGGGGACGTTCAACAGGTCCCCGCTCCGTGACGACAGCCGTTCCCAGTGTGCGGCGCCCGACTCATCCGTCCACGCGGTAATCGTCGCGCGCGTCGGGATCCAGCCGCTGATGCGGGTTTCGGCGAACCCGTGATCGAGCCGCATCAACTGGCGTTCGCAGCGGTGGGCGTGGGTGAAGGAGTGAAGGTGGGTGGCGAGGACGCCACCGGGGTGGACGGCGTCCGCGATGACCATGTCGATGGGGCCGTCCGGTCGGCGCACCGCTGTGGCGCGCACCGACTCGGGCTCGCTGCCGAGCAGGGCGCGGGCCGCGTCGAAGAAGTGAACGCCGTGCTCGACGAAGATGCCGCCGCTGTGCGCGGGGTCCCAGAACCAGTGGCCGGGGCCGAGGTCCTGGTCTGCCGCGTCGTTCTCGAAGAGAAATCGCCGGGGAGCGTCCAGCAGGCCTTCTTCGATGAGCCGCTGGACGGCACGCAGGAGCGGGTTGTAGCGCAGGACGTGGTCGACGACCAGGACGCCGGGTGACCGGACCGCCTCGTCCCGTACCCGGAGGGCATCCTCCGCGGTGGTGGCGAGGGGCTTTTCGCAGAAGACGTGCTTGCCTGCGCGCAGGGCCGCGGTGGCCATGGCGGCGTGGGTGCCGGGCGGGGTGGCGAGGGCCACAATGTCCACGCGGTCCGTGGCGAGCACCGCGTCGAGGCCGTCGCGGACGGCCGCCGCGTACTGGTCGCCCAGAGGCTGTGCGCGCTGGGGGTCGGCGTCGGCGACGGCGGCGATGTGCAGGCCGGGCAGGCCGGCCACGGAGTCCAGGACATACGCCCCGAACGCTCCGCAGCCGACCAGCCCGAGCCCGAGGGAGGGGGAGCTCATGCGGTGCGCTCCAGGAGAGCGACACCGATGTGGGCGTCAGCCATGCCGTAGAACACGTACAGCTTGCCGTCGACCTCCTCGACAGCGGTGGGGAACACCACGTTCGGGACGGTCCCGGAGCGCTCTTCCTCGGTCTCGGGGGCCATGAGCGGCTCGTCGGAGCGGGCGAGGACCCGCGACGGGTCCGCCGGGTCGAGGATCATCGCGCCGGCGGCGTACGACACCTTCTGGTTCTGGGCGAAGGGGTCCTCGATGGAGCCGGAGACACCGTGGTGGATGAGCAGCCAGCCCTCGTCGACGCGGATCGGAGCCGGGCCGCCGCCGATCTTCAGGCCCTCCCAGGAGTACTCGGAGAGGGCCACCAGGCGGTGCTGACGCGGACGGGTCAGCGCGCGGATGTCCTGTTCGGCCTCGGCGGCCGGAACGTAGGAGATCCATATGCCGGGGCGCTCGTCGGTGACTCCCGCGGGCAGGTGGACGCCCTCACCGGGACGGAACCAGCCGAGGTCCCACATCGGGCGGTGCAGCATCGCGTAAGCCAGCTCACCGTCCGGGCCGGGAACCGGCTCGGGGAAGTGCACGACGTCCTTGTTGGGGAAGAGGTTGAGGTCGGTGTCCAGGTCCGGCTGGTACGCGAACTGAATGGGTCCGAGGCGGGTCCAGTCGGTGAGGTTGTCGGAGACGGCGAGGGCGGGCTTGGGGCCGAGCGGGCCGTAGGCGACGTAGGACATGACGTGCTTGCCCAGCGAGGGGATCCAGGTGATGCGCGGGTCTTCCACACCGGCGTTGTTCTTGCCGCGTTCCCAGCCCTCATCGGGGGCGAGGACCACGCCTCGGCGCTCGACACCCGAGGGCACACCGTCGGTGAAGGTGACCTCGGCCAGGCCGACTCGGGAGACGTTGCCCTCGGCGACCAGGCGGGGCAGCAGGTGGAGAGTTCCGTCGGGCGTGCGGCCGGATGCGGGGTTGAGGACACCCTCGGACTCGTTGGTCTGGCCGGGCAGTGGGGACATCACGACGCCCTTGCGGACCAGGCGGAAGGGGATGTGGGTGGTGGGGGTGGTGGTACTCATGGGGGAGTTCAGCCCTTTACTCCGGAATCGATGTTCGTGGTGGTGAAGTGGCGCTGGAAGAGGAGGAACAGCACCACGGCGGGGACGGCCAGTACGAAGGCGCCGGCCATCAGCGCTCCGGTCGGGTTGGCGACGGTGCCCTGAAGGTTGCTGAGGAAGCTCGCCAAGGAGACGGCCAGCGGCTGCATGCTGGCGTCCTTGGTGACCAGGAACGGCCAGAGGAATTCGTTCCAGGGGCCGATGAAGGTCAGCAGCACGGCGGTGAGCAGTGCGGGCCGGGCCATGGGGATGGCGATGCGGAGAAGGATCCGCAGTTCGTTCGCGCCGTCGATGCGGGCCGCCTCGAAGAGGGACGCGGGCATCTGGAGAAAGAACTGGCGGAAGAGGAAGACCGCCGTCGAGTTGATCGCGAACGGCAGGATCATGCCGAGGTAGTTGTCGCCGAGCCCGTAATCGCGGACCACGAGGACGTAGAGCGGAAGCATCAGAAGCTGGAACGGGATCATCTGGACCAGCAGCAGCGTGGCGAACACGGCGCCACGGCCGCGGAAGTTCAGCTGGGCCAGGGCGTATCCGGTGAGGAGGCCGAAGACCAGGGTGCACAGGAGGACACCGGCGGTCATGATCCCGGAGTTGATGAGGGAACGGCCCAGCGAGATCGCGCCGTTGACGGCTGTGTAGTTGGCACCGGTGAAGTCGCCGGGGGCGGCCCCGGCGAGGTCGCCGGTGGTGGTCTTCCTCAAGGATCCGACGACCATGTAGGAGAAGGGGAAGAGGAAGGCGATGGCGCCGGCCAGGAGGACCAGGAGCTGAACGGCCCGGCCGAGCAGGCCCCGACGCCGCACGGCCGGGGTGGTGTGTGCGTTCATGGCGTCAGTTGCCCCTCTCGGTGAGCTTGCGGGCGATCAGCGACACCATGAGGACGAAGGCCACGAGGACGACGCCGAGCGCGGCCGCGAAGTCGGGGTGTCCCTGCTCGATGCCCTTCTGGTACATGATCAGGACGGGTGAGGCGGAGGCGTGGTCGGGGCCGCCGCCTCCGGTGAGCAGATACGGCTCGCTGAAGAGGTTGGCGCCCGTGATGATCGCGTAGATGGCGACCAGAGTGGTGGCCGGGCGCACGCCTGGCACGGTGATCGAGAAGAACTGGCGGACACGCCCGGCGCCGTCCACGGAGGCGGCCTCGTAGAGGTCCTTGCCGACGTTCTGCAGTGCGGCCAGATAGAGCATCACGAAGAAGCCGAGCTGCTTCCAGGTGACGAAGAAGGCGATCATCGGCATCGCGAGATGCGAGTTGACCAGCCAGGACGGATCGGGGGCGTGCGAGCCGAGCAGGTCGTTCACCAGCCCGTTGGCGCCGAAGAGGGACTGCCAGACGACGACGAGAGTCACGCTGGCCGTGACGTACGGCAGGTAGTAGGCGGCCCGGAAGAAGGACCGGAAGGGCAGCTTGGCATTGAGCGCGGAGGCCAGAACCAGGGAGAGGCCTACGGTCAGCGGCACATTGATGACCAGGAAGGTCAGGATGTTGAGAAAGGCGCGGCCGACCACCGGATCGGTGAGCACAGTCCGGTAGTTGGCGAGGCCGACCCATGGACTGTCGACGTCCGCCCCGGGGGCGGTGAAGTAGAAGCGGTGGAAGGATATCCACACCGTGTAGATCAGGGGCACCGCGAAGACGACCAGGACGAAAAGCATGTAGGGCGTGACGAACAGGCCTCCGATGCGGGAGGTGCCGCGTCGGCGCCGGACCGGGGCCTGGGCATGCTGGAGGGTCATGACGGGTCTCCGTACGCGGCGAGGAGCTTGGAGATCTGCCCGGCGGCGCTGTGCAGGGCGGAGTCGGTGGGCTGCCGGCCGAAGACGACCGAACGGGTCCAGGAGTCGCGGAATGCCTGCCAGACATCGATGGAGCCGGAGACATTGGGCACTTCGACCACGCGCTGCGCCTGTTCGGCAAAGGGCTTGTAGGACGGATTCCGCTCGAACCAGTCGGCGTAGACGGTGGTCAGGTGCTCACGCATCGGCATCTGACCGGTGGCGGCGAGGAACTCTCCGTCCTGCTCGCGGGAGGTGGCGAACTTCAGCACTTTCCAGGCGGTGGCCCGGTGCTCGCAGGAGCTGGACATGGATACGGACTTCTCGTCGCTGAAGCTGTGGATCTCGTCGGCGGGCCGGCCATCGGAGGTCGGCATCGGTACGACACCCCAGTCCAGGCTGTCCTTGTACGCGGCGACGGCCCAGGGCCCGCCCGTCGACATGGCGGTCTTCCCCTCGCCGAGCGCGTCGCCAGCGTAGGCCTCCTGCGGGGCCAGCTTCTGCGCGTACATCTGCCGCCAGAACGCGGCGACACGGCGGCCGGCCGCCGTGTCGAACTGCGGCTTGCCGTCCTCGACCAGCTGCTTGCCGCCGCTCTCGGCGATGAAGGCAGGGTAGAAGTCGAACCAGGACTGGAAGAACTCGCTGCTGGGAGTCGGCCAGATGGCGGCCTTGGCGGCGCCGCTTGCGACGATCTTCCGCGAGGTTTTGAGGAATGCGTCGTAGGTGGCGAGCTCGGGGTGCTCCGGATCGAGCCCCGCCTTACGGAATATCGCCTTGTTGTAGAGGATCATCCCCGGGTTGGACTTCCACGGCAGCTGGTAGTACTTGCCGTCCTCGGAGCGGTACTGCCCGGCGAGTGAGCCACTGCGCCGCTCGACGTACCGCTTGCCGTCGGGGAAGTCGTTGAGCGGTACCAGCCCTGCCTGCTTCTGGAACTGCGGCACGGAGGCGGGCGAGGTGTTGAAGACCAGACAGGCGCTGGTGCCCGCGATGATCGAGGCGCTGATGGCCTCTTCCGAGGTCTTGCCCGCCGGAATCTTCTGCGCCGTGATCCTCTGATCGGGATGCGCCTTGTTCCAGTCGGCGACCATCCGCTTGCCCCAGTCCACCTCCTGGCGGTTGTTGGACAGCCAGATGGTGATCGGACCCCGGGACTTGACCGCCTTGGCTGCGGTGGGCCCCGAGCGGGCGCATGCTGTTCCTGTGCCCGCGAGAGCGAGGACCAGTAGCGTGTACGCCGTTCTCCTCAGCATAGGTTCTCTCCGAACTGTGCACGCCCGGCCTCGTTGCCGGACGGAACCCCCCTACGCCCGCCCCTTCGGAGGGCGGCGCCTTCAGCTGCTGGGTGCCGGGCCGATCGAGGCGCGGGGCAGGAAGTCGGCGGGCGGCAGCACTACGTCCGGGGCGCTACCGTTCGCGATCACCGCGTCCAGGGCGCGGGCGGCCGCCTCCCCCCAGCCCTGGGCGTCCGCACGGGCGGAAGCCAGCGGCGGGTGGGTGTACCGGGCGAGCGGGGTGTCGTCGTAGCCCACGACGGACAGCTGCCCGGGGACGGAAACGCCCAGCTCCTGGGCGACCGCGAGGCCCGCGGTGGCGGCCAGGTCGTTGCCGTAGACGATCGCCGTGGGCGGCTCGTCGAGTGCCAGGAGTTCCCGGGTGGCGTGGGCGCCGCCCGCCGCGGTGAAGCCGCCCGGGCGCAACGGGCCCGCAGGCAGCTGGAGTTCGGCCAGAGTGTCCGCCCAGACGGCGCGCCGCCGCTGGGCGTGGCGGAACTCCTGGGGACCCTCGACATGGGCGATACGGCGGTGGCCAAGCTCGGCCAGTCGGCGAATCGCGGCCACGAAGGCCGGGCGGTCGTCCAGCTCGACCGCACACAGCCCGTCCGACCACTCGGAACGACCGACCACCACGGCCGGCAGACCGAGGTCGGCCATCAGACCCGGACGCGAGTCGTCCTGGCGGAGGTCGGTGAGCAGAACGCCGTCGACCCGACGGTCCGCGGCGAGACGCTCGTACACCTCGTGCTCAGCCGCGGCCGTGGTGACATGCAGCACCAGGCCGTCGCCACGCTCGGACAGCACCGACTCGACACCGGCGATGAACGCCGGGAAGAAGGGGTCCGCGCCGATCAGTCCGGGCTCCCGCGTCAGCACGAGCCCGATGGCACCGGCCTTGCCGAGCGACAGCGCCCGCGCGGGGCGGCTGGGCGTCCACCCCAGTTCCTCGGCGGCGGCCAGAATGCGCGCCTTGGTCTCCACGGCCAGACCGGGGCGGTCGTTGAGCGCGAAGGACACCGAGCTACGGGACACCCCCGCGTGGCGAGCCACGTCGGCGATGGTCGGCCTGCGCCTCATGTCGCCTCCCTCATCGAGTCGAAGACAGCGGAGCGTACGGTCGCGCTCAGTAATTAAACCGGTTTAAATGGCTTGCGGAGCGCAACTAAACCAGTTTGAAAGAACGAAGGTCAAGCCCCTGCCGCTCCCTTCCGGGGCTCGAGGTGCCCTTGCCGAAATCTTCATCCGTGCGCGTCGCCGCGCTCCCCAAGGAGCAGCTGCTCAGCTGGGGATGGCGGGTGCCTTGCGCCGTGCTTGGCGCGGGCCGCTTCGAAGCCGACCAGCCTTCCGGGGCGCTGCACCACCTGGCGGCAACTGCCGTCGGTCTTCGGCGCCTCATGGCAGACGGTGCATCGGCGCTTCACCGACTGGTCGAGGGTCCGGGCCATCCGGACGAGGCCCGGCTGCTCGCGCTCGACCCCTCGGCGGACGTGGCGGGCGTACGGGCCGCGCTGCACGCGGTGGAGGGCGTCTGCCGTGGGGGAGAGCCGGCCGGCCAGGCGGCGGGCGACGACGCGGGACGGCGCTTCCGCCGGCTGGTCGCGCCGCGCTCCACGGTCATCCAGCCGGGTCCGGTGCACACGGGGCTGACGGTGGACGCGGAGGCGGAGCTCGAGCGGTTGCTCGAGCTGCTCGTCCGTTGACGGGGAGGGTGAGCAACCGCATTACAGCAGGTCGTTGACAGGCGGTGGCGGGCCTCATAGCGTCTCGTCTGCTGAAGCGACTAAGCGGTTGCTCACCACCGGGACCGGGATGGTGAGCCGCTATCGAGGCGAGGAGAACCCGCATGTCCACCACCGAGCAGCGCGTTGCCATCGTGACGGGCGCGGCCCGCGGCATCGGCGCGGCGACCGCCGTGCGTCTGGCCGAGGAGGGCCGCGCCGTCGCGGTGCTCGACATCGACGAGGGGTCCTGCGCGGGCACCGTGGAAAAGATCACCGCGGCGGGCGGCAAGGCCATCGCCGTGGGCTGCGATGTGTCCGACGCCAAGCAGGTCGAGGCCGCGGTCGCGCGGGTCGCCGAAGAGCTCGGCGCGCCGACGATCCTGGTCAACAACGCGGGTGTGCTCCGCGACAACCTGCTCTTCAAGATGAGCGAGTCCGACTGGGACACCGTGATGAACGTGCATCTGCGGGGCGCGTTCCTGATGTCGCGCGCCTGTCAGAAGCACATGGTGGACGCGGAGTTCGGCCGTATCGTCAACCTCTCCAGCAGCTCCGCGCTCGGCAACCGCGGCCAGGTCAACTACTCCGCCGCCAAGGCCGGTATGCAGGGCTTCACCAAGACCCTCGCCATCGAGCTCGGCAAGTTCGGCATCACCGCCAACGCCGTGGCGCCCGGCTTCATCGCCACCGATATGACCGCCTCGACCGCCGAGCGCGTCGGCATGGGCTTCGAGGACTTCCAGCAGGCGGCCGCGAGTCAGATCCCGGTGCGGCGCGTGGGACAGCCCGAGGACGTCGCGGGGGCCATCGCCTTCTTCACCGGCGAGGCCGCCGGATTCATCTCCGGCCAGGTCATGTACGTGGCCGGCGGCCCGCTCAACTGATCAGGAGCCACACCTCACATGACCGCAGGGATTCAGGACAGCGGCAAGGCCGCGCTCGTCACCGGGGCGAGCCGCGGTATCGGATACGCGATCGCCGAGGCGCTGGTGGCGCGCGGCGACCGGGTGTGCATCACCGGGCGCAACGAGGACGCGCTCAAGGAGGCGGTGGAGCGGCTCGGCGCCGACCGGGTGATCGGGGTGCCGGGCAAGGCCCATGACGAGGCGCATCAGGCGGCCGCCGTCGAGCGTGCGATGGCGGCGTTCGGGCGGGTCGACTTCCTCGTCAACAACGCCGGTACGAACCCGGTCTACTCGCCCATCGCCGATCTCGACCTCGGCGTGATCCGCAAGGTCTTCGAGACCAATGTCGTCTCGGCGCTCGGCTTCGCCCAGCAGACCTGGAAGGCATGGCAGAAGGAGAACGGCGGCGCGATCGTCAATATCTCCTCGATCGCCGGGATAAGCCCCTCGCCGTTCATCGCGGCGTACGGGGTGAGCAAGGCGGCCATGATCAACCTCACGGTGCAGCTCGCCCATGAGTTCGCGCCGGGGGTGCGGGTCAACGCCATCGCCCCCGCCGTGGTGAAGACCAAGTTCGCGACCGCGCTGTACGAGGGGCGTGAGGCCGAGGCCGCCGCGGCGTATCCGCTGAAGCGGCTCGGGGCGCCGGAGGACATCGGGGGCGCGGCGGCGTTCCTCACCTCCGACCAGGCGGCGTGGATCACCGGCCAGACGCTGGTAGTGGACGGCGGGGTCTTCCTCAACGCCGGGGTCGGCTGACCGAGCGCATCGCTTCCGGGGGGTTGCCTACGTGTGCGCTCCGACGAGCAGAGTCCTTGGGCAGCCGGATCGATCCGGCTGCCCAAGGGTCGCTTGACCGAGGAGCTGCCCACCCTGCGCTGTCCCGACACCGGCGGGCCTCCTGCGGACCCGACTCCGCATGAGGCGCTGTCAGTGGCCGCCGGTAGGTTCTGTGCTTGTGGACGGATCACTTACCGGAGGTTGTTGACGTGCCCTACGTGCTGCCCGAGTCCTGGCGCGGGGTCCTCGGCGAGGAGCTGGAGAAGCCCTATTTCAAGGAGCTCACCGAGTTCGTCGAGGAGGAGCGGGCCAAGGGGCCCGTCTACCCGCCGCGCGAGGAGGTCTTCGCCGCCCTGGAGGCGACCCCGTACGACCAGGTCAAGGTGTTGATCCTCGGGCAGGACCCCTACCACGGCGAGGGCCAGGGGCACGGGCTGTGCTTCTCCGTGCGGCCGGGTGTCAAGACCCCGCCGTCGCTGCGGAACATCTACAAGGAGATGCATGAGGAGCTCGGCCACCCGGTGCCCGACAACGGCTATCTGATGCCCTGGGCCCGGCAGGGTGTGCTGCTGCTCAACGCGGTGCTGACGGTCCGGGGCGGCGAGGCCAACTCCCATAAGAGCAAGGGATGGGAGAAGTTCACCGACGCGGTGATCCGCGCGGTGGCCTCGCGCCCCGACCCGGCCGTCTTCGTGCTCTGGGGGAACTACGCCCAGAAGAAGCTGCCGCTGATCGACGAGGAGCGGCATGTGGTGGTGAAGGGGGCGCACCCCTCCCCGCTGTCGGCGAAGAAGTTCTTCGGCTCGCGCCCCTTCACCCGGATCGACGAGGCGGTCAAGGCCCAGGGCCATACGCCGATCGACTGGCGGATCCCCAGCCTCGCCTCCTGACCGCGCCTGACCGGGGCCTCGCTACAGGTCGTAGTCGAAGGTGTAGGGGACGGTCTGTTCGCCGGGCACGGCGACGAAGGTGCCCGATCCGGTGAGCCCGGCCAGCTCGCCGGTGCCGGATCCGGGCACCACCTCGAAGGAGCAGCGGACCGTGCCGTCCTCCCCGAAGGTGCCGTGCTGCTCGACGACGAAGCTGCCGGTGCGACCGTCGAGAGTGCCGGTCAGCAGCTCGTAGCCGCAGCAGACGCCGGTCTTCGCGGTGACATAGGTGATCGCGTACTCACAGCTGGTGTCCGCCGCCTCAATGGCCCCGGAGAAGGTGTTGGTGACGGTGGCGTGGGCCAGCTTCGGGCCGTCCCCCGCCTGCCCCACGGTCGTCTCCTCCCAGTGGGCGAAGGTGAAGCTGCCGGTGGTGGTGTGCGTGGTCATGGCGCGTCCTTTCCAGGGGGCTCCGAGCGCTGGTGAAAGGCACTCTGTCCGCCGTACCTGACATCTTTTGTCAGGTACGGCGGCACAATGGACCGCATGCGCGCCGACCGCCTTCTCTCGCTGCTCCTTCTGCTGCAGAACCGGGGCCGGATGACCGCGCCGGAGATCGCCGCGGAGCTGGAGGTGTCGGTCCGTACCGTCTACCGCGACGTCGAGGCGCTGAGCACGTCCGGCGTGCCCGTGTACGCCGACCGCGGCCCGGCCGGCGGCTACCGGCTGCTCGACGGCTACCGCACCCGGCTGACCGGGCTCACCGGCGACGAGGCCGACTCCCTCTTCCTCGCCGGAATGCCGGGCCCCGCCGCCGACCTCGGCCTCGGCGCCGACCTCACCACGGCCCAGCTCAAGCTGCGGGCCGCGCTTCCCGCGGGGCTGGGGGAGCGGTCGCGCCGCATCCAGGAGCGCTTCCACCTCGACGCGCCCGGCTGGTTCCGGGACGCCGAGCCGGTGCCGCATCTCGCGGCCGTCGCCGAGGCCGTATGGCAGCGACGGGTCCTGCGGGTGCACTACCGCCGCTGGCGCGGTGAGGTACGGCGGGAGCTGCACGCGCTGGGTCTCGTCCTCAAGGGGGGCATCTGGTATCTGGTGGCACGTGCGGAGGACACCGTGCGCAGCTACCGGGTCTCGCGGATCCTCGCCGCCGAGCTGCTGGAGGAGGTCTTCGAGCGGCCCGCCGGATTCGATCTCGTCGCCTACTGGCAGGAGTCGTCCCGGCGGCTGGAGTCCTCGCGCTTCCAGGGCGAGGCCGAGCTGCTGCTCTCCGAGCGCGGGCTGAAGCTGCTGCCGATGCAGTTCGGCACGGTCGGCGCGGTGGCGGCGGCCGGAGCGGGCCCGCCCGACGACGAGGGGCGGGTGCGTGTGGTGCTCCCCGTGGAGTCGCTGCCCATCGCGGTCCACGACATGCTGCGGCTGGGCCCGGACGCCGAGGTGGTCGGGCCGCCCGAGCTGCGGACGGCCGTCGCCCGCGCCGTCGCCGAACTGGCCCGCCGCTACGGGCCGTAGGGCTGAGGGCGGGGGCGCGCCCTCAAGCGGACCGGTGGATCTCCTCGATACGGACCGGGCCGCGTCGCCTCGCATCCGGTCGTCCGCGGGACGACGGCCACGCCCGGCTGAGCCCCGACACGCCGAGGGAGGCAGGCTCCAGCGGTTAGCGTCGTTCGAGCGCGGAAGCGCGGGAGCGCGGGAGGTGCGATGGCGGAAGTGCGGCGGGAGACGCCGGACGGCGGCGACGCCGTGCTGACCCGGATCGGACAGACGGTCATGCTGCACCGGGGCGGCGACCGGGAGGAGGCGCGCAATCGGTTCGCCGCGCTCTGGCAGGAGATCGAGAAGGGCGGCGACCCCTACCATCGCTGCGCCCTCGCCCACTACATGGCCGACACCCAGGACGATCCGGCCGACGAGCTGATGTGGGACCTGCTGGCGCTCGCGGCGGCCGACGGGCTCACCGGCGCCCTGGAGGTGCGCGCGTTCTACCCCGCCCTCCACCTCAATCTGGCCGCCGACTATGTGAAGCTCGGTCAGGAGGAGGCGGCGCGCGGCCAGCTGGCGCTGGCGCGGGCGAGCGCCGAGGCGCTCGGCGACGATCCGTACGGCGACGGGGTGCGGGCCGCCATCGGGCGGCTGACGCTGCGTCTGGAAGGCGCCGTGGACGACTAGGTTCTGCCCGGTCGGTCAGGCGAGCGGCGTGCGCGCCGACCGGAAGACCGATCGTTGGGAGGCCAGGACCGCCGGTCGCCCCCACACCAAGCCTTCCCCGAGGACCTGGGACGCTCGCGCGGCGGCTTGACGGCACAGCTCCGTCCGGGGTCAGTACCCTCGCCGCACATTGTTCACGGCCGCCTCGTCGCGCCTCCGGGCCCGCCGTTGCCGTTCGACGGCCAATTCCGTCAACGCGTCATCGACGGCGGTGAGCACCGTCGCCGCGTCGTCGGCCACCTCCGGGGCTTCTTCGGTCGGCTTGTCGCCGATGCCGACGCCCGCGGCGAGGGTGGAGAGGACGGGCTCATCGGATGCCCAGCGGTTCGACGCCAGCCGGCGAGCGGGCGAATCGACCAGCACCAGCTCACTGGTCCGGAAGATCTTCCAGCGGCGGTGGTGCTGCCGGATGAGCTGCCCTTCCGCCTCGAAGTCGGACAGATACGTCGCGGGCAGGCCGCGGCCTCTGCGCCACAGCCAGTCGCCGACCGACTCGTACGGCGCTTCTCGGACGAGCGACGACGCGGCCTCGTCCAGCAGGCGATCGGCGATCGTCGGCTGGTAGCCCGGCACGATGCGATCACCCTCCAGGCTGATGGCCTCGGCGCGCAGGAGGTCGATCGCCTCGGCTCCCGCGAGAGCGAGCGACAGATCGCCTCGCTCCACCGGGCGAGTGGACGCCATATCCATGGCGATGATCAACAGATCTCGCGGTGTGGTCATGAATGGCTCCATGGCGGGGGACCCGCCGCCCGCCGGACGGGGAGGGCGGGCGGACGACGACGTGCCGGGTGCGCGGGCCCTACGTTCAGCGTGCGGCGGCGGCCGGGGGCGCGCATCCGGAACGGGCAGCTCGCCGCCGCGTCCGGCGCTCGATCCCCGGACAGGGGCCTAGTCTCCCGTGACGCCGTCGATCCGCTCGCGGATGAGGTCGGCGTGGCCGTTGTGGCGGGCGTACTCCTCGATCATGTGGAGGTAGATCCAGCGCAGGTTGTAGTCGCCACGGCCGGGGCGGGTGATGACGTCGTCCAGGGAGCGGCCCGCGGCGGCCTCCTTGGCCTTGGCGATCTCGGTGCGCCAGACGGCGAACGAGCCCTCCGTGGTGTCCCCGTCGGTGAAGTGGAACTCCCCGTCCGGGTCCTGGTCGCTGTACCAGATCGGCGGTACGTCCTCCTGGGCGAGCACCCGCCGGAACCAGCTGCGCTCGACCTCGGCCATATGCCGGACCAGCCCGAGCAGGGTCAGCTCGGACGGGGGCGCGGAGGCTTCGCGCAGCCGCTTGTCGTCGAGCCCCTCGCATTTGACGGCCAGGGTCGCGCGGTGGAAGTCCAGCCACCCCTCCAGGCTGGTGCGCTCATCGGCGGTCCGGGGTGGATCGGGGCGTTCGATGGTGGTCATGGCGGTCATCATGTCCGTCCGGCCACTCCGCCCGCCAGGCATTATCGGCCCAGCATTCCGCGCAGCAGCTCCCTGAACCCGGTGCGCAGCGCCGCGCGGTCGGGTACGGCGTCGTGGTCCGCCCCCGCCGCGCACGTGAACATCAGCCCCTCGCACCAGGCGACCAGCGACTGCGCGTGCCGTCGCGGCTCGGTGGAGCCCACCGCCGTCATCATCGCCTCCAGCGGCTCCCGGAAGCCGCGGCCCGTCGCGTCGTAGAACTCCCGCAGCTCCGGGCGGCGGGTCGCCTCCAGCGCGAGCTCGTAGCGGGCGATCAGCAGATCGCGCTGGGCGGTGAGTGAGCGGTGCAGGGCGAGGGCGAGCGCGTCGGCCAGCCCGTCGGGTCCGAGGGGTGCCTCGGGCCCGCCGCCGGGGCGCGGCATCTCATCGGGCGTCAGCACCTGCGCCTCGCGCTCGGCCAGCCGCCGGACCGCCGCCTTCAGCAGTGCGGCGCGGGTACGGGCGTGATTCGAGGTCGACCCGAGCGGCAGCCCGGCCGCCTCGTCCACCGCGCGGTGCGTCAGCCCCCGCATCCCGCGCTCGGCCAGCAGCGCGAGGGCGGTGTCGGCGATCAACTCGGCGCGGGATCCGGCCGGGGCCTTCGCGGGGGCGGTGGCAGCGGTTTGATCAGCGGTCATGGGGTCAACGCTACCGTCCGCACTACAGGTGTAGTAGCTTGACGGTCACTACACCCGTAGTGCTCTGGAGGAGCCATGGAACTGCCCCGTGCCGTCGTCATCGGCGCCGGAATCGGCGGGCTCACCGCAGCCGCGGCCCTGCACCGCCGCGGCTGGTCGGTCACCGTCCTGGAGCGGGCCGCCACCCTCGAACCCGTCGGCGCCGGTATCTCGCTCGCCCCCAACGCCCAGCGCGCCCTCGACGCGATCGACCTCGGCGACGACGTCCGTGCTCTCGCCGCCTGGCAGGGCGACGGCGGACTGCGCACCCCCGGGGGCCGCTGGCTCTCCCGGATGGACAGCGCGGCGGCGGCCGAGCGCTTCGGCGGCCCGCTGGTCCTCCTCCACCGCGCCGCCCTCGTCGGACTGCTCGCCTCCCGGCTGCCCGAGGGCCGCGTACGCACCGCCGCCGCCGAACTGACCGATCCCGGCGCCGCCGACCGCCCCGCCCGGGTCACCACGGCGGACGGCGCGTACGAGGCCGAACTCGTCGTCGGCGCCGACGGCATCCACTCCGCCGTCCGCCGCGCGCTCTTCCCCGCCCACCCCGGGCCGCGCTACGCCGGGTTCACCACCTGGCGCGTCGTCATCCCCGCCCTTGAGCGGCCCTTCGCGCCGCACGAGACGTGGGGGAAGGGCCGGATCTGGGGCACCCAGCCGCTGAAGGACGGCCGCGTCTACGCCTACGCGGCGGCCGTCGCCCCGCCGGGCGGCCACGCTCCGGACGACGAGAGGGCCGAACTGCTCCGCCTCTTCGGTGACTGGCACCGGCCGGTCCCCGACATTCTCGCGGCCGCCCCGCCGCCGGATGTCCTGCGCCATGACATCCGCTTCATGGCCGAGGCGCTCCCCGCCTACCACCGCGGCCGGGTCGCCCTCCTCGGCGACGCGGCCCATCCGATGGCCCCGGCCATGGGGCAGGGCGGCAACCAGGCCATCGAGGACGCCGTCGTCCTCGCCCACCATCTGGCGCCGGACGCCGCCGATCCCTCGGCCGCCCTGGCCGCGTACACCCGCGACCGGCTGCCCCGCACCATGGACATCGTCCGCCGCTCCGCCCGGACCGCCCGCATGACCACTCTCACCAGCACCCCCGCCATCGCCCTGCGCAACACCACGATCGCCGCCTTCAGCCGCCTCGGCCCCGGCCTCGTCCTCCGCGGCTTCGACGGCATCGCCGACTGGCACCCGCCACACCCCACCGGACCCGCCACCGCGGCAACGACCCGGCCCGCCTAGCCGGCCTGCCGGTCTTCGCGGGCCCGCGACGCCTGGCCGATCGATCTGGCTCCCGCCGCCGAGTCGTCGGCGCGCCCGTGCCCGGTCAAGCGGACCAGGGAGCGTGGGCGATGTGCGTGCGGGGCCGGCGAGCCGTGGGCGCCGCGCGCTCGTCCGCCCGGCCGCCGCGGGTGGGTTGCCGCCGGCGTGTCGCGCGTGTCGGCGCGGTGGCGGGGCGCGGGGCCGGGGAGCGGCAGAGGCGCCGCACCCCCGGTCGTAGGATCGGCACCCATCCAAGCGGCGGGAAGCGCACCGGGAGGCATCATCGTGAGGGTCGGCTGCATCGGGCTCGGGGACATCGCACAGAAGGCCTACCTGCCCGTGCTCATGGCCCGGCCCGGCCTTGAGCCGCATCTGTGCACGCGTACCGCGGCCACCCTGGAGCGGGTCGGCGAGGTCCACCGCGTTCCTGACTGCCAGCGCCATGCCGACCTCGACTCGCTCCTCGCCGCCGGTCTCGACGCCGCCTTCGTGCACGCCCCCACCGCCGTCCACGCCGAGCTCGTCACCCGGCTGATCGAGGCGGTGCCGACGTATGTGGACAAGCCGCTCGCGTATCACCTCGGCGACAGTGAGCGGATCGTGCGGCTGGCCGAGGAGCGGGAGGTGGGGCTGATGGTCGGCTTCAACCGGCGTTACGCCCCCGGGTACGCCCAGTGTCTGGACCATCCGCGCGATCTGATCCTGATGCAGAAGAACCGCGTCGGCCTCGCCGAGGATCCGCGCACGCTCGTCCTGGACGACTTCATCCATGTCGTCGACACGCTGCGCTTCCTCGCGCCCGGCCCGGTCGACCACATCGATGTGCGCGCCCGGATCCGCGACGGCCTGATGCATCACGTCGTCCTTCAGCTGTCCGGCGACGGGTTCACCGCGCTCGGTGTGATGAACCGGATGAGCGGCTCCGCCGAGGAGGTGCTGGAGGTCTCGGGGCACGACACCAAGCGGCAGGTGCTGAACCTCGCCGAGGTCGTCGATCACAAGGGCCAGCCGAGCGTGCGGCGGCGCGGCGACTGGGTGCCGGTCGCCCGGCAGCGCGGGATCGAGCAGATCACCGACGCCTTCCTGAACACCGTGCGCTCCGGCACCCGGCTCAGCGCCGAGGACGCGCTGCGCACGCATGAGCTGTGCGAGCGGGTGATCAAGGACGCGGTGGAGTTCAGCGGCCCGAGGGCCGTCTGAGCACGCGGACCCCCTCCACCGCGCAGAAGGCGGCGAGCGCGGCCAGCGCCCCGTAGACCGGCCAGGGCCCCATCCGGACGTACGGGCTCGTGCCCTGGCTCAGTGGCACCGCGTAGACGGTCGCCGCGCTGGTGTCGGTGGACATCCGGTGATCCACCGGCTCGCCGCGCGGCCCGTGGACGGCGCTCACCCCGGTCAGCGTGGCGTGCACCATCGGCCGCCAGGTCTCGGCGGCGCGCAGCGCGGCGAGCGAGGCGTGCTGCGCGGGCGCCCAGCTGTCCTGGAAGGTCGAGGTCGCGGACTGGACGACCAGCACCTGCGCCCCGTCCCGCGTCAGAGCGCGACTCATGTCCGGGAAGGCGGACTCGAAGCAGACCAGCGGCCCGACCCGAAGGCCGTCCGGCAGCCGCATCACCACCTGCTCCGTGCCCCGGTGGCGGTCCTCGCCCGCCGCCTTGCCCACCGAGGTGGCCCAGCCCAGCAGCGGCCGGGCCGGGATGTACTCGCCGAAGGGCACCAGCCGCATCTTGTCGTACCGCTCGCCGGTCGGGCCGTGCGGACCGATCAGCACCGAGCTCTTGTAGATCCCCGGCCGGTCGCTGCGCCGCGCGTCCACGTTCACCAGCAGATCCGCGCCCACCGTCCGGGACAGCTCGGCCAGTCGCCGGCTCAGCTGGGGTTTCGCGGTCAGATCCGCGCCGACGCTGCTCTCGCCCCACACCACGAGGTCGAGATGGCGGCCGGCCAGCTGCCGGGTGAGCTCAGCACTGCGCTCGAAACGGGGCCCGGGACCCTGGATCACCCCCGGCTGCACCACCGCGATCCGCGCCGTACCGGTCTCCTTCGCGACCGGCACCCACGCCCACACCCCGGCCGCGGTGGCGCCGCACGCCGTGAGCCCGGCGAGCGCCACCATACGGGCGCCGGGCACCGTGATCAGCACGGCCAGCGCGACGTTCACCATCACCAGCAGCAGGCCGAGCAGCCAGACGCCGCCCACCGACGCCAGCCGCAGTGCGGGCTCCACCTGCCACTGGCTCGCGCCGAGCAGCCCCCACGGCCCGCCGAGGTACTGCCAGGACCGTACGAGCTCCGCCAGCAGCCACGCGGACGGCAGCAGCACCAGCGCCGCGCCCACCCGGCCCGGCCCCGGCCGCCCGTGCAGCAGCCGGTGCGTCAGCCAGCCCCAGGGCACCCACAGCAACCCCAGCAGCGCGGCCAGGACCACGATGAACACATGCAGGCTCGGCATCAGCCAGTGGTGCACCGCGAGCAGAAAGCCGGTCCCGCCCAGCCAGCCGTCCAGCGCGGCCCGGCGTCCGGTGGGCGCCGAGCGCGCCAGCAGCAGCCATGGCACCAGGGCGCCGTAGGCCCACCACCACAGCG
Organism: Streptomyces sp. NPDC005393; assembly: GCF_040606675.1. Classification (NCBI taxonomy): domain Bacteria; kingdom Bacillati; phylum Actinomycetota; class Actinomycetes; order Kitasatosporales; family Streptomycetaceae; genus Streptomyces; species Streptomyces sp. NPDC005393. Next base: position 27,602 of record NZ_JBEXFG010000048.1, on the reverse strand, counting down.
ACGGCTCGGGAAACGCGAGCGCGGGCAGCGCCCCCGCCAGCACCGCGATACCGCCGCGCCACCACGGGGAGGCGAGCCGACGCCCCCACCGGTCCCCGCCGCCGACCGACCTCCGCACGCCGGATGCCCCCCTCCTCCTGGCATATGACCAGTGTGGAGGAGTGAGGCGATCATGGACAGGGCGCGGCCGCGCCGGAGCGTGTCTCATGCCGGTGCCGGAAGGTCTTGTTCGGCCCAGATGAGCTTGCCGCCCTCGGTGTAGCGGGTCCCCCAGCGGCGGGTCATCTGGGCGACGAGGAACAGCCAGCGGCCGCCCTCGTCCGTCGTACGGGCGTGGCGCAGCCGCGGGGAGGTGCTGCTGGCGTCGGCGACCTCGCAGCTGAGCACCTCATGGCGGATCAGCCGCAGCCGGATGGGGCCCGTGCCGTGCCGGATGGCGTTGGTGACCAGCTCGCTGACGATCAGCTCGGTGGTCATCACCATGTCGTCAAGGCCCCATACGGTGAGCTGGCCGACGGCCAGGGAGCGGGCGCCGGCGACGACGGCCGGGTCGCAGGGCAGGTCCCAGGAGACGACATGGCCGGCGCCGAGGGTGTGCGTACGGGCCAGCAGCAGCGCCACATCGTCGGACTGCGGGGAGGCCAGCAGGGTGTCGACGACGGTCGAGCAGAGCTCTTCGAGCGGCAGGCCGGGCTGGCCGAGGGCGTTGCTCAGCCGGCCGAGCCCGACGTCGATGTCCTGGTCGCAGGTCTCGATGAGCCCGTCGGTGTACAGGGCGATCAGGGAGCCGGCGGGCAGCTCCAGCTCCGCGGATTCGAACGGCAGCGACCCGAGCCCGAGCGGGGGACCGGCGGGCAGCGGGGGGAAGGTGACCTCGCCCCCGGGATCCACGATGGCGGGGGTGGGATGTCCCGCGCGGGCCAGCGTGCACCGCCGGGTGACCGGGTCGTAGACCGCGCACAGACAGGTGGCGCCCAGCACCGCGGCGGCCACGCCCTCCTGGCCGGTCTCCTCGGTGAGCCGGATGACCAGGTCGTCGAGGTGGGCCAGCAGCTCCTCTGGGGGCAGATCCATATCGGCGAGCGTATGGACGGCGGTGCGCGGCCGGCCCATGGTCGCCGCGGCCCCCATGCCGATCCCGGAGACCAGCCAGCAGACATCGCCGCCCGGCTCGCGCATCGAGGAGATCCGCAGCCCCACCTCGACCCGCCGGCCGTCCCGGTGCCGGATCTCCTGGAGCCCGCCCCAACTGCCGTGCACACGGCACTGTTCCGCGATGACCGCGGCCTTGGCCGCGTCGTCGGCCGACGCCAGCAGGATCGAGGCCGGCCGCTTCATCACCTCGGCCGCCGGATAGCCGAGCAGACCCTCCGCCGCTGTGGTCCAGCCAACGATGGTCCCCGCGGCGTCGATCAGCACCGTCGCCGCATCGGCCATGTCGAAGGGGACATGCGCCTCGGTCGGCGCGATTCCCTCGGAGATGGCCATCGCACCCGTCCCATCTGCGGATACATTCCCCTTAAATACTATGACTCCCGGGCTTCCCCGGTGGTCAGCCGTGCCACGGCGAGCGGTGACGCCCTTCTCGGCCCAGCCAGGGCGACCGGTCGTCGTCGACCACGACCTGTAGGGGCGAAAGTCCCTGTCAAGGGGCGTGGAGAGGGGTCGGTGGTCCCGGAATGAGGCCCTTGACAACTCTCCGGTGTACGGCTGAGGATCGGCGCGTGAACTTGTCAGACAGCCAGACAGGTGAGTACCCCCGCCGCGTCAGCGCGATGGAAGCGGTTCTCACCCACCTCCGGAGCGCGATCGAGCGCGGTGACTACGCGGTGGGGGACAAGCTCCCCTCCGAGGCGGAGCTGTGCCGTCGGCTGGAGGTGAGCCGGCCGGTGCTCCGCGAGGCCCTGCGGGCCCTGCAGACCATGGGGCTGACCGCCTCACGCACCGGCAAGGGCACATTCGTCATCTCCAGCGGGCCGGTGGAGGACCCCACCTTCGGCGACTACGCGGCCAGTGACCTGATGGAGGTGCGGAGGCATATCGAGATCCCGGTGGCCGGGTACGCGGCGCTGCGCCGCTCGGCCGGGGATCTCGACCACCTCAACCATCTGCTGGCGCGGATGGAGCGGGAGGCCGACACCACGGCATGGGTGGCGATGGACACACTGTTCCATCTCACCGTCGCCCAGGCCGCGCAGAATCCGGTCTTCCGCAGGGTTATCGAGGAGATCCGCGATGCCCTGGCCCGGCAGTCGGCCTTCCTCAATGAGCTCGGCGGCCGCCGCGAGCAGTCGAACCGGGAACACCGGGCGATCGTCGAGGCACTCGCCGACGGGTCCGAACGCGACGCGGTGGAGGCGATGACCCACCACCTCGAGCGTGTCGAGTCCACCCTGACCTCCATCGTGCGGCCCGCCCCGGTGGACGGCCGTACAGACATACCGACGTAAGGCGGACGGCAGGCATGAGCAAGCAGTCCTTCCGGCAAGAAGAACCTCGATGGCGATGTCCGGCTCCGCGCCCAAGTTCACCGGCGCGAAGAGCCGCACCCATGTCCCCTGCGGAGGCATCCTCCTCACCTCCTTCTTCTGTGTGCTGGGCGCCGGCCTCAACTATGTGGTGCCGAGCAAGGCGTTCGAGATCGTGCTCAACTTCGCGGCGCTCGGCATCCTCTCCACCTGGGGAGTGATCATGCTCTGTCATCTGCGCTTCCGGCGGCGCGTCCAGGACGGTCGGATCTCCCGGCCCGGCTACCGGCTCCCCGGCTCCCCGTACACCGAGATCGTCACCTTGGGCTTCCTCGCCCCCGTCCCGGTCCTGATGTGGGCCGACGGCGGGCCCAGCCGGCTCACCGTCCTGGCGCTTCCGGCGATTGCGGCGGCCCTGGTCATCGGCTGGTTCTGCGTACGCGGCCGGATGAACACCACCTGAGGAATCGTTTCTCCATGAACCTCCCCGACCAGGCACCCCTGGACCCGAACCATCCCGTGAACACCCCCGACCACGAGAGCACCACCATGAACACCCCCCTCGGACGGCCCGCCGACGCGACCCGCCGCACCCCGGCCGAGCCCCCCGCCATCCGCGAACCCCGCCATGTGCCGCTCGCCCACGTCGTACGCGCCGGCGTCATCGAAGGCGTCCACCACGGCACGGCCGTCGTGCTGGCCGCCGACGGCCGGGTGGAGTTCCAGGCCGGCGACATCGAGGTGGCGTTCTATCCGCGCTCCGCGCTCAAGCCCCTCCAGGCCGTCGCCCTGCTGCGGGCCGGACTGCCGCTCGACGGCGAACTGCTGTCCCTCGCCGCCGCCAGCCACTCCGGCGAGGAGCGGCATCTGGCCGGGGCGCGGCGCATCCTCGACCAGGCCGGCCTCACCGAGGACGAGCTGCGCAACGTACCCGATCTGCCGTACGGCGCAGCGCAGCGCGACGCCTGGCTGCGCGACGGCGGCGAGCCCACCCGGCTCGCCCAGAACTGCTCCGGCAAGCACGCCGCGATGCTGCTGACGGCGCGGCTGCGCGGCTGGTCGCTGGAGAACTATCTCGACCCGGCCCATCCGCTGCAGCGGCTGATCGCCGAAACCGTGGAGGACCTGACCGGCCAGCGCATCGCCCAGGTCACGGTCGACGGCTGTGGCGCACCGCTGTTCTCCGTCTCCCCGCACGGCCTCGCGCGGGCCCTCGCGCGGATCGCCTCGGCCGCCATGGACACCCCCGAGGGCCGGGTCGCCTCCGCCCTGCGCGCCTACCCGGAGATGGTCTCCGGCACCGGCCGGGACGTCGCCCGGCTGATGCGCGCCGTGCCGGGGCTGATCGCCAAGGACGGCTTCGAGGGCGTCCAGGTCGCCGCGCTGCCCGACGGCCGGGCCGTCGCCGTGAAGATCGCCGACGGCGCGGACCGCGCCCGGATGCCGGTGACCGCGGCGGCCCTCGCCCACTGCGGTATCGACCCCGCCGTCCTCGCCGGGTTCGCCACCAGCCCCGTCCACGGCGGCGGCACCACGGTCGGCTCGCTGCGCGCCACCGACGCCCTCGCCCTCACCCCGCCCGCCGCGTAGCGGTGTCGCCCGGTCCCGCCCGGCACCGCTGACCCGCCCCGCCGCTCGCGTAAGGAACACCGCACCGCCATGACCGCCACCGTGCTACCGCCGCGAACACGATCTGCCCGGCGACCGTGACGTCCCCGCCGACGCGCCGGCGCTGACACCGCGTCAAGCGCTGGCCCGCAAGCGCTGGCCCGCAAGGCGCTGGCCGTCAAAGCGCTGGCCCGCAAGCGCCGGGGCCGCGTCACCCGGCGGCGTCCCCGTTCCTCCGCAGCCGGCCGACCGCCGGGGCGGCGCTGAAGGGGAGCAGCTTGTCGGGGCGGTCCGGCTTGGTGACGTCGAGGCGGATCCCGTCGGCGATCCGGTAGGGGCGGTGCGCGAGCACCGCCCCGAGCCGTCCGCGCAGCCGTGACATCGCGGCCCGTACCGTGACCGTCCGCGTCGGATCCCCGAACAGGTCCTGGGCGAGCTGGGCCGCCGTACGCCCTTCGGGGTGCGCGGCGAGCACCAGCAGCACCTCGGCGTGGCGGGCGCTGAGCTGATGCGTCCAGGTGCCGGACGGGCCCGAGAAGGTCAGCGACCAGTGGTGCGGATGGCGTACGTCCAGCACCAGGCGGCCCTGGCGGGCCGGGGCGCCGTGCTCGTCGTCCTCCCCGTCCAGCACCCGCAGCAGATGGCCGCCGGGCAGCGGCTCCACCGCGCACATCCCGAGCGCGGGCAGCCAGACCCGCCCGTCGTGCGCCGCCTTGGGCAGCAGCAGCCGGCGGTCGCGCGGGGTCACCCCGGTCACCCCGGCGACCCAGCCGTGCCGGTCGACCACGACGGCCTTGCCGTGGATGCGCGCCAGTACGGGCGCGGCGATGGCGCGCACCGCGTCGAGCTCGCGGCTGTGGGCCAGGCGCAGTTCGCCCTCGGCCCACCGGGCGGTCGCGGTGACCAGGGAGAGCACCGTCGGATGGGCGGTGGCGGCCGGACCGCTGATGTCGACGACGCCCAGCAGCCGTCCGTCCCGGGCGTCGCGCACCGGGGCGGCCGCACAGCTCCAGGTGTGGAAGGCGCGGACGAAGTGCTCCGCCGAATGCACCCGTACGGGGGACCTGACGGCGAGCGCGGTACCGATCCCGCTGGTCCCGGCGACGTCCTCGGCCCAATGGGAGCCCTCGACGAGCGCGATGCCCTCGGCGGCGTGCCGGCGGATCCCGCGATGGCCGTCGATCCACAGGATCCGGCCGTCGGCATCGGCGATGACCATGATGTGGCCGGCCGCCTCCGCCGCCTCCAGCAGCCCGCTGTGCAGGGTGGGCAGCACATCGGCCAGCCGGGTCTCCTTCCGCCGCCGCTCCAGTTCGTCCAGGCCGAGCGGGAGCGGGACGCGCCCGTGGTCCGGGTCGAGGCCGAGCCGCAGCACACGGTCCCAGGACGCCCCGATCACGGGGCGTGCCGGCAGCGGGAGATGACCGCGGCTCAGCGCCGTATCGCGCATGACCGCCATAAGACGCGCCGACTCGAAGGGGCTCAGCGCGGCCAGAGGATCGGCGTCGCGGGGGTGCTGGGTACGCATGGGATTGCGGCCTTTCGTTCCACCGCGGGCACCGCGGCCGGCCGCGGTGCCCGCCTGACGCCGAGTGCCATCGTGCAGCCCTCAGCCTCTGCTGAACAGGGCTTCGCTGCCCCGCGATTGTAGTGAAGCCGCGCGGGGGTCTCCGCGACGCGCGGAGACCCGGCCCGCTCCAGCGGCTCCATGCCGAGCCTCGATTGGCCGAGGAAGAGTAAGAGCGACAGAGCGAGGAACCGGGAGATGGGAGAGACGCAAGAGAAAGGGCGAGGTCAAGGGATGCGCTATCCGCCGGCCACCCCCAGCGGCCGTATCGAGCTGTCGGCAGGGAGGCCGCGCACCTCCTTGACACGCTCAGGAGCGTGTACGCCGACGCTTACGACGTTGCACCGGGCAGTGACAAGGCGACGGCCTTCGAGGGGCGGGTGCGCAAGCAGTTCGACCGTCCCGGTTTCGAGCTGGTTGGAGTTGCTCCGGTCCGGTAGACACGGACGGGCTTGCGTTCTACGCGGCAGCGTAGGCGAGGTTAGCTGATGCTTGTGGTGCGTGTCGGCGCTCGCCATGCCCGCGCAGCCGTGGAAGAGAACGGTGCGCACCGGGCGCCGGATCGGGCGTCCCGCGGCGGCGGGAGAGGCCGGCCGGCAGTCCGGCAGGGACGACGAGGGCCGCGATCGCGAGCCACCACCACAGATAGGTGGCGGGCGGCGCCGCCCCGCCGTCGAGCAGCCAGGCCGCCGATCCGACCACGGCTACCGGGCCGGCCGACACGGCCACGCCCATGGCCGGTGGCCACCACCACGCCCCCTGGCCGCCGAAGCGCGCCCCGGCGCGCCCGGCGAGCCAGAGTGACGGCATGACGAGCGTCAGCGTGATGACGAGGGCGACAACGACCGCGGCCACCAAGGCGAACGGCAACAGGAAGATCCCGCCGCGCCGCTGTCGTCATCCGGGCCGAGGTGGCGGCGAACCCCCAGAGCCAGAAGATCTCTGCCACGAACGATCTCGACCACCAGGCCGGCCGTTGCGAGGGCGACAGTGGCCGCGAGTGTCCTCAACGGGCGTTGGCGGCCGACATCCTTGCTCAGTGGGGGCTCCTCGGTCCGGCACACGACGGCTTGGTGGAGCGTATCCGAAGGGTCCGGGGGGCTTACCGGTAGAAGACGGCAACCCCACCGTGGTGGGAGCACGCGCCCTGATGATGCGCGGCATAGGAGTATGTGCCGTCATTGCACTGGGCCGTGGCGCCCGTGCTCATACCGCCCGTACTGCTGGACGACCCGCCGCCGGACGAGGCCGAACCACCGCCGGACGACGACGAACCACCGCCGGACGAGGCCGACTCGCCGCCGGACGATGACGAACTGCCGCCGGACGACGACGAACTGCCGCCGCTCGTGGACGACGACCCGCCGCCCCCGGTGGTGGACGACGACGAGGACGAACCGCTCGCACGGTACGAGCAGCTCTCGTCCGTCTTCACCACGTTGAACGTGATCACGCGGTCCTTGTCGAACCGGCCGGGCTTCGGACTCTGCGAGCAGACCTGCCAGTTGCGGTCCCACACCTGGAACCGGTCCAGCCCTGCCAGATCGTGGCTCCTGAGCCGGTAGAAGCCCAACTCCTGCGCCGCGTCCTGCGCGTCCTGCAGCCCCCGCCCGGTGTAGTCCGGCAGCCGCACCTTGGTCACTGCGGGGGCCGAGCTGCGCAGTACCGACGGGGTGGGCGAAGGGCTGGGCGAGGCGCTGGGCGTGGCGCTGGGCGAGCCGCTCATGGCGACCGCGGCCGGCTTGTCGTTCTTCTTGTCCTTGCCGTCGCCGTCGTCCAGCGCCGCGCCGATCCCCCCGATGACAAAGAGCGCCAGCAGGCCGAGACATCCGCATCCGAGCGCCTTCTGCTTCTTGCCCGGTCTGTCGCTCACGTCAGGCTGAGTCATCAGTGCCCCCCCAATATCATTTGTTCAGCTATCAGGGAGATATATTCGCATACTCTTGACAGCTTCCACACATTCCGGGGTGGTGAACATGGTCGGGATCCCCTCGCGGTCGCGCGACGTCCTGGCAGGCGCGCGGGACGTTGGCCATGACGCGCGCCGGGCTGACCACCGAGCAGCTGAAAACAAAGGCGGTTCCGCCGTCGGGGCTGTCGTTGCTCGGACTGGTGCGGCATCTGGCCGAGGTCGAGCGCAGCTGGTTCCGTAATGTGCTGAACGGCGAGAAGAGCCGCAGCCCGTGGACGGCGCCGGGGGCCGCCGAGTTCGCCGACTTCGACGTCAACACCGCCGACCCGGACGAGGCGTTCGAGGTGTGGCACCGGGAGTGTGCCCGGTCTCGGAAGATCGTCGAGGCCGAGACACGGCCACGGCCCGGCCGGACCTCAGCGCGGGGCGCTGGGTCTCCGGCCGGGCCGATGGGCAATGTGCGGCGGCCACCGCCGCAGTCGTGGGTTCTCAGACGGTCAGCGCCGAGTCGTCCTCCACGCGGGCGCCGGGCAGCCGGTGCCGGGCGGCGATGAGGGCGGCGTCCACATCGCGGGTGCCGGTGGACACACACAGGGTGTAGGCGAGGTCGTCCATCCGCTGACGTACCTCTGCGCTGCCCGATTCGGCCTGGAGCACCTGGAGGGTCGCGTACTGCTCGATGAGGTTGCGAAGTACGACCGGGTGGGCCATCAGCACGGTGTGGTCCTTTCGACTGTCAACCTGGTGAGGGGCAACGACATATGGGCGCGTACCCGGATGGCGAGTGGCCATGTGCAACGCGTCCTAGGTCACAGCTCTTCGAGGGGACGGATGGCCGGCCCCTGCAGGACACGGCCGTCGATTCCGAAGCGCGACCCATGGCAGGGGCACTCCCACGCCCGTTCCGCGGCGTTGAAGTTGACGAGGCAGCCGAGGTGGGTGCAGCGGGCGGAGACGGCGTGGATGGTGCCGTCCTCGTCGCGGTACACGGCGCGGTGGTGCCCATCGAGGCGTACGAGGGCTCCGGTGCCGGGGGCGATGTCGGTGAGGGAGTCGACATGCGTGGCCCGTAGCCGATCGCCGATGAAGTGCCGTCCGACCTCGACCTGGTGCTTGAGCAGCGCCGGTGCCTCGCGCAGGGCGGTCCACAGCCGCCGCGGGTCGTACAGCCCGGCCCACGGCGGCTCCTCGCCGGTGATGAGGGCGGTGAGTAGCCGGCCCGCCATAATGCCGCCGCTCATGCCCCAGCCGCCGAAGCCGGTGGCGACATAGGTGTGGCGCGCGCCCTGGTGGAAGGGGCCGACCAGCGGAACGGTGTCGGTGGGGTCGTTGTCCTGGGCGGCCCAGCGGTGCGTGATGTCGATGCCGGGGAAGTGTTCCCGGGCCCAGTCGGCCAGCCTCTTGAACCGCTCGGGGGTGTTCCCGGTGCCGGGCTTGAAGGACTCGCCGGTGACGATCAGCAGCCGCCGCCCGTCGCCGTACGGGGCGGTGCGCACGGATCGCTTGTTCTGCTCCGGGGTGATGTACGCGCCGTGCGGGTCGCGGTCGGCGGCGATCGGGGCGGCGACGACGAGCTCACGGTGCGGGGCGAGCCGGGCGAACAACAGCGCCCGGTCGAAGACCGGATAGTGCGTGGCGATGACGACGTCCGCGGCCGTGACCACCGCCCCGTTCTCGGTGGTGATACGGCAGGGGGTGCCCTCCTCCAGCCCGATGGCGCGCGTGCGCTCATGGATCAGCCCACCGCGTGCCCGCAGGTCATCGGCGAGCGCGAGAAGGTACTTACGGGGGTGGAACTGGGCTTGGTCCTCGGCCCGGACCGCGCCCGCGACGGGATACGGAAGCCCGGTCTCCGTCACATAGGAGACGGGCAGCCCGGCCTCCCGGGCCGCGTCCGCCTCGGCCCGGATCTCGTCGGTGCGCGCCGGGTCCTGGACATAGGTGAACGCCGGGACGCGCTCCAGCTCGCAGTCCACGCCGAGCTCGTCCACGATCGCGACGGCCCGCTCCACGGCGTCCGTCTGCGATTGCGCGTACAGCCGCGCTCCTTCCGCGCCGCGGGTCCTGCGCACCCGGTCGTACACGAGGGTGTGCAGCGCGCTGAGCTTGGCGGTCGTACAGCCGGTGACACCCGCGGCGATCCGGTCGGCCTCCAGGACCGCCACGCTGCGGCCGGCGCGGGCCAGCTCCCACGCGGTGCTCAGGCCGGCGATACCGCCGCCGACGACCGCGGCATCGACCTCCAGGTCCGTGGTGAGGGCCGGGTGGGGGGTGCTCGGCGCGGAGTGCATCCAGTACGACTCGGGGGCGCCAGGAAGTCCGTTCATGGCCGCCGGGTGCCCCCGAACCGCCGGGTGAAGCACGACCGGACAGCCGGCCGAAGCACGCCCCGAACCGCCGGGTGAAGCACGAGAAGCACGCCCCGAACCGCCGGGTGAAGCACGAGAAGCACGCCCCGACGGCCGGGTGAGGCACGATCGGGCCGCCAGGGGAGGCGCGAGAGGGCCGACCGCGTCACGAGGGCGACGGCTGACGACGCCCGGACAGGGCCCCGGCTTCCGCCCCCGGCTCCCCAAGGCGATGGTCGGGCGACACCAGTGCCGAGACGGCCCGGGAGTGCAGGGAGTCCAGGGTCGTGAGCTGCTGCCCCGCCCGGTCCAGCAGCTCGGCGAGCCGGTCGGTATGCAGACGGGGCTCGTGGACGGCCGCGGCGAGCAGCGTGCGCCACAGCAGCGCCTTGCCCTCCACCCCCAGCCGGAGCGCCTCCAGCTCCAGGACCGTGCTCAGCCCGGAACGGCGGCGCAGCCGGCCGTTGGGCTTCAGCCGGGAGACCCGCTCGCCCGCCCACGCCCCGTAGATCTTGTAGCGGCGCACGGGGACATCGAGCGAGGCCATGCACCACAGCAGCGCCCTGCGGTCCTCCGCGATCTCCACCGCGAGCTTCGCCAGCTCGCCGCTGAAGGCCGAGTGCCGGTGCTCCCGGGCCATCCGCCGGACCAGCCCGACCCCGGCCGTGGCGCCGGCCAGGTGATCGTTGAGATAGATCCCGAGCATCCGTGGGGCGGGGGCGCCACCGGAGCGTGCCGATGCGGGTACAGCCATGATCGTCCTCCTGAACGCCGGGCCCCGAGGATCGCTGTCACGCCCGTGGCGAGTACCCCGCGGAACACGGGCCAAGGCCCGCGGCCACGGCGTCTCGCCGCCTCAGCCATTTTCACTGATGTACGGCAGGTCGGCGCCCCGAGACCGGCATTCGGCAGCCCACCCGCCGGCCGTGCGCGCCGATCAGGGTGCGGACGCCGCCCGCGGACCGGACCGTGGACATGGCCGACCCGGCCCAGGGCGCCTCGGGCCGGCCCGGCGGGGCGTCAGCCGTCCGACGGGCGTGGGCGCGGCGCGCGGAACGAGCGCAGCGGCCCGGGGTGCAGGGGCGTCGTGGGCCAACGGGCCGTGAACGTACGGCCGTCGAGCGAGCAGGTAAGGGCCAGACGGTGCGGGGTCTCCAGGAACACCACCTCGACGATCAGCGTGTCCGGGTCCGTCCAGCCCCCGCTCACCGCCGTGGGGACGGGCGCGTCCGGACCCGCGTCGACCCGCCACCCCGTCGCGTCGAACCCCAGGTCGAGCCGGGACTCGCCCTCGGCCAGGCAGACGCTCCAGCCGCCCGCGCCGTCCGCCGCCACCGCCACCTCCGTCAGCGTCGGCTGATCCCCGCAGGTGCCGCCCTGCGGGGCGAACCGCGCGCCGGACCAGGCGGCCGGATCCGCGAGCGGCGCGGGCTTCGCGGGGACCGGCGGGAGGGCGAGCTGGGACAGCCGCCGCCGGAGCGCCGCGTCCTCGCTCTCCCTGCCATCGAGCGGCGCGCCACCGAAGGCCGGCAGGAGGTGCTCCCACACCGCGTCCAGCAGGGCCTGCATCTCCACGGTGGCGCCCGTGGTGGCGACCACGGCGTCGTGCTCGGGCAGCACCAGGCAGTACTGCCCGTAGGCCCCGTCGCCCCGGTATCCGTGCCGGGACGCCCACAACTGGAATCCGTACCCCTGCCGCCAGTCCGGTGTCGCCTCGGCCATGGCGTCCGCGGTCGGGATGTGCGGGCGCGTCGCCTCCGCCACCCAGGAGGCCGGGAGGAGCCGCTTCCCCTCCCACATCCCGTTCCTTAGATAGAGCAGGCCGAGCCGGGCGATCGCGTCGGTGGTGGCGTGCAGTCCGCTGAAGCCGATGTCGCGGCCGGCGGGGTGTTGCCGCCAGGCCGTCTCGCCGATGCCCAGCGGGTCGAAGAGGCGCGGCCGCAGATAGTCCGTCAGCGACTGCCCGGTCACCCGCTGGACGAGGGCGGCGAGCGTGTATGTGGCGGGCTGGTTGTACGCGAACACGGTGCCGGGTGCGCGATCCGGCGGAATCAGCAGGAAGCCGCGCACGGGCTCGTTCCGGTCCAGGGAGAACGCCTGGTCCACGGTGTCGGCGAGGTGGCCGCTGGCCATGGACGCGACATGGCGTACGAGCATGGCGCGGCTGCCGGGATCGGTGATCTCGGCCTCGAACTCCGGGAAGTACGACACCACGGGGTCGTCGAGGCGCAGCAGCCCCTCGGCGACGGCGAGACCGGCGGCCGTGGCGGCGAAGCTCTTGCTGAGCGAGTAGAGGAGATGCGGCCGGTCGGCGGCGTAGGGCGCCCACCAGCCGGAGGCGACCAGGCGGCCGTGGCGCAGGACCATCAGGCTGTGGGGTTCGATGCCCGGCGTGGCCTCGATGGCGTCGAGGAAGGCGTGTACGCCGCGCGCGTCGACGCCCTCCGCGGCGGGGGTGCTGGTGGGCAGCGGCTGAGCACTCATCAGACGTGTCCTTGGGGTGGGTGTGCCCGGCGCGGCGGGACGGGACGGCCGTTCCTGCAGGTGTGTGTCGGCGCCAACCTTTCCCGGTGCGACGGCGGCCTGTCCAGAGGGCCTGTGGGGCCACCGGGCCAGGGGGTGACCTTCGCGGCGGGCCGACGGTTTACCGTCGAGCTGATCACCCCGCCGCCTGGCCGAGAGAAAGTCCCGCTGTGCTTGTCGCCCGCTCCGTTGCCCTGTTCATCGTCGCCGCCCTGTTCGAGATCGGCGGTGCCTGGCTGGTCTGGCAGGGGGTGCGTGACCACAGGGGCTGGATCTGGATCGGGGCCGGTGTGATCGCGCTGGGCCTGTACGGGTTCGTGGCCACCCTCCAGCCGAACGCCGACTTCGGGCGCATCCTCGCCGCGTACGGTGGCGTCTTCGTCGCCGGATCGCTCGCCTGGGGCATGGTGGCCGACGGCTACCGCCCCGACCGGTTCGATGTCATCGGGGCGCTGATCTGCCTCGCGGGGATGGCCGTCATCATGTACGCCCCGCGCGGCCACTGATCCACCGGCCACTACCGTGCTACGTGACAATCCTTCGCGATCGACGCGTGCACCGGCTCTTGGGAAGGAACGAACAAGATCATGCGCCTCATCGTGGCCACCGGACGGACGGGAGTCCTCCGGTGACCGACAACGACTCCGTCCTGCTGCACACCGAGGGACGCGCCGGATACCTCACCCTCAACCGGCCGCGCGCCATCAACGCCCTCAGCCACCCCATGGTGACCCGGATCGCCGAGGCGCTCACCGCCTGGGAGCGGGATCCGGCGGTCGAGACCGTTGTGATCACCGGGGCGGGGGAGCGCGGGCTGTGCGCGGGCGGCGACATCCGCGCGGTCCACGAGGACGTCACGACGGGAGGCGGCGACGCGTCGCTGGCGTTCTGGCGTGACGAATACCGGCTCAACGCCCGTATCGCCCGCTACCCCAAGCCGTATGTCGCCCTGATGGACGGCATCGTGATGGGCGGCGGCGTCGGGGTCTCGTCCCACGGCGGCGTGCGGATCGTCACCGAACGCTCCCAGGTCGCCATGCCCGAGACCGGCATCGGCTTCGTCCCGGACGTGGGCGGCACCTACCTCCTGGGTCTCGCCCCCGGCGAACTCGGCACCCATCTCGCGCTCACGGGAGCACCGGTGGGCGCCGCCGACGCCCTGCTGTGCGGGCTCGCCGACCACTTCGTACCGTCGGATCTGCTGCCGGTGCTCGGCAAGGACCTCGCCGCGACCCCGGTGGCGGAGATCCTGCCCCGGTACGTCCGCGAGGCGCCGGCGGGCGCGCTGGACGGCCACCGGGAGTGGATCGACCACTGCTATGCGGCCGACACCGTCGAGGAGATCGTGGACCGCCTGCTCGCCAGCGGCGTACCGGCGGCCAAGGAGACCGCCGAGGCCCTCCTCGCCAACTCGCCCACCGCGCTGAAGGTCACGCTGACCGCCCTGCGCCGGGCCCGGCGGCTCGGTTCGCTGGAGCACGTCCTGGGACAGGAGTTCCGCGTCTCGGCCGCCGCCCTGACCTGCCCGGACCTGGTGGAGGGCATCCGTGCCCAAGTGATCGACAAGGACCGCCGCCCCCGGTGGTCACCGGCCGGCCTCGCCGAGGTCACCGACGAGGACGTGGCCCGCTTCTTCGCACCCCTCGGCGACCGCGAACTCCGCCTCGAGACCGGCTGATGCGCGAAAAATAGTGTGCCAAGCGGACCGGGTGGGCCGCGCGCCGCGACCCGTCGGCGCTCAGCCCACTTGGCCGCTCAGCCGACGTGGACGTGGGGGCGGCGGGCGCGGTCGGGTTCGGCCTCGCGGAGGACTTCGCGGGTGACGGGGGCGACTTCGCCCTGGCCGAACAGGAAGAACCGCAGGAACTGGGCGAAGGGGCTGCCCTCGGTCCACTCGAAGTAGATGTGCGGCCTGAAGCCGGTCTCGTCCCGTACGTGCAGCAGAAGGGCGGCCAGGGAGTTCGGGACGCTGGAGCCGTCGAGGGTCAGGACGCGGTAGCGGCCGTGCAGCACCTCGCCGTGTACTCGTACGGCCGTTTCGAAGTCGGAGGGGTCGCGGACGGTGACCTCGACGAAGATGAGGTCCTCCTCGGGCGGGATGTCGTTGTCGGCCCGGATCTGGTGGGTCTTGTCGCGGTACTCGGCCACGTCCCGGCGGTCGGGCTCGTTGGCGATGAACCGTATGCGGCGGGTGGCGGTGTCGCGGACGAAGCGCTGGGCAAGGTCGTCCAGATCCATGTCGGTGACGCGCAGTTCGAAGGCGCGGGCGAGCCGGGACAGCAGCGATACGGCGATGATCCCCGCGATGAAGCAGGCGCCGATCTTCACACCGTCGGGCCGCTCCACGACGTTCACCGCTGTCGTGTACAGGAAGACCACCGAGATGACGCCGAAGGCGATGGTCCAGCCGCGCTGCCCGGCGCGCCGGGCAGCGAGGGTGACGGCGACCGCGGCGGAGGTCATGAGCACCAGGACGCCGGTGGCGTAGGCGCCGCCCTGGGCGTCCACGTCGGCGTTGAAGAGCCAGGTGACCAGGAAGGCGATCAGGGTGAAGACGAGCACCATGGGGCGTACCGCGCGGGCCCAGTGGGGGGCCATGCCGTAGCGGGGCAGATAGCGGGGCATGAGGTTGAGCAGTCCGGCCATGGCCGAGGCGCCCGCGAACCACAGGATCCCGATCGTGGCGGCGTCGTAGACGCTGCCGAAGACGGATCCCAGGTAGTGGTGGGCGAGATAGGCCAGGGCGCGTCCGTTGGCCTGGCCGCCGGCCTTGAACTCGTCCTGTGGGATGAGGAGGGTGGTGATGAAGCTGGTGCAGATCAGGAAGACGCTCATGATCACGGCGGCGGTGGTGAGCAGCTTCCTGGTGTCCCGGATCCGTCCGGTGGGCCGCTCCTCGGTGTCGCCGGGGCCGCCGTCGACGTGCGGCATGACGGCCACACCGGTCTCGAAGCCGGACAGGCCGAGCGCGAGCTTGGGGAAGACCACCAGCGCCAGACCGACCATGACCAGCGGATTGCCGTGTTCGGCGGTGAGCGCCTGGGACCAGTCGGTGACCACGTGGGAGGCGGTGGCGACGTGCCACAGCCCGACGACCACCACGACCGCGTTCAGCGCGAGGTAGATCCCCACGAGCACCACCGCCACCCCGATGGCCTCCATGAAGCCCTTGAGGAAGACCGCCCCGAGCAGGGCGACCAGACCCAGGGTGATGGCGACCTCGTGGCCGTGCAGGGCGCCGGTGAAGTGCGGGTTCTCCACCAGGTGGGTGGAGGCGTCGGCTGCGGAGAGGGTGATGGTGATGAGGAAGTCGGTGGCAGCGAACCCCAGGAGGGTCAGGACGAAGAGCTTGCCCTTCCAGAACGTCAGCAGCCGCTCCAGCATGGCGATCGAGCCTTCGCCGTGCGGGCTCTCCTTGGCCACCCGCCGGTACACCGGGAGCGCGGCGGCCAGGGTCACGGCCACCAGCACCAGGGTGGCGATGGGGGAGAGAAGGCCGGCGGCGAGGGCGGCGATACCGGGCTGGTAGCCGAGCGTGGAGAAGTAGTCGACGCCGGTCAGACACATCACCCGCCACCACCGCTGGCCCTTGGGCGGGCTCTGGGGCTCGGCATGCGGACCCGGCCGGCGCTTGGCCATCTCGGTCAGGCCCTCCAGCAGCCAGGCGCGCAGGCGCTGCCGCGGCCCGGCGTCGGATCCGGCGCCGTCGTGGGGGAAGGTGGCCACCGTGTGTGCTCCTGTCGTGCGGCGAAACCCGTGCGAATGTGTTGAAACGTTTCTGCCGTCGTGGGGGCAGCCGGGCCAGGCTATGTGCCCGGTTCAGTGGACCTGCGGGCGGTACCGCCCTTTCTTCTCCGCGCCCTGCTCGTCCGGGATCCGCTGAGCGGCGACCAGAACCGCCGCGCGGGACAGCCGTGGCGGGCGTCCGGCCTTGCTGGGGCGCTGAGTTCGGTGCTGCACGCGGCCATCTTCTCAGTCTCCGGCTACAGTTATCGTACGCGTACGTATACACGTACGAAAATTGCGGGAGGGCCGATGCGGAACACGCTCCTGAACCGGGGACGGGCCTTGCTCGCCGTGGCGCTGGCCCAGCTCGGGCGTACGCATCCTCGACCCGCAGACCTGGCCGCCGCGCTCCCCCTGAGGTCCCCCTTCGCCGATGCGGCAACGAGGTGTGTCCGACGGGCCCGGGCCGGGGTGTCCCGGGAGCGCAACATCAAGCTCAGGGACATCGCCCCGGCAGATCTGAGAGAGCGGCGGCCTCGACGACTGAGCCGCCAGGGGGGCGGCTCTCCCGGCCCGTGGTCTGGACCGGAAGGGCCTGGCCGTCGTGTTCCCCCGGGGGATGCGTCGACAGCTTGACGCGGCGGGTACCCCACACCGCCCGGCTTACGTACGCCACAGGCCCCTCAATCGCCGGACGGCCCCACGCGGCCTCAGCGGACGGCGACAGCTGTTCAACGTCCCTGTTCCGGGTACTTGTCGTCCATGATGCTGATGTCCGCTCCGGGGGTGTACACGCCACAGGACGACACATGGCTGCTGGCCCAGGCGCTGCACCGGGAGCCCATCACCGCCGACACCACCGTCCTGGACGTCGGCACCGGCAGCGGGGTCCTGGCCCTCGAAGCGGCGCGGCGTGGTGCGGCGCACGTGACCGCCGTCGACATCTCCGCCCTGGCGGTGGCGGCCGCGCGGCTGCACGCCTGCCTCAGCGGGCTGCGGGTCCGCGTGGTGCGGGGCGATCTGCTGACCCCCGTCGCCGACCGCCGATTCGATCTCATCGTCGCCAACCCGCCGTATGTGCCGTCGGCGGCGGGCCGCCGCGGCCGTCGCGGGCGGGCGCTGGCCTGGGACGCCGGTGCCGACGGGCGGGCGCTGCTCGACCAGATCTGCGAGGACGGGCCGCCGCGGCTGCGCCCTGGCGGTGTGCTGCTCCTGGTGCATTCCGGGCTGTGCGGCGTCGACCGCACCCTTCGGCAGCTGGAGCGGGCGGGCCTGCGGGCCGCCGTCGCCGACCGCCGCCTCGTATCGTTCGGGCCGGTGCTCCGGGAGCGGGCCGGCTGGCTGGAGTCCCGGGGGCTGATCGCACCGGGCGAGGAGAAGGAGGAGCTGGTGGTGATCCGTGCCGAACAACCGTGGTGACCGCCCCGTGCGGGTGACGATGGGGACGGACGGACCGATGCTGATCGAGGGGCCGGTCGAGGTGGCTCTGCCGGACGGCGGCGTCGTACGGTCGGACCGCTTCACGGTCGCCCTGTGCCTGTGCGGCCGCAGCGCGCGCTATCCGTGGTGCGACACCAGCCACCGCCGCCGCCCGCCGCACTCAGGGCGGCAGCGGAACGCGCAGTGAGGACCGGCCCTCCCGCCAGGCCGCCAGCAGCTGCTCGGCGAACCGGTCCTCCACCAGCACGGTGGCCTCGATCCCGAAGGCCACGTCCGCGGCCAGCGCGGGCTCGCTCCGCAGCAGGTCGCCGATGACCTCCCGGCGCACGATCTGCTCGTGCACCGCGTCGGCCTCCACATGCTCGGTGTAGAAGAACACGGCCGCCTCGCCCGCGCCCATCCGCCGCAGCGCCTGAGCCAGCCGGTCGGAGGCGGGCGACGAGGTGATCTCCACCGTCGCGAAGTGCCCCACCAGCCCCCCGCGCAGCTTGCGGTGCAGGCCCAGCAGCGACATCACATTGACCACCGCGAGCATCCGGGCCGACGCGGCGTCCAGATAGCCGTTGTACGAGGAATCCAGACCGAGATCCGCCATCAGACCGGCGAACAGCTCCGCGTGCACACGCTCTCCGCGCCCGGCCCCGAACTCGTCGTACTCCACCGCGGCCATGGCCGCCTTGGCCCGCCCCCGCAGCCGCGGGATCACCCACACATGCGGATCCGCCTCCTTGAGCTGGTAGAGCGACCGCTGCGCGATGTATTCGCGCATCTGCCAGGGCTCGCCGTGGTCCCTCAGATAATGCGACACCCCCACGCCGTCAGCCGGCTCCACCAGCAGCTCTTCCAGGGTGGCGTCGACATCGTCGCCTCCGGTGGCCTCCGAGCGCAGCGCGTCGAGGAAGAGCCGCTCCAGCGCCTGGCGCGTACGGAGCAGTTCCGGCTCCCACTCCCAGCCGTCGTCCACCCCGGCGAAGCCGCCGTAGTGGAGCTCGTAGCAGAGGTAGAGCGCGAGCTGAAGGTCGTCGCCGTACGGATCCGCCTGCCGCAGGGGAGGCCCTTCGGGCAGCCGGGCGCGACCGGGTTCGCGCACGAGGGCGTCGAGCACCCCGGCGGACAGCTCCCCCCGCCCTCCTGGCAACGTCATCCGGTACTCCTTCGGGCCCGACGCGAGACGCGTACCCCGGTTACCACGGGAGCTGCGGGTTAAGCGCGTGCGCGTGAAGTGATCGCACGGCCGCGATCGGCCCCCGGGACGGACGCCTGGCCTTCGAGGTTCGACGCGGAGCCAGGCGGACCCGCATCAAGCGCGGAGCGCTGCGGATCTCGCCGACCCGGATTTCCCATTTTCCCTACCTGTTTTGTAGGAAAGCGTTGACGCCGACCGACCGGGTGAGGAGGATGAGGAACATGCTCCGCCCGAAGCAGCCGCTCGTCAGCCGCAGGCATGCTGAACTCCGCCGCACTGCCGTCCCCTTCGGTCGGCGCGTCCAGGGCTAGCTGCTGACGCGTCGTCAACCGCTTCCCGCAGCCACGTCCTCGCCAGGCCCTGTCGCGACGGGCACGCACGGTGGGCGGGCCGCACGCACATGCCCGACCAGAAGCAGAGCCGTATGCCCGCGTACAGCGGACTGTCCTGAGGAGACCCCGTGGTCACAGCCGTAGTTCCGTCCGACGTGACGGCGGGGCCCGGCCGTGCGTACTGGCTGCGCATCGCCCGTGAGGTGGCGGACGACCTGGCCACGGACGCCGTCGTCCGCGAGCAGGCCGGCAAGGCCCCGTTCGACGAGGTCGCCCGGCTGCGTGAGGCAGGGCTCCTGACGCTGCTGATACCGGCTGAACACGGGGGAGGAGCTGCGGACTGGCCCACGGCCTATGCCGTGATCCGGGAGATCGCCACGGCCGACGGAGCGATCGGCCAACTCCTCGGCTCTCACTACTTCCTGTCGTGGAGCGCCCGGTTCTTCGCCCAGCCCGACCTTGCCGCACGTGTCGAGCGCGCATCGGCGGCAGGACGGTGGTGCTGGGGCGGCGGGTTCGCTTCCCGCGAGCCATCTTTGACGCTGCGTCCGGCGCCGAACGGCTATCTGCTGAGCGGCGGCCAGAGTTACGCCACCGGGGTCCGGGTCGCCGACCGGCTGGCGGTCCGCGCCACCCGGTCCGGCACCGGTGAACCGGTGGCCGTTCTCGTCGATCCCGCCCACCCCGGCGTCGTGTGCGACGACGGGGATGCCTTCGGACAGCGGCTGGCGGCGGGCGGCAGCGCGGAGTTCGACGCCGTGCCCGTGGCGCCCGACGAGGTGCTTGGTTCCCTCTCCACGGACGAGAGCGTCCTGCCGCCGTTCACCGGCCTGGCCGCGTCGACGGCACGTCTCGTCTCCGCCCAGCTCTGTCTGGGCATCGCCGAGGGCGTGCTCGTCGAGGCCCGCGAGTACGCCAGGGTCGCGAACCCGCCCTGGCAGCCGTCCTGGCCGGACGGCTCGCGGCAGGACCCCTATGTTCTGGTCACCTATGGAGAGCTCACGGTCGCCGCTCGCAGCGCGGCTGCCCTCGCCGATCAGGCACTGGAAGCCCTCACCGACGGGCTGGCCCGTGGGGAGGCGCTCACCGACGACCAGTGTGCCGAGACAGCCGTACTCGCGGCCGCGGCCGAGGCCGCCGCCTCCCGGGCCGCGCAGGAGATCACCGCCCGGGCCCTGGAGGTCATCGGTCCTCATGCGGCCTCGTCGCGGCACGGATTCGACCGCTTCTGGCGCAACGCCCGGGCACACACTCTGCACGACCCGGTGGCGCACCGGCTGCGCGAGGTCGGGGACTACTTCCTCCATGGTGCGCACCCCGCCTTCGTTCTCCCCTCCTGACCACGGACCGCCCGCCCGGTGAGGGGACAACGCGCCGGTGGCGGATAATCACCGCATGCGGATCCCAGCGAAGGCGGACTATGCGGTGCGGGCGGCCCTGGAACTGGCCGCGGTGGGGGAAGGCATGTCGGTGAAGGCAGAGGTGATCGCCGCGGCACAGGGCATCCCGCACAAGTTCCTGGAAGGGATCCTGGGGGACATGCGCCGGGGTGGGCTGGTGACCAGCCAGCGCGGTGGGAAGGGCGGGTACCGGCTGGCCCGTCCAGCAGAGTCGATCTCCATCGCTGATGTGATCCGTGTGGTGGACGGACCGCTGGTGTCCGTCCGTGGCGTTCGCCCGCCCGAGCTGGCCTATACCGGGCCCGCGGAGGCGCTGCTGCCGCTGTGGATCGCGGTGCGCGCCAATGTCCGCAAGATCCTTGAGGAGGTCACTCTCGACGAGGTGGCCGGGGCCCGGCTGCCCGAGGAGGTCCTCCACCTCGCCGAGGACCCCGAGGCGTGGACGAATCCCTAGGTGTGTTTCATCGGTCGAGGGGGGCCGATGCTTGCCGTTTTCGGAGAGGGCGTGTGTGCCGGTGCCGTCTGCCATGCCGAGCGCCGAGAGGTCCAGGGAGCGGTGGGCGGTGGCGTCGGAGCGGTTGAAGAGCGCCACGGCCCATGTACCGTCGGGCAGTTGGCCCGCCCATCGCCGACACACGGCGCGGCCGGGCGAGGCAGACGAAGCCTCAGAGCGGCAGGGCGGCCGGCCGGGCTCGTACCACCCTGTCGAGGCAGCTGACGGCATTCAGCGCGGCGGTCCCATGGCCTCCTCGGTCGGGCGCGGTCATTCCCTGCGAACCGTGCGTGTGGCGACGGCCGGCGGAGGCCCGATCAGCGCCGTCGCGAGACCTGCTTCCCTTCACCCCGGCCCGCCGGCACCGGTTCGAAGATCATCACTCGGCTGGCGGCTCCGTTTCACCCATATGCTCCTCCGCCCGCGCTCTGTCGATACAGGTCGGCAACGCTGGTGCATGGTTGCCCGCCGTTCCGAGGAGAGAGGACAGGGCCATGCCGTCCACTCGTGGCTTGCCGATGCGTCCGCGTCGCGGGCATGTGCTCGCCGCGGTGCTCACGGCAACGACATTCGTCGCGGCCGTCCCCGCCGCCAAGGCCCGACCTGTCGCCTCCGACCATGCCGCCGCCAAACCCACGATCGTGCTGGTGCACGGCGCCTTCGCGGACGGCTCGTGCTGGGACGCGGTCATCCATCGCCTGCAGAGTGACGGCTACCGTGTCGTCGCCCCGGCCAATCCACTGCGCGGCCTACGCGGTGACTCGGAGTACATCGCCGGCGTCCTGAAGAGCATCCGGGGCCCGATCGTCCTCGCCGGTCACTCCTACGCCGGTGCGGTGATCAGCGGCGCCGCGGTCGGCAATTCCAACGTCAAAGCGCTGGTCTTCAGCGCGGCGTTGGTCCCCGCCCAGGGCGAAGTCCTGTCGGTCCTGTCCGACAAGTTCCACGGCAGCGAACTCGGTTCCGCGGTGAAGTCGTTTCCGTACCCGAAGCCCGGGGGAGGCACCGGCACTGATCTCTACATCAAGCCCGACAGATTCCGCGCGGTGTTCGCCGCCGGTCTCCCGCAGGTCACCACGGCGGTGCTGGCGGCCACTCAGCGCCCGATCAGTGCGTCCGCGTTTGCTGACAAGGCCGGGCCCGCCGCCTGGAAGACCATCCCTTCCTGGGCTCTCGTCGCCAGACAGGACAAGGCCATCGCCCCGGCCCTCCAGCGCTTCGAGTACAAGCGGGCCCACTCCCACACCATCGAGGGCAATGCCCCGCACCTCGCGATGGTCGCCCAACCCAAGGCCGTCACCGACCTCGTCCTCGACGCCGCCGGTTCCCGAGCCTCCGACGCGAAACCGGCCAGGACCTCAGCAGACAGGGGACCCGCGACGCCGATCGTCGCTGGTGTCGTCGGCGCGGCGGTGATCGCAGGGGCAGGCATCGGCATGGTCGTGGTCACCCGCAGGCGACGGGCTATCCGGCTCTGAACGTGGGAGGGGCGAGCCGTGAGTCACAGCGAGCCGGGATGCTCGACGGTTCCGTGAGCGTCATGGCCGGGAGCTGAGATTCGGGTGGTCCGCGGTCGAGCCGGGCCGGTGTGCCGATGCGGGAAGGGTGAGCGTCACCGAGAAGGGGCGCGCGCCGGCGGTGTGTTCCAGGGTGCCGCCGCCTCCAGGGTGCCGCCCATGGCCTCGGTGAGGTCGCGGGACAGTCGCAGCGGCAGGCTGTCGGCCCTGGCGCCCGTCGGCGCATCGGCGGTTCCGTCCGTGATCCGGACCGTGAGCCGGCCCGGCCGGGCCTCGGCGGTGAGGGTCGGCGGGGCGTCGGGTGTGCTGTGGCGGAGTGCGTCGGCTCCCAGAGCGGTCAGCACGCGGGTGAGGAAGAGCGGCATCGGCGATGACGTACGGCAGCTGTTCGGCAGCCGGAGAAGGAGGGCGCGGCCGCCGGTTCCGAGGTCGTCGAGGGCCGCGGTCAGCGCCTCGTCGAGGTCGACCGGGCGAAGGTAGAGATCCACGGCTCCCGTGTGCGGTCGGCTCAGGTCGTCCAGGTCGGTGACGAGCTGGACGCGCGGCGCACCGACGAGCGGGCGGTGTCCAGGAGGTGGGTACCGTCACCGGTGGTCTCGTCGGCCGGGCCGGTGGCGTGGAGATCGCGCAGGCGCACGAGTGCCTCTTCAGCGGTGCGCAGCGGGGCACGCAGATCGTCGCTCGCGGTGAGGAGCAGTGAGGCGCGGGTGTGTTCGGCGGCGGCGAGGATGCCGTAGATGATCGGGATCTTCAACCGGGTGCTGAGCGCCTGCTCCTGGAACTGGTTGACCATCTTCACCCAGCCGGCCGGGTGTTCTCCGCCGGGGTGGAGCCGCCGCCGGACAGGACCGAGCTGAGGCCCCACTGGGCGACGCAGGAGGGGGCGTCGGTGACCGCGCCGCGTTCGGCCTGGGTCATCTGGCCGATCTTCTCTTCCAGGGTCATCCGGCCCAGAAGCGGGCCCCTGCCCCTCAGCGGTCCAAGACCGCGGCCACTCCCGCAGACGTCGACCGCTGGCGGATCGCCCCCGCCTCCCGCGTCCTGGCGACACTCCGTGCCCACAGCACCAGCGGTATCTGCAGCGGAAGGCGGGCGAACGCGGCGGCCTTGAGGGGGGCGGCGCGGTGGCGCCAGTCCACCGCCATCTGGACGTTGGCGGGCGCGACCGCGACGAAGAACGCCGCCGTGGCCCGTGCCGCGTGGCGTCGCGTGTGCGGAAGCGCCACACCGGCCGCCAATGCGAGCTCCACGGCGCCGCTCGCATAGGTCCAGGCACGGGGCGAGCCGGGCAGGGCACGCGGCACGATGGCGTCGAATGACGTCGGCGCGACGAAATGCGTGACTCCCGCACCGGCCAGAAGGCCCGCGAGAAGCAGGGGCGAGCGTGTGGACCCTGACATGGAACCTCCCTGAGGGCACGGACGACGTGCCGCGCGATATTACTCGACGGTACGCGGTGGGGGGCCGGGGTACGGCCGCCCGTTGCAACGCGAGGGGCGCGGGGGTGGGTTCGGCCTATCCGCCCGCCGGTTCGGCGGTGAGGCCCATGCCGGACGCGTGCTCGACGGCGCCCTTCAGCAGGACGGCCTCGGTGGACCGCCGCGGGTCCATCAGCCCCGCGGACCGCATGGTGCCGTCGTGTCGTCGCGGCTCCTGGACACCACGACCCTGCCGCCGGCGCCCTCGGCCAGTATCGCGGTGCGGGTCTTCGCATCAGGTGCCGCCAGCACCGCGGCCAGCTCGTCCGTGTGCTGCTCGGCCTGACGCGCCTGCTGCTGGGCGTCCTGGGCGCGGACCGGTTCCTCGGACCGCGGTCCGCGACGTGTGGCTGGGCGGCGTGCCCAGGCGCCGTCACCACTGGTTCACGCGGACACTGGCGGCTTTTCTCGGCTGACCGCGTCGAGCAGCAGCGTCGCGGCCACCGTCGCCCCGTCGGTGCGGCTCGTGCCGGCCACGGCGGTCGCTCGTGCGCGGGTCTCGGGGGTGAGGGTCGTCCTGAGCGCGGCTGACAGGGACTCGGTGGTCGGAGTCGGACCGTGGTGTGCCGTGCCGATGCCCAGGTCGGCCACCCGGCCGGCCCAGTATGGCTGGTCCACGATCTGGGGTACCACCACCTGAGGCGCGCCGGCCCGGGTGGCCGTCGTCGTCGTGCCCGCGCCGCCGTGGTGCACGACGGCGGCCACCCGGCCGAACAGTGCCTGCTGGTTGACTTCGCCGACGGCGAAGCAGTCGTCCTGGTCGTCGATCAGGGCCAGGTCGGCCCAGCCGTGGGAGACGAGTGTGCGGCGGCCCTGCGCGCGGATCGCCTCGATGGCCACCCGGGCGACGTCCTTCGAGGCGCGCATGGGCATGCTGCCGAAGCCCACGTACACCGGTGGTGTGCCGGCGTCCAGGAACGCCTCCAACTCGGCCGGCAGTGGGCGTTCGTCCGGCAGGATCCACGCGCCGGTCTGTACGACGTCGAGGTCCGTCGGCTGCCACGGGCTCAGGACCGGGTCCGTCGCCAGCCACGGGTGGTCGGTGAAGACGTGGTCGCGGACGTTGTCCACCGGTGGCAGGCCGATCGACGCCCGGTGGGTGTTGAACGCCGCGCCGAACAGCGCGTTCATGCTCTGGGCGTTCAGGTCCCACAGCACCCGGTTGTCGGTCACGTCCGGTGGCAGTGGCCGGCCCGGGTACGGGTGCGGCGGGTGGTGCGGCGACGGCAGGGTGGTCGGCTGGAGGCTCGCGTACACGTAGCGGATGCCCAGTTTCTCGGTCACCGACCGCGCGCCGGCCGCGGCCGGGAACAGGCCGGTCGCCACCAGCGCATCACATCCCTCGGCCGCCGCGGCGACCGCGTCGAACTGCGCGGCAACCAACGCGGCCGCGCGCTGGGGCAGGCCCGCCGCCGGCGGCGTCGGTCCGGTCA
Organism: Streptomyces sp. NPDC005393; assembly: GCF_040606675.1. NCBI lineage: Bacteria > Bacillati > Actinomycetota > Actinomycetes > Kitasatosporales > Streptomycetaceae > Streptomyces > Streptomyces sp. NPDC005393. Next base: position 2,171 of record NZ_JBEXFG010000048.1, on the reverse strand, counting down.
CCAGCGCGCGCACCGACGAGCCGACCGGCACCAGCGGCACGCCGACACCGGCCAGCAGCTCCGCGAAGTCCGGCGGCGCGCACACCCGCACCTCCGCGCCGAGTGCCCGCAACCGCACCGCGAGTCCCACCAGCGGTTCGACGTCCCCGCGCGACCCATACGTCGACAACAACACACGCATTTCGCGACTCCCATTTCCGCAAATTCTGGCCTCGGCCGGCGATTCTGCGGCACGACCCGGGTCTTGCCGCAAGTCCCCCGGTGCGCTATATGTTGAGAGTGGAAAGGAGTGGGTATTTCCTTTCCTTTTATCGTCCGCTGTGGACGGACAACCTCCTCGCGAAGCGGCGGCGCGCCGCGTACGGCGGTACCGTCGGCCCAGGAGGATCTCCCATGGGCCTACGGATGCAGCCGCAGAACGAGAAGTTCTCCACCCTCTTCAGAGCTCGTAACAAGATCTTGTAGGGGTGTCCCGGTGGGGCGTGACCGGTGTGATGATCCGGTCGTTTGCATGGTGTGAGTAGGCGGCCGTTGGATCGCGGACGACGACCTGTGGGCGTTGATCGAGCCGTTGTTACCGGCCTGGCCGGACAAGGCTCCGGGACCCCGGCCGATGCCGGACCGGCTCTGCCTTCAGGGCATCCTGTACGTCCTGCACAACGACATCGCCTGGCAACTGCTGCCGCCCGAGCTGGGGTTCGGCTCCGGACGGACCTGCTGGCGCCGCCTGGAGCGGTGGCAGCGGGCGCGGGTCTTCGACCGGCTACACCGCATCCTGCTCGGAGACACGGGCTACGACCTGCTCCACCAGTTCAAACGACTCGCCGTCCGTTGGGAACGCCGCACCCTCCACCCCAGGCCGGCCCCAGGCACAACCTCGGCCAGCAGCACGGCGGGTGACCCCTCGCAGGACAGACCGCATCGCCTGACGCCGCACTCACTGCAGGATCCTGAACTGACCGGTATGACCCGCCACCAGCTCAATGAGCTGGTCGACGCGCTGACTCCCGCCCTGGAGGTGCAACGCGAGCAAGCACTGCACACACGCCGCGTCACGAACGCCTCGTGGCCCCCGGCGGCGGGCGCCAAAGCCAAGCTCACCCCGCCGACCGGATCCTGGCCACCGTCCTCCACCTGCGGAAACTCGCCACCATGGAACTACTGGGCCAGCTCTTCGGCGTCACCAGCATGACCATCAGCCGCGCGAGCCAGGAAGTCCGACCTGAGGTTTTCGCAGAAGGCGGCGCCCAGTTCCTTGACACGGCCACGTCACGGTCGGACCATCCCCGGTGGGAGAGCGCTCTCCCTGATGCCCCACCGCAAGAGCCGTCTTCCTAAAAGGCGGCCGCGGGCGCACGGCCACGGCTTGTGGCCGCCCGACCCCCACAGTCCGTACTGACGTGGCAGGAGGTCTCCATGGCAAGGAGATCCAGCACCATCTCCGGATTACTGGTATGCGGCGCACTGTTGGTGACCTCGCTCGCCGTGGGCGGGGTCGCCATGAGCGCGGAGGCGACGCCGCGGAAGTCCACGGGTTCCAAGTCGCCGGCCGGGACGCACGCGGGCCATGTGATGGCCGCGTCCACCCTCCCCCCGGCTGAGGATCCTGATGGCGACGGCTATCTTCCCGCCAACCCGCCGGTCACCGGCGTGGAACCCTCGACGAAGGAGCCACCCCGCCGCTACTTCCATGAGTTCCAGGCGCACTGCTCGGTGACGCACACCAAGCCGGACGACCCCATCGTCTATCCGGGCCGGCCCGGCACGTCCCACGACCACACCTTCATGGGCAACACCACGACGGACGCCAACAGCACCACGGCGTCTCTCGCGGCGGGCACCACCACGTGCAAAGCGCCCGGTGACAAGCCCGGCTACTGGATGCCGACGCTGTTCAAGGGTGACCGGGCGGTGCTGCCGGTCGGCGAGCAGACCATCTACTACAAGGCGGGGGTCACCGACTACACCAGCGTCCGGCCGTTCCCCGAGGGGCTGCGCTTCGTCGTCGGCAGCCCCACGCAGACCGCGCAGGAGTTCCGCGCCCACCGCGGGTTCGTGGAGGGGTGTTCAACTGTTCGCTCTTGCGGTCGATTGAGTGAGTGTTAGCGGGTTCAAGCGATGTTATGATCTTGTCTATGAACCTTACGGAGTGGGCGGAAGCGAACGGTGTG
>NZ_JBEXFG010000047.1:0-52409 GCF_040606675.1 Streptomyces sp. NPDC005393 | reverse complement strand
GGCGGCCTGCGCCTTTCTGCCGCTCGCGATCCGCATAGCGGCCTGCCGGCTCGCCTCGCGCCGCACCTGGACGGTCTCCGTGCTCGCCCGCAAGCTCGCCGACGAGCGCCGGCGGCTGGATGAGCTGCGGGCCGGGGATCTGGCCGTCAAGGCGACCTTCGAACTCGGCTACGGACAGCTCGAACCCCCGCAGGCACGCGCGTTCCGGCTGCTCGGGCTGGTCGGCGGGCCCGATATCTCGCTGCCCGCCGCCGGCGCGGTCCTCGGCCTCGACGAGGAGGACACCACCGGCCTCCTCACCTCGCTCCAGGACATCTCACTGCTGGAGTCGGCGGTGCCGGGGCGCTACCGGTTCCATGACCTCGTACGGCTGTACGCGCGGGCGTGCGCGGAGCGGGAGACCCAGGACACCGCGGAGCGCGACGAGGCGCTGTCGCGGCTGCTGGACTTCTACCTCGCCACGGCGGCGCGGGTGTATGCCATGGAGCGGCCCGGCGACCGGACGGTCGGCCATTTCGAGGCCACCGGCCATCCCGGTCTGTGCTTCGCGACCTCGGGAGCCGCGCTGGACTGGCTGTTCGCCGAGGCCGACGGGCTGATCGCCTGTGTGCTCCAGTGCACCGGGGCGGGCACCCGCCGCCGCGCCGCGGACCTGTTGATGGGCGCCCTCGACCTCGCGGAATCCGGTGCGAAGTCACGCCAGTACGAAACCGCGGCACGGGCGGTCAGCGAGGCGGCCCACACCGCGGAGGACTTCCGTACAGAGGCCCGCGCCCGGTCGGCGCTGGGACATCTGTACAGCTTCACCGGCCGGTTCGACCGGGCCGACCGGGAGCTGCGGTGCGCACTGGAGCTGGACGGCGAGGATCCGGTCGTCGCCAGCCGGGCCGCCAACCAGCTCGGCATCGTCGCCTCCGGCCGGGGGCGGTACGAGGACGCCGAGAGATACCTGGGGCAGGCGCTCGACGCGTTTCGCGCCGAGGCCAATGAGGCCGGGGAGGCGAGTGCGCTGGCCAACCTCTCCCGCCTCCATGTGAACCGGGGCCGCACCCGGACCGGTGTGGAACTGGCCGAGCAGGGGCTCGCCATCTACCGAAGGCTCGGTGCGCCGCTGCGGCTCGCCAACGGGATGTACACGCTCGGGATAGCGCTGACGCGCGCCCACCGTCTGGAGGAGGCACTCGTGCAACTCACCCAGGCGCTCGAACTCTTCCGCGATGCCCGCCAGCCGCTGTGGGAAGGCATGACCCAATTCCGGCTGGCCGAAATTCACCTTGCCGCGAACCGCCCCGCCAAGGCGGTGGAGCACGCCGAACACGCGCTCGCGCTGGGCGGTCTCGGCGGCGAGTGGCGGCGCTTCTGCTTTCTCACGGTGCTGGCGAAAGCCCTGATGGCACTGGGGCGGCGGAGCCGTGCCCAGGAGTGCCGGCGCCAGGCGCGGGCGATCCGGGAACGGCTGGGCTCCCCGGAGCCCGAGGAGGTGCGCCAGTTGCTGTCGGACCCGGCGCCGGGCTTTCCGGCGGAGCCGGACCCGTATCCAGGCCAACGCGGCTCGCTATGGACTCCCGGCCCCTGACCGAAAACCGATCGACCGATCTGACGCCTCGCCAGGATGTCGTCCCCTCCTTACTCTTGCGGGCCTTGTGGAGAGGCCCGGCCCCTACTGACGTAAGGGGTACCGGCAAGGCAAACTGGCCCGTGCAACCGGGAGGCAGAGGCAGGGGGAGACCATGGCCGGCGAGAAGGAGCGCGCGCAGGAGCAGCCCTTGCGCTTCACCGTGCTCGGACCGGTACGGACCTGGCGGGGCGAGCAACAGCTGAGCACCGGCTCACCGCAGCAAAGAGCCCTGCTCGCCGCTCTGCTGCTGCGCGGCGGGCGCACCGCCACCGCGCCCGAGCTCGTCGACGCCCTGTGGGGTGACGATCCGCCGGACGCGGCCATCGCGGCGCTGCGCACCTACGCCTCCCGGCTCCGCAAGGCGTTCACCCCGCAGTCGGACATCCTGGTCAGCGAGTCGGGCGGCTATGCGGTCCGGTTGGGGATGGGGGCGCTGGACACCGAAGTCGCCGAGCGCCTGGCCGTGGAGGCGGAGAAGGCGCGGCATTCTGGAGACCGGGCCCGCGCCCATGAACTCATCGGCAGGGCGCTGGACCTGTGGGACGGCGAGGCGCTGGCCGGCCTGCCGGGGCCGTACGCGGAGACGCAGCGCGCGCGGCTGTCCGAATGGCAGCTCGTCCTCACCGAGACCAGGCTCGATCTCGATCTGGAGCTCGGCCGTCACACGGACGTGGTCTCCGATCTCACCGCCCTCACCGCCGCCCATCCGCTCCGGGAGCGGCTGCGTGAGCTGCTGATGCTGGCGCTGTACCGCAGCGGGCGCCAGGCCGAGGCGCTGGCCGTGTACAACGACACCCGGCGGCTGCTGGCGGAGGATCTCGGTGTGGATCCCTGCCCCGCGCTGTCCGAGCTCCATCAGCGGATTCTGCAGGCGGACGCGGAGCTGGCCGCACCCGTGGACGAGCGTGCGTACGCGGGACCCACCTTCGTACGGCCGGCCCAGCTGCCGGCCACGGTCGCGGACTTCACCGGACGGGTCGCCTTCGTCGGCGAGCTGAGCGACCAGCTCGCCACTGCCGAAGGGCGTGTCATGGCCGTGTCAGCGGTCGCGGGGATCGGGGGCGTCGGCAAGACGACGCTCGCCGTCCATGTGGCCCACACGGCCAAGCATCACTTCCCCGACGGGCAGCTCTATGTCGACCTCCAGGGCGCGGGACCGGTGCCCGCGGAGCCCCGAGCCGTCCTGGGCGCCTTCCTGCGCGCCCTCGGCATCCCGGACACCGCGATCCCCGAGGGCGTCCAGGAGCGCGCCGCGCTCTACCGCTCGGCGCTGGACGGCCGCCGGGTGCTCACGCTGCTCGACAACGCGCGCGACGCCGCACAGGTACGGCCGCTGCTGCCCGGCACCGAGGGCTGCGCCGCGCTGATCACCAGCCGGACGCGCATGGTCGACCTGGAGAGCGCGCATCTGGTCGACCTGGATGTGATGAGCCCCGAGGAGGCGCTGATCCTCTTCACCCGGATCGTGGGCGAGGAGCGGGTCAGCTCGGAGCGGGACGCGGCCATGGACGTGGTGGCGGCGTGCGGCTTCCTGCCGCTGGCCATCCGGATCGCGGCGTCCCGGCTCGCCTCGCGCCGCACCTGGACCGTCGCCACACTGGCGCGCAAGCTCGCCAACCAGCGGCGCCGGCTGGACGAGCTGCGGGCGGGCGACCTGGCGGTGCGCGCCACCTTCGAGCTGGGATACGGCCAGCTGGAGCCGGCCCAGGCGCGGGCCTTCCGGCTGCTGGGCCTGGCGGACGGCCCGGACATCTCGCTGGCTGCCGCGGCCGTCGCCCTCGACCTGGACACCTTCGCCGCCGAGGAGCTCCTGGAGTCCCTGGTCGACGCCTCCCTGCTGGAGTCCGCGGCGCCGGGCCGCTACCGCTACCACGATCTCGTACGGCTCTACGCGCGCGACTGCGCGGAGCGGCACCAGCCGGCCGCGGACCGTGAGGCGGCGCTCTCACGGCTGCTCGACTTCTATCTCGCGACGGCGGCCCGGGTGTACGCCATGGAGCGGCCGGGCGACCGGCTGGCCGACCATCTGGCCCCCACCGACCACCCCGGGCTGACCTTCCCCCACCAGGACGCCGCCCTGGACTGGCTGTTCACCGAGGCCGACTGCCTGCTGGCCTGCGCCCAGCAGGCCGCCTCCGGACCCACCCTGGGCCGGGCGGCGGACGTGCTGGCCGCCGCCATGGACCTCGCGGAGTCCGGCGCCAACGCCCCGCGCTACGAGGCCGTCGCCCATATCGTCAGCGAGGCCGCGCACGAGGCCGGGGACACCCAGGCCGAGGGGCGCTCGCGCACCTGCCTCGCCAAGGTGCGCAATCTGACCGGCCGGCTCCCGGAGGCCGACGCGGAGGCGGAGCGCGCCCTGGCCCTGGGATCCGCGGTCAAGGACTACGTGGCCATGGGCCGCGCCCTCACCGAACGCGGCATCATCGCGCACCTCAGCCGCACCCGCTGGGATGACGCGGAGCGCCACTTCCTGCAGGCCATCGAGGCGTACCGGGCCGTGGACGACCGCCCCGGCGAGGCCAGCGCGCTGTGCAATCTGTCCCGTGCGTACGTCGAGATGAACCGCATCGAGAGCGCGGTCGAACTGGCGCGGCAAGGCGTCCGGATCTACGAGAGCCTGGGACGCACGCTGCGGCTGGCCAACGGGAAGTACGCGCTCGGCATCGCCCTGACCGGTGCCGGGAGCCTCGCCCAGGCGCTGGAGCAACTGACCGAGGCGCTCGGGCTCTTCCGTGAGCACCGCCAGCCGCTGTGGGAGGGCATGGCCCACCAGCGGCTGGCCGAGGCGCAGTTGGCCATCCGGCGCCCGGCGGAGGCGGCCACCCATGCGGAACAGGCCCTGGCCCTGCGCGGTATCGGCGGTGAGTGGCGGCGGGCGATCGTACTGACGCTGCTCGGCAAGGCGCTGCTGGAACTCGGCCAGAACGGACGCGCGGAAGCCTGCTGGCGAGAGGCGCTGTCGATTCACGAGCGGTTGGGTGCGCCCGAGGCGGAGGACGTCCGTAGCCTGCTGACGCCCGCGGCCGCGGCATAACGTCGCGGCCGGCCGCTCCTCCTGACCGTTCATCAATCGTTTATCGCCGTGCGGCAGTCTTAATACCGGTCGATCCGTCCCCGCGGGGGGCAGACGGGTCGGTTGTGAGGTCACACCATAAGGTGGGCGGCCCTTTTGAGCGCCCGTCCGGCGACCCACGGGGGAGTCGCTGGGCGGGCGTTAACGGTCCCCGCCGACCAGCATCCGATGGAGCTCAGCGTGACGAACGAAGACAAGAAGCCAGAGTCCGACGTTTACCGGCCGCTGGAGGCCGACCCGCCGCCCTCTTCCGTGACCACCCAAGGCGAGGGCCACACGCCCGCGCCGCCGCGGCTGCTGACCCAGGGCGAGGGGCACACACCGGCCCCTCCCCAGCTGTCGACCCAGGGCGAGGGGCACACGCCGGCCCCTCCCCAGCTGGCCACGCAGGGCGAGGGCCACACACCCGCGCCCCCGCAGCTGGTCACGCAGGGCGAGGGCCACACCCCGGCGCCGCCCAGGCTGACCGCGGGGGAAGGCCACACCCCCTCGGAACCCCAGTAGGGACACTCCGAACGTCGCCCGCACAGAAGAGGTAACACCGGGGGCCGAGGTCGATGACGTGGAGGGGACGTCATCGGCCTCGGCCCCTCGGCACGCCACCACGCGAACCCCTTTCCGCCAAGCTTCGGCCACTTCAGGCCAGATGACCGAACATGTGTACCCATCATTGGCCTCTTTGCCGTACAAAAGTAGATAATCACCCCCCGTACTGGAGGAACTGGAATGAATCGCGCCACAAAGTACATTGCGACCTTGTTTATTGCGATAGTTGCCACGGCCGGAGCCGCGAGCCAGACGGCCGCCTTCGCTGTGGCGAGCGACAGTCACACCCCGATTGTCGGCGCGGACCGTGGCGCATATGTCACCACCGCCGCCGCGGGCCCGCAGGGCGAGGGCCACGCCCCGGTGGGAAGCCCGAGGTAAGCGCCGCGCACCGGCCCCTCGGGGCCACGGGGGGCCGGGCGGACACCGCCCGGCCTCCCTTTTTTTAGCCGTCACGCCCGGGGCACAGGCTGAGCACGTCGCATTGCGGGATCACCCGTGCGCAGCCAGCCGTCCGGGGTGATCGCCCGGGAGGTGGCGGCGGGGTCCTCGAAGCAGCGGCGTGTGACGTGGTAGCCGCGTACCCAGACCTCGCCCGGCCGCCCCGGGGCACCTCCGCCCCGCCGGGGGCGACGACCTTGAGCTCGGTGTCCGGGATGGGCCGGCCGGACGTGGCCGAGTGGTCTCGGGCGGGTCGCCCCGGCGGCACATGGTGACGGTGCCGGACGCCTCCGTCAGTCCGTATGCCGTGAGCGCGCCGCCTCGGTCATCGCCGCGTACCCGACGGAGGCGGTGCAGGGGACCGTACGGGCGCTGTGGGCGGCGAAGGAGGCGGCGCTGGCCCAGGCGCTCGCGCAGGCCCCGCAGTTGATCGCGCTGGGGAATCTGCCGCCGGAGCGCCAGGCCGGGCTGTTCGCGGCCCGCACGCCCGGCTTCCGTATCCGCTGACTCCCGACTCAGCTGGTGGTGTACTTGGTGGCCAGGCTGACCTGGCAGGTGTACTGGGTCCGCTTGGTGATGGTGTAGCTCGCCGTGGCGGTGAAGGTCTGGCTCTGGCCGGGCAGGACGGTCACATACTGGCTGTCGTAGCCGAGCAGCCCGTCGTCCGCGTAGTCGTTCCACTTGACGCTGACCGCGTAGCGGAAGCTCTGGGTGGAGTCGGTGTTGGTGACCGTCACGTCGTACTTGAACTGGCTGGTCGACTGGTCGTAGCGGCAGTTGGTGCCGCTGGTCTCGCTGGTCGCGTCCGGGTTGTAGGTGGGCGGCGCCGAGTAGGAGTAGGAGGGCGCCGGGTTCTCCGGGGTGTACGACGGGAGTGTGTCCGAGGGCAGACCGCTCGCCAGATCGGTGGGAAGACCGCTGGGGGCGGACGCCGGCAAGTCGCCGCCGCTGCCGCCCGAGGTGAACCCGCCGAGGCCGCTGCTGTGGCTCCGGCCCTTCTTTCCGCATCCGGTCAGCGCCATGAGCCCGACCATGGCGACAGCGAGCATGCGAATGGAGCGGCGTTGCATGGAATTACCCCCGTGGAAAAGACACAATCAAGCCAACCAGGAACCAGTTGACGAGTGCACGCCACCCTAGCAACGGGGTTTCCTACCCCAAGTCACTTCGGGGCCCCGCCTGGCCTGCACCGGCCCTCGCCCGGCCTTCAGAAGACGGAGACGACCTCACACGTCACGACGGTTCCGGACGGCGAGGGATCATCGAGCGGAACCCGCACGCTCTTGGTCTGCCGTGCGGGGACCCGTACGTTGGCGCTGCCCGAGGTCACGGTCGTCCCGTTCTTGTCCTTGAACTCCATATCGACGATGTAGGTGTCGGACGAGCCCGAGCGGTTGCGCACCTTCACGATCGCCGCCGGGTAGCCGCTCTTGTCCTTGCCGGCGCAGGTGACCACGGTCGCCTTGGGCTCGTCCGACGACGAGGAACTGCCCGAGGAACCGCTGCTGGACGCGCTGTCCCCGTAGTCGTCATCGTCGTAGTCGCGATAGGGCGTGCGGTAGCGGGAGCCACCGGAACTCGAACCGGTGCCGGCGTTGTAGTCGTCGGAGTCGGAGTAGCCGCCGGAGCTGGAACCGGAACCGGACCCCGAGCTGGAGCCGGAGCTGGAGCTGGAGCTGGAGTGATGCGAAGCGGAACTGGAACAGCCACCTCCTCCGCCGCCGCCATGACCATGGCTATGGCCGCGCCCCTTGAACCCGGTCAGGGCCACCAGCACGACAGTGAGCACAGCACCCAACCGCAGACCACGCCGCATCACTTACCCCGTTCCCCCGAAGAATTCAGCACTCGACCATCGACCTCCCGGCTCCCGGGAGGTGATGAACGCCCGTCACCGTAGCAGGAGTTGTCAGGGACACGGCCGCCTGTCCCGAGCAGCGCCCCTCCCCACGTGCCGCGCCCCTCCCCGACGTGCCGGGCCCTCAGGACCGGCCGGCCGAGGGGCGCGACTGGCCGGTGCCCTTGACCGCGTCCAGCGCGTAGACACAGCGGTCCTTGCTGCACGCGTACACCACGCCCCCGGCGGCCACCGGGGATCCGGTGATCTCGCCGCCGGTCGCCAGCTTCCAGCGCAGCTGCCCGCCCGCCGCGTCCACCGTGTAGAGGCAGTGGTCGGCCGAGCCGAAGTGCACCCGGCCGTCCGCGACCACCGGCGAGCCGATGACCTCGCCACCCGCCGCGAACCGCCACTTGGGCGTGCCGGTCACCGCGTCGAGCGTGTAGAGGGCGCTGCCGCTGCCCAGATGGACGGAGCCGTCGGCCACCAGCACCGGTTCGATCGACTGCCGCGCCTCGGTGGCGATGCGCCAGCGGTCGCGTCCGTTCGCCGCGTCCAGGGCGTAGACCGTGCCCAGGTAGTCGGCGATGTAGATGCCGCCGCCGGTCACCGCGGGCCCCGGCGCGTACGCGGGGGCGCACAGGAAGACGGCGGGCGCCTCGAAGCGCCACCGCACCTCCCCGCGCGCGATGTCGATCGCGAGCACCCGTGTGCCCGCCGACACATAGACCACCCCGTCGGGCGCCGACAGCAGCCGCAGCGGAACCCCGCCGCACGACGCCGCGTCCCCCACCGGGTACGACCAGCGCTCCGCGCCGGTGCGCGCCTCCAGGGCGCGCAGCCGCGCGTCCGACCACACATAGACCGTGCCGTCGTGGATGACGGGACCGGACTCGGGCGTCTCGAAGTCGGCCTGGAGGCCCTGCATCTCCCACAGCAGCTCGCCGTTGGCCGCCTCCCACGCCTGGACGCCGCCGCCGCGCGTACCGGTGATGACCGTGCCGCGGTCGACCTTGAGGGAGTAGACCCAGCCGTCGGTCGACAGCCGCCAGCGCTCGGCGCCGTCCTCCGCGTCCAGCGCGTAGAGCGTGGGGCCGTCGGAGGCGTGGATCCGTCCGTTCGCCACGGCCATCGCCCAGGCCACGTCGCGCGTCTTGAACTGGCGGCGCCCGGTGGCCACATCGAGCGCGTGCACCTCGAACGAGGTCACATAGAGCAGATCGTCGGCGACCGCCGGGGTGCCCCATACGTCGTTCGACATACGGAACCGCCAGGGGCGCCAGCGGCCGGGTCCGGCGCCGCCGCCCGGCGGCTCGGCGGAGTCGGCCGGCGGGGAGTGGGTCGTCGGCGGAGCGGCGGCCGCGGCGGAGCCGTCGCCTCCGTTCAGCCCGCCGCCCGTCACCCCGCTCGGCGGCCGCACCCAGCCGGTGGCGGGCCCGGTGGCAGGCTGCGGCGGCTGCGGCTCGCGCGCGTCGGCGGCCCGCAGCCCCGGGCCGATCGGCACCTTCGAACCGGGCAGCCGCACCGGCCCGTCCGCCCCGGCGGGCAGCGGGGCAGGCGGCGCGGCGGACGGGGGCCCGGCGGGGGCCGCGTGCCTCCCCGGGCCGATGGAGCCCAGCGCACTCGGCGGGCTCGCGGCCTCCGGCGCGCGCAGACCGCCGCGCGGATCGCCGACGCCCACGGGCTCCCAGCCGCCCGCGCCGGCGGGCGCACCGGCGCCGTGCCGGCCACCTCGGCCGTCCGGGGAGGCGTCGGGGGCGGGGGCGTACGAGGGCGGAGGCGTGGGCGGGCGCTCGGGCGGCAGCGGGGGGGAGGAGTGGCCGCCGCCGCTCCCGGACCCGGGACGGCCGCCCCCGGCCGCGGGGCGGGCGGCACCGCGCACCTGGTTACGGCCGCTGCGCTTGCGCTCGATGAGGGCGACGGCGCCGGCCGGCAGCCAGGCCGAGGCCGTACCGCTGTCGTCGGCGTTGGAGGCGAACAGATGCGGGGCCAGCTGCGACTGGAGATCGGCCGGGGAGGGCCGCCGGTCGGCCTCCATCTGCATGCACGACTCGATGAGCGGCCGCAGCTCGTCCGGCAGCCCGACCAGGTCAGGGCCCTCGCGCAGCAGCATGAACACGGTCTCCACCGGGTTCGCGCCATGGAAGGGGGCGTGGCCGGTGGCCGCGAAGGTCAGGGTCGAGCCGAGCGAGAAGATATCGCTCGCGCCCGTCACACTGCGCGAGTCACGCGCCTGCTCGGGCGACATATAGGCGGGGGTGCCGACGGCGACGTTGGTCATCGTCAGCCGGGTGTTCGAGACGCCGGACGCGATACCGAAGTCGATCACGCGTGGGCCGTCCTCGACGACCAGCACGTTCGACGGCTTCAGATCCCGGTGGACCAGGCCCGCGCCGTGGATGGACTGCAGCGCCTCGGCGACCCCGGCCGCCAGCCACCGCACCGCCTGGGCCGGCATCGGCCCGCACTCATTGATTATTTCCTCGAGGGAGGGCGCCGGTACGTAGGCCGTCGCCAGCCACGGCACCGCCGCGCGCGGATCGGCGTCCACAACCGCCGCCGTATAGAAGCCGCTGACCGCGCGAGCCGCCTCCACCTCACGGGTGAAGCGGACGCGGAACAGCTGGTCCTCGGCGAGCTCGGTCCGGACCGTCTTGATCGCGACCCGTCGGCCCGATGCCGAGCGGGCCAGATAGACCAGCCCCATGCCGCCCGCGCCGAGCCGACCGAGCACCTCGAAAGGGCCGATCCGCCTCGGATCGTGCTGCGTCAGCTGCTCCACCACTTGCCTGCCACCTCCCCGTGGGGGCTTGAAAAAATACAGCCCCGTGCAGCGTCTCACCGACAAACCAACCGGCGGCACGCATCCTGCATTCTCTCTGGCGAAGGCGGCGGTTGCGAACCCGGGGGCGAATCGTCGTGTCATCGGGCGATACGGAGCCGGGGCCCTTCCTGTTCGACGGCGGGCCGCCGAGGAGCCCTCAGGCCCGCCCCGCCCTGCTCTCGCCCGACGATGAGCCCGTCGCCGAGGTGTCGATCACGGCGAAGACCGCGCCCTGATTGTCCGCAAGGACCGCGAAACGCCCGTACGGCGTATCTTCGGGGTCATTGAGAACTCGCCCGCCCAGCCGGTGGGCCGTGCGCAGCGCGTCGTCGCAGTCGGCCACCACAAAGTACGTCAGGAAGTGGGCGGGCAGCTCGGCCGGGTACCGCTCGCCGATCACGACCCGGCCGCCGATCGCGTGGCGCGGGCCGGTGGGCTCGCCGCGCGGCGACCAGAGGACGCGGTCGACGCCGCCCGTCCCGGGGTCGCCGGTCCCGGGGTCGCCGGAGTCCGGGGCGCGCTCCATTCCGTACCCGAAGACCGCCCGGTAGAAGGCGTCCACCGGCCGCGGCTGACGGGTGTGGACCTCGGTCCAGCCGTACGAGCCGGGCGCGCCGCGCCGCCCGAAGCCGGAGTGGCTGCCCGCCTGCCAGAGCCCGAAGACCGCGCCGCCGGGGTCCGCGGCCGTCGCCATGACACAGGAGTCGTCGATCCACACGGGCGGGGTGATCACCCGCCCGCCGGCCTCCCGGATCCGGGCGGCGGTCGCGGCGGCGTCGGCGGCGGCGAAGTAGATGCTCCAGACGGTGGGCAGACGGCCGTCCGGCTTGGGGACGAGCCCCGCGACGTCCTTTCCGCCGAGGAGGGCGCGGGTGTACGTGCCGTAGTCGGTCGCGCTCTCCTGGAAGGTCCAGCCGAACAGCTCGCCGTAGAAGCGCCGGCCCGCCGCGAGGTCGGGGAGCAGCACATCCGCCCAGCAGGGCACGCCTTCCGCGAATGCGGCCATAGCCCGGGTCCTCCCACGTCCTCCTGTTTGCAGCATTTACTGCGTTTGCCACGCTAACGGGCGATCGCCCGGTGCGCCCGCCCCCGAATTCGAGATATTCGGTCAATCCTTGGCGGTCTCGCGCAGGCCGGGCGGGTCATCCACGAAAGTTATCCACAGCCTGTTGATAAGATGATTCACTCGTGTGGGTGAACGGTCATTGCGCGGTTCAACAGAGGCCCGGATCGGTCGGAATCGGCCATTCCGACCAGCTCCGCGAGGCTCACAAACCACCTCATCCCGCGCTAACCCCATTTGCACGCAGCCGAATCGCGCTCCGATCACCCCTCGGTAAGCTGACGGCATGACAGGACAAGTACGCACCGTCGACGGGCGGGTGGCCGGTCGTCGCGGGCAGGCGACGCGGCAGAAGCTGCTCGACTGCCTCAGCGAGATGCTCAGCACATCTCCGTACCGAGATGTCAAGGTCATCGATGTCGCACGTAAGGCAGGCACCTCACCTGCGACGTTCTACCAATACTTCCCCGATGTGGAGGGCGCCGTCCTCGAGCTCGCCGAGGAGATGGCGAAGGAGGGCTCGGTCCTGACCGATCTGGTCGCCGGCCGCTCCTGGGCCGGCAAGTCCGGCGCGGCAGCGGCGGAGGATCTGGTCGAGGGCTTTCTCTCCTTCTGGCGCAAACACGACGCCATCCTGCGGGTGGTCGATCTTGGTGCGGCGGAAGGGGATAAACGGTTCTACAAGATCCGTATGAAGATCCTCAATCCCCTGACCAACACCCTCACGGACGCCATCAAGGAGCTCCAGGCGAAGGGCCGGTACGACAAGGACGTCAACCCGGCGGCCGTGGCGGGCTCGCTCGTCGCGATGCTGGCCGCGGTCGCCGAGCACCAGAGGGGGTTCCAGACCTGGGGCGTCAAGCAGGCCGACCTCAAGCCGAGCCTGGCCCTGCTCGTCCACCTCGGCATCACCGGCCGCAAGCCGCCGAAGTAACCCGCGCCCCACGCCGGCCCGCCCCGGCCGGCGGGCCGGCGGGCCCGCACGTCCTGTCATGCCGCGGCGGATCACTCCCCAGTGATCCGCCGCGACCATTCCCGTGCGTACGCCCACCCACCGGCCCCCGGGCCCGGCCCCCGAGCCCGGCCCCCGGACCTCGGACCCCGGCCCCCGGGGCCGGGGTCACCCCGCCTCGGCCCCACCCACCGTCGGCGGAGGCATGGCCCCCGCCCTCGCCGACGGCCCACCCGCGTCTTCAGCCCGACACCCCGCGCAGACCCGGCAGTGGGCGCCCGACCCGTAGGGCCGAGCCCCGGCACCGCACAGGCCCAGCCGTGGGCAGCCGGGCGGGCGGTTTCGGCCCGGCCGGCGGGCGGGGCCCGAAGGCCGTTCCGGGGTCCAGGGGCGGCCCCCCTGGGACGCCCCGCTCAGGCGTCGGGGCGCCGGTGCAGGCGGAAGAGGCGGATCCGGCGTTCCACCCGCGCCTGATAGGTCGCATACGGCGGCCAGAAGGCCACAACCGCCGCCCAGGCCGCCTCCCGCTCCGCCCCCTCCAGCAGCCGCGCCCGCACCGCGATGTCGCGGCCCCGCCGGCTGATCTCCGCGTCCGGGTGGACCAGCAGGTTCGCGGTCCACGCCGGATGACCGGGACGGCCGAAGTTGCTGCCGATCAGGATCCACGTAGCGCCGTCCTCCTCCGGCATCACGGCGAAGCCCCCGGTGTGGGTGCTGGGTTCGGGCACCGCGCTCTCGCACACCACCCTGTCCGAGTGGGGGGACTTCACGGTCTCGCCCGCGGCGGCCTCGGGGCGCGCGGCCTTCGGGCGGGCGGGGGTGCGGCCGTCGGAGACCGATGTGGCCGAGCTCTATGACGCCTTCACCTATATGACCCTGGTGACCTTCGAAGACCTCGGCTTCTGCGCCAAGGGCGAGGGCGGCGCGTTCGCGGCGCTGGGGCGGCTGACGCTCGGCGGCGAGCTGCCGACGAACACCGACGGCGGGGGCCTGTCCGCCTGCCACCCCGGGATGCGCGGGCTGTTCCTGCTGGTCGAGGCGGTACGGCAGCTCCACGGCGAGGCGGGCGAGCGGCAGGTCCGCAAGGCGGGCGGGCGGCTGCCGGAGCTGGCCGTGGCGTCGGGGACGGGCGGCTGGTTCTGCTCATCGGGCACGGTCGTCCTGGGCCGCGGCTGACATGCCCCGCCGTCCGCCCCGCTTGCCCCGTCCGGTCGCGGGGTGATCGGATGGGGATCCGATGAGCGACGACGAGGATGAAGCCTTCCGCCGACTGCTGCGCGGGCTGCGCGTACCGCACGCGGGCGAGCTGCCCGTCTTCGACCCGGCCACGGCCCCGGACGCCCCGCTTCCGCTGTTCCGGCAGTGGCTCCGGGAGGCCGCCGATGCGGGCGAGCCGGGCCCGCACACGATGATGCTCGCGACGGCCGATGCTGACTGCCGCCCCTCCCAGCGCACGGTCATGCTGCACGACGCCGATGAGCGCGGCTGGCACTTCGGCACCCACCGCACCAGCCGTAAGGGCCGTGAGCTGGCCGAGCGCCCGTACGCCTCGCTCGCGTTCCACTGGATGCGGATGGGCCGTCAGGTGCGGATCGCCGGACGGGTGACGGAGGCGGGGCCGGAGGCGAGCGCGGCGGATCTGCGCGGCCGGTCCCCCGCCGCGCTCGCGGCGGCGCTGGCGGGGGCCGGGCGCCAGAGCGAGGTGCTCGGTTCGTACGACGAGCTGCTCCGGGCCTTCGAGGAGGCGTACGAGCGCGCGGAACGGGAGCCGGACGCGCCCGCCCCGACCTGGACGCTGTACGTCCTCGCGGCGGACGAGGTCGAGTTCTACCAGGAGGAGGCGCGGCGCCGGCACGTACGGCTCCGCTACCGCCGCGCCCCGGGGGAACGCGGCGGCGACTGGCACCGCGAACTGCTGTGGCCGTAAGGCCCGAGCCCTAAGGGCCGGGACGGGCCTAGCCCAGCCGGACCGGAAGCGCCCGGTGCCCGTTGACGATGACCGACGGTGAGCGCTCCAGCGGGGCGTCCGGGTCGGCGAGCCGGAGCCCCGGGAAGCGGGCGAACAGCTCGCGCAGGGCGATGGTCGTCTCCAGCCGGGCGAGCGCGGAGCCGGGGCAGCTGTGCGGGCCGTGGCCGAAGGAGGTGTGGCGGGGGCGGCGGGTGATGTCGAAGCGGTCTGCGTCGGCGCCGTGCTGGGCGCGGTCGCGGCCCATGCCGCCGTACGAGATCACCACGGACTCGCCGGCGCGGATGAGCGTCCCGGCGACCTCGATGTCCTCCGTGGCGAAGCGGAACAGGAAGTTCAGCGCCGGGGGGTCCAGGCGCAGGCTCTCCTCGACCACATCGTCCCAGGTGTAGCGGCCGGTGTGGACGAGTCCGAGCTGCGCGGGGTCGCTCAGCAGGGACCGTACGGCGTTGACGATCGCATGGACGCTGGTCTCGTGCCCGGCCGTGATCATGGTCTGGAGGGTCGCGATCAGCTCCTCGGCGGCCTCGTCCGACGGTGCGTCGCCGAGCCGGGCCAGCAGGGCGCTGGTGAGGTCGGCCCCGGGCGCGGTGCGCTTGAGCTCGACCAGCCGGGCGATATAGCCGCGCAGCCCCGCCAGCGTCTCCTGGACCGTCTCGGGGGCGGAGCTGTCGTCGAAGTAGCTGTCGTACAGCGTGCGCAGCGGGCCGTGCCACTCCACCGGCATCCCGAAGAGCTCGCCGACCACGGTGATGGGCAGCGGGAAGGCGAAGGTGTCCTTGAGGTCCACGACCCCCTCGGCGTCGGCCGACCGGGCCGTACGGTCGAGCAGCTCGCGGGTGATCTCCTCGACCCGGTCGCGGAGCTTCTCGACGCGCTGCGGGGTGAACTCGCGGGCGACCGGCTGGCGCAGCCGCCGGTGCTCGGCGCCGTCCGTGCTCACCATGCTGGTGCCGATGTCGACCAGGCCGATCATCGGCCAGTCCCGGGGTGTCTCGCCGCGCGTCCAGGCGCCCCACTGGTTGATGTCCTTGACGAAGCGGGCGTCCCGCATCACCGCGCGGGCGGGCGCGTCATGGGTGACGGCCCAGGAGCGTATGGCGCCCGGTAACTCCACCCGGGCCACGGGCCCGGCGGCGTAGAGCAGTTCGCTCTCCTCGGCGGATGTGCGGGTGCGCGGTTCGAGCGGGACGAGTCGGTCCTCGATCAGTCCCAACCGAAGCCTCCGGAGTATGAGTGGGCGGGGTGAAGGTGACGGGAAGCGCGGTCAGACCGCGCATCCACGCGGAGGGGCGCCAGGGGAGCTCGTCGGCGGGCACGGCCGGCTCCACGTCCGGCAGATGCTCCAGCAGCGTCTCGACGGCGGTGTGGGCGACGACCTCGGCGATCCACTGCCCCGCGTACGGGCAGCGGGGCTCGCCGTGGCTGTACGGCATAGAGGCGTTGTGGCCCTCGGCGCCGGCCTGCTCCGGGCGGACGTACGGATCGGTGTTGGCGACGCCGGCGAGGCCGAGCGGCACCAGGTCACCGGCGAAATCCGTACAGGCGCGGCTACGTCCCCCCGTTGCGGCGAACAGCCGGTCCGGCTGTTCATGGACGTCCCAGCGCATCATGCCGACGAGTCGCCCCCCTCCCCGGGAGCGCGCTGCGGCGAGGTGATGTACGCGTCGAGCCCGTCGGCCAAGGCGGACATGCTGTTGCCGATGATCCCGGGGTCCGCGTCCTCCTCGGCGAGGACGGCGAGATGAGCGCCGCCCGCCTCGACGGTCATCAGCAGCGAACCGCCGACCGCGACCAGGGAGTGTTCGACGCTGCCCGTTCCGTCGCCGAACTTGGTGGACACCGTCCTCGCCAGGCTCTGGATCCCCGAGGCGATGGCGGCCAGCGTCTCCGCCTCGGACCGGGCCACATCGGCGGAGCGGAGGTCGTTGCGGTGCACCACGGACCACGTATAGAGGGTCGCGGCGCCGCTCACCTCCTCCCAGCCGACATCCTCGCTCCAGCAGTACGGACAGAACTCGCGCGGGTAGCGATGGGCCCGGCCGCAGGCGGCGCAGCACCGGATCAGCAGCCGGCCCTCGGCGGCGGCGTCCCAGTACGGGCGGGTGAAGGCGTCGGTCCCGGGCAGATCGAAGCGCATCTCGTCTCCTCGTTCACCGCGATGCTGACGTCTCGTCAGTTTCGGTGAGCGGGCACGTCACCCACAAGGGGCCGAGCGCCGGGGACGGGGCGGCGGGACGGCGGGGCGGCGGGCGGACGTGCGGCGGGACGGCGGGGGACGGCCGTGGCCCCACGGGTCGAATCGTGACTCAGCGGAACGGGCCGTGACCTATCCGCAATCGATTCGGAATCACCTGACCGGATCACTTTGACCGAAACCCGTCAAATACCGGCTACGCTCGCCCGCATGGCCGACAGCATCCCCCCTCGATCCTCCTCACCCGTGTATGTGATCGGCGGCGGACCGGGCGGGCTCGCCACCGCCGCCGCGCTCGCCCAGCGCGGCATCCACGCCGCGGTGCTGGAGAAGTCCGACGCGATCGCCGCCTCCTGGCGGAACCACTACGACCGGCTGCGCCTGCACACCACCCGCCGGCTCTCCGGCCTCCCCGGGCTGCCGATCCCCCGGGCCTTCGGACGGTGGGTCGCACGCGACGACGTGGTGCGCTATCTGGAGCGCTACGCCGAACATCACCGACTGGAGCTCGTCACGGGGGTCGAGGTCTCGCGGATCGACCGGGCGGCGGACGATACGGAGTGGGTGCTGCGGGCCACGGGCGGACGTGAGCTGTCCTCGCCCGTGCTCGTCGTCGCGACCGGCTTCAACCACACCCCACGCATGCCGGACTGGCCGGGCCGCGGCGCCTTCACCGGCGAGCTGCTGCATGCTCACCGCTACCGCGACGCCCGCCCGTACGAGGGCCGGGATGTGCTGGTGGTCGGGGTCGGCAATACGGGCGCGGAGATCGCGGTCGATCTCATCGAGGGCGGTGCGGCGCGGGTGCGCCTGGCGATCCGTACCGTGCCACACATCCTGCGCCGCTCGACGGCGGGCTGGCCCGCCCAGGCCACCGGCATCCTGGTGCGCCGGCTGCCGCGGCGCGCCGTGGACGGGGCGGCGCGGGCGATGTGCCGGCTGACCATGCCGGACCTGTCCGAACACGGGCTGCCCCGGCCGGACACCGGGCTCTACACCCGGGCACGGGAGGGCGCGATCCCGGTGCAGGACGTCGGGCTGGTCGACGCGGTACGGACGGGACGGGTCGAGGTGGTCGCGGCGGTCGACTCCTTCGACCAGAACAAGGTGGTGCTGGCCGACGGCTCACGCATCAGCCCCGAGATCGTGGTCGCGGCCACCGGCTACCGGCGCGGCCTGGAGGACCTGGTCGGCCATCTGGGCGTGCTCGATGACCGCGGCCGCCCGCTCGCGCACGGCCGGCGGACCCTGAAGGCCGCCCCGGGCCTGCACTTCACGGGCTATGCGAATCCGATCAGCGGCATGCTGCGCGAACTGGCCATCGACGCACGGAAGATCGCCAAGACGGTCGCCCGCACGACGGCGGCGTAACGACGCCATGGCGGTGGCATGGCGAGGGCAT
This sequence comes from Streptomyces sp. NPDC005393, assembly GCF_040606675.1. Lineage (NCBI taxonomy): Bacteria > Bacillati > Actinomycetota > Actinomycetes > Kitasatosporales > Streptomycetaceae > Streptomyces > Streptomyces sp. NPDC005393. The sequence goes on along the minus strand of NZ_JBEXFG010000047.1, from coordinate 34,487 downwards.
GGCGGTGGCGTAACCCCGACCGCGCGACGACGCCGTGACGGCGGCGCGGCCGGACGCCGTTACCCTGCGTGTTCTCCTCGTACCGAGCATTCCTGACAGGCTGTCAGTTCAGTAACCTGACTATTCAGTAATTTGCCTGGGCGTCAGTTACCTGGTTATTGGCCAACGAGCAGGAGTGGCGGATACCAATGCTTGGATCGACCTACGGCACGCTCACCACCAACTCCCGTCAGGCCCACGCCGTCGCCTGCGGACGGGCCCCCGGCCCCGCCGTCCATGTCCACAGCAGGCCCTCGGCGGCCGGGAACACCGGGGACGCCGCGGTGGACACCGATGTCAGCGGGCGCCCCCTGCACTCCGCCGTCCCCGATCTGGACCGCTTCTTCCACCCCGAGTCGATGGCCCTCGTCGGCGCCTCCGACGCCGAGGGCCGGCCCCACACCGGTATCACCCGCCGGCTCATCGCCTGGGCCGAGCGCGTGGGCGCCCGGCTGCACCCCGTACACCCCTCCCGTCCCGCCGTCTTCGGCATCCCCTGCGTACCGTCCATGGCCGATCTCCCCGGACCGGTCGACCTCGCCGTCCTCCTCGTCCGCGACCCCCTCCCGGTCATCGAGGAACTCGACGGGACCAAGGTGAAGTTCGCCGTCGCCTTCGCCTCCGGCTTCGCCGAGACCGGCCCCGAGGGCGCCGCCGCCCAGGCCCGGCTGGCCGCCGCAGCCCGCCGCGCCGGGCTGCGGCTCCTCGGCCCGAACACCAACCTCAACGCCTTCGAGAGGTTCCGCGACGATCTCGATGGGCCCGCCATCGCCCTCATCACCCAGTCAGGCCACCAGGGCCGCCCCGTCTTCACCCTCCAGGAACTCGGCATCCGGCTCAGCCACTGGGCCCCGACCGGCAACGAGGCCGATCTGGAGACCGCCGACTTCATCTCCTACTTCGCCACCCGGCCCGAGGTCGGAGCCATCGCCCTCTACGCGGAAGGGCTCAAGGACGGCCGCGGCTTCCTCCTCGCCGCCGACCGGGCCGCCCGCGCCAAGGTGCCCGTCGTCGCCGTAAAGGTCGGCCGCACCGAGACCGGCGCCCGCACCGCCGCCTCCCACACCGGCAAGCTGACCGGCTCGGACGCGGTGGTGGACGCGGCCATGCGGCAGTTCGGCGTGATCCGGGTGGACGGTCTGGACGAGCTCCAGGACACGGCGGCGCTGCTCGCCCGCGCCCGCCCGCCGCTCGCCGAGGGCGTCGTGGTGTATTCGATCTCCGGGGGCACCGGCGCCCACTTCTCCGACCTCGCGACGGCGGCGGGGCTGCCGCTGCCCACCCTCTCCGCCGAGAAGCAGACCGAACTCCACCAGTGGATACCCGGCGAGCTCAGCGTCGCCAACCCGGTCGACAACGGCGGCCACCCGGTGGGCGACTGGCGCGGCCGGAAGATCATCGACGCGATCCTCGCCGATCCGGCCGTGGGCGTGCTGATCTGTCCCATCACCGGCCCCTTCCCGCCGATGAGCGACAGACTCGCGCAGGACCTGGTGGACGCGGCGGAACAGACGGACAAGCTGGTGTGCGTGGTGTGGGGCTCGCCGGTCGGCACCGAGGACGCCTACCGCACCACCCTGCTCGGCTCCTCCCGCGTCGCCACCTTCCGCACCTTCGCCAACTGCATCACCGCCGTCCGCGCCTATCTGGGACACCACCGCTTCACCGCCGGCTACCGCTCCCCCTTCGACGACGCCCCGCGCACCCCCTCCCCCTCGGCGCGCAAGGCGCAGGGCCTGCTCCACCCCGGCCAGCAGCTGAGCGAGCACGCGGCGAAGCAGCTGCTGCGGGCGTACGGCATCCGGGTGCCGCGCGAGCAGCTGGTGACCAGCGCCGCCGCGGCCGTCCGCGCCGCCGGGCTCGTCGGCTACCCCGTCGTCATGAAGGCGTCCGCGCCGCGGCTCGCCCACAAGACCGAACTGGGCCTGGTCCGGCTGGGGCTGACCTCCGCCAGCCAGGTCCGCGACACCTATCGGGAGCTCACCGACATCGCCCGCTACGAGGGCGTCGAGCTGGAGGGCGTGCTGGTCTGCCAGATGGTCGACCGCGGCGTGGAGATGGTCGTCGGCATGACGCACGACAGCCTCTTCGGCCCCACCGTGACCGTGGGCCTCGGGGGTGTGCTCGTCGAGGTGCTCCAGGACACCGCCGTACGCGTCCCCCCGTTCGGCGAGGACCAGGCGCGCGCGATGCTCGCCGAACTGCGCGGCCACGCCCTCCTCGACGGCGTCCGCGGCGCGCCCCCGGCCGATGTGGACGCCCTCGTCGAGGTCGTCCTGCGCGTCCAGCGCATGGCCCTGGAACTCGGCGACAACCTCGCCGAACTCGACGTCAACCCCCTGATGGTGCTGGAACGCGGCCAGGGCGCGGTCGCGCTGGACGCGCTGGCGATCTGTCGCTGAGCCGCGCGGCGGCCGTAGCCCGAGGAGCTCCCCCATGACCTCTTCCTCCCCGATTTCCCCCTCGATTCCTCCCCCGAGGAATCGCTCGATTCCGTTGTACTGCACGCCACTGACAACGGCGTCGCCCGGATCACCCTGAACCGCCCCTCCGCGATGAACGCCATCACCCTTGACCAGCGCGAACGCCTGATTTCCCTTTTTTCCCACGCCTCCCGCGACCCGGCGGTCCGGGCCGTCGTGCTCACCGCCACGGGCCGGGGCTTCTGCGCGGGCGCGGACCTGCGCAGGCGCGTCAACAACTGGGGCCGCTGGGGGCCGCGGACGAGATCGGCACGCTCAACCTGATCACCGCGAGGTGGTCCGGGATGCCGCCGCGACGGTACGGACCGGCCGCCGGGTCCCGCTCGCGGTGCCGCGCCAATGACACGCTCACCTTCAAGATCTTCCCGCCCGAGATCGAGGATCTATGGATGCCCGTGCACGCTCTCGATCTCGTGGAGATGGGCATGGTGCAGGGCCAGAACTGGAACCTGGAGGAGTTGTCCGAGGCATGCGCCGAAGCGGGGCGCTATGCCTTTCTGCTGTCGGCCATGCCCGAGCCGTTCGTCGGCGGGACGGGCGCGCCGGTCGCGCCGGTGGCGATCCTCTGACCGCCGCCGGGGTCTCAGCGCCGCCAGGGTCCGAGCGCCGCCGGGGGCTCAGCACCGCAGGCGGTCCGAGCGGCGCGAGGGGGGACGGGCGGGTCTGTCGGGCGGCGGTGCGCATATGCACACCCCGAGCACGGCACGGCGCACCGCCACCCGGCTCCGGCGCGAGCCCTGGTCAGCCGCCGGGCCGCGACCCGCACTCGCCAAGGAACGACCCCCATGGGCACACGGCCCACAGAGCCAACAGAGCCCTCGGCGTCCCCTCGCCACGAATCGCTGATCCTAGAGTGATCACCCGACCACGTCACGTCAACACCTGGTCTGGACTTTGTCGAGTTCGCCCCATCGGTGATGGCGTGTGGGAGGCGCTGCGCCCCTTCAGATGCGGCTCCTCGCCCTTCCTGCGGTCGATTTCGCACCAGATACGCTTGCCCGCACCCTCGGGCTGCCAGCCCCAGCGGTCCGCGAGACCGTCAACCAGCTCCAGACCGCGCCCGTTGGTGGCTTCCTCATCGGCGCGGCGCTGCCGGGGTGCGCGGGCGCTGGCGTCGGCGACCTCCACCCGGACGGTCCCCAGACCCGAACCCCGGCCCGCGAACGGACCCGAACCCCCGCCGCTACCCGCGCCGCTACCGTTCCCGCCACCGCCGCCTGCCGCCTGCGCGGGGAAGAGCATCCGCAGCACGGCGGGACAGCCCGTGTGCACCACGGCGTTGGTGACGAGTTCGGAGATGAGCAGGATCAACGTCTCGGCGAGCGGCTCATCGGCCCCGATCCCGGACCCGGCGAGCCGCGAACGCGCCCACCGACGGGCACGGCTCACCTCCGCGGGGTCGGGCCTGACCTCCATCTGCATCTGAAGCACCTGCACCGCTCACACCATCCGAACCGGCGGACACATCGCCTCGTACCTCCAAGAGGTCACGGACCGTGACTCACTTGCGAGACAGCATGGTTGACGTACAGTCACCCCAACAAGCGCTTCGGTCATATTCCAGCGCCAAGGAGTATGCGTGAGGCATACTGTGCGACGCACATGACGAGGACTCGAACAGCGAGCTTTCGCCGCAGCACACCCCGGGCGAGCGGGACACATCAGCGTGCCCGGAGTCGCCCCACGGGCAACACCGGGATCGTCGCACCCCATAAGCGCTCGCACCCAACGGAGAGTACCCGAGCTCGGGCCCGACTCCCCCCTGTGACGAGTCACGCCTAGGAAACAACCCGGTATCAACGCTCGGTCACCTCGGAGGCTCTGGGGATTCCCCAGAGAATGCGACATCCCAACAATTCAGGCGTATCCCCAGAGCCCCGCTACAAACATGTTTCAACGGTCGACAACAGACCGGCCGCGAGTTCCTCCTCCGCCGCTGCTGCCGTCTGCCACTGCCCAGCTCGCACCCAGGCCCGCTTGAGATGGAGATGGACGTCCGCCTCCCAGGTGAACCCCGTCCCACCGTGCACTTGTAGACAATCCCGGGCATTGCGGACAGCAGCCTCGTCGGCCAGCAGCTTGGCCGCCGCGATGTCACCAGGGTCTTCCGTGACCGCGGCGGCGTACACCACACTTCTGGCCGCTTCCGCGCGCACCAGCATGTGCGCGCACAGATGCTGTACGGCCTGGACGGCGCCGATCGGTCGGCCGAACTGGGTGCGCTCCCTGGCGTGGCCGACCGCCGTCTCGACCGTACGGAGGGCGCTGCCGAGCTGCAGCGCGGCGGTCAGCAGCGCGCCCTCCCGGCGAAGCCGGGCCGCCTATCTCGGCGATCCCCCGTCGAAGCCGAGGGACCGGGGCAGGGGTCCGGGCGCGCAGCCGCGCCCGGCCGGGGCCCGGGCGCAGCGCCGGGCAGGGGTTCGGGGGCGTCCCCCGGCGGGGCCGGGGGACGGGAGCGCGCTGGTGCCGTATCAAGCAACGTTCGCCCTCTTGTACGTGAACCCGAACGGTGGTCCGTAGAGTCTCCGGGCCACTCAAGGTCAACATGAGGAGACTCAAGTGCACCCACTAGCCGTCGAACAACACTTCCGGATGCGGGCGGGCCGCCTTCAGGGTTGGGGTATCGGGGTTCTGGTCTGCGCCTCCCTGTTCTGGGTCTACGCCGCATGGCAAGTGCTCACTCCGTACGGCTCCACCTACAACGCAGTGGACTGCCCCGCACCGGTCAACTCCGAACCCAGGGACCTCTACTACGACGATTCCTCCGGTTATAGGCACGAAAATGCGCTGCAATGCGCCTCCGACCGGGACTGGCCCGAACCGCTGGCCGCCCTGGTGGTCTCCGTGCCCCTCTCAGCCATAGGCGCCGCACTGTTGACCGCCGGAACGGTCAGCGTCCGGCTGCGCCACCACGACGACCTACTACAACGAGCTCAGAACTGAGGCAGCGGACCATGCCGGCCACAAACAACAGGGCAGCATGATCGGCCGCTGCATCATCCGGCGAAACCGCCATGCCGACGACCGACGCCTACGCGCCGTCGTCGACAGGGCGAACGTTGCTTGATCCGGCACTAGCTGGTGGTGCTGTACGTCGCCGTTGCCTGTTCGAAGTAGCGGGTCACCGCGCGGCGTTCATCGGAAGGGCCTATGACCAGGACCACGTGGTAGCGGCCGTCGATCAGCATCGCGAGGTTGCGTGCGTAGACGTTGCGGCCGCTGCTGTCGCGCCAGCTGAATTCGCCCTCCGCCATCGCCGTCTGGCCCACGTCGATCCGTCGGAGGCCCGAGGACGAGGCCCAGGAGGAGCTGCGGAAGGCGGCCAGTTCGGCCTCGCGGTCCTGTTGGTAGGCCATCGGGTCGCCGCCGAACGCGGACTCCTTGTCCCGGCCGGCCACCACCACCAGCTCGAAGTCGCCGCCGATGTAACGGATCTGGCCGCGGGCGTTCTCACCGCGGCGGGCCCAGTTCTCGTGGACGGCGACCTTGAAGCCCTTGGGGTCCTTGCGGACCTCGAAGCCCTTCGCCAGGCCGCCGGGGGTGGTGGACTGCGGTTCCTGGGAGTCCGCCTCGGCCGTGTTGTTCTGCGGGTCCTTCGGGTCCTTCGGGTCCGCCGGGGCTCCCTCGGAGGCCGGCGGGGCCGCGCTCTGCGCGCCCGCCGTGCCCGTACGGTCCTGGCTGCCCGTGTCCTTGTCCCGCGGCATGAACATCATCGCGTACAGCACCGCCGCCGCCAGAACCAGCAGGATCAGCAACAGCAGCACCCGCCCCAGCCTGCGCGGCTTGGGCTCGGCCGACTCCTGGGCAGGCCGTTGGCGCGGCTGCGGCCGCGGCGGCTCCTGCCGTTTCGCCCGCTTGTGCCGGCCGTGCTCGGCGGGCGAGGCCGCCGCGGCCGACCTCGCCGGGCGGCGGCCCCGGCCCTTGCGCACCAGCCAGCCGCGGCGGCGTACGACCGGCAGCCGCCGCGGGTCGGACGCCCCGCCCGGCCCGATCGACGGCGCCGTGACCGTGCGGCTGCCCACATCCGGCTCCGGCGCCGACCGGATCAGCGACCGCAGCCAGCCGCGCAGCTCCTCGAAGTCCGGGCGCTCGGTGGGGTCCTGGCGCATCAGCGACTCGACGACCGGGCGCAGCGGACCGCACTCCTCCGCGTACGCCGGCGCCTCCGCGCACACCAGCTGCACCAGTTCGGCGGCGTTCTCCTCCGGGTACGGGGCATGGCCCTGTACGGCGCGGAACAGCAGCACGCCGAGCGCCCACAGGTCGGACGCCGGGCCGACGGGGGGCGCCAGCTGCCAGTTCTCGTGTACGGGGCCCGCCTGCTCGGGCGCCCATCGCTCGGTGACGGCGCCGACCACGACGATGCGCGCCTGCCGGGCCCGTTCGGCGGCGAGCGTGGTGGCGGGGCCGCGCTCGGCGACGCCGCCGGTGTCCCATGAGCGGCCGGTGTCCCATGAGCGGCCGGTGTCCCATGAACCCCCGGTGTCCCACGAGCCGTTGCCCTCGGCGGGATTCGGCCGCGGCACCGGGGCCTCTTCGGGGTGCGGCGCTCCGGGCCGGCGCGCGCCGCCCGGGGCGGGGTCGTGGCCGGGGGCGGGGGCGGTCTCCGGGCGGGCGCCGGGGGTGGCGGATGCGTCGACGTTCGCGCGGGCGGCGGATGCGTCGACGTTCGCGCGGGCGGCGGCACGCGCCCCGGCCGCGTAGGCGGCGATGGCGCTGGCGCGCGCGGCCCGCGCGGCCGCGCTCTCCGCGTCCCCCAAGCCGCCGCCGGCCGGTTTGCCTTCTCGCGCCCCCGGCACCCCAGGCCAGGCGCCGTTGAGCCCCGGACCCGGCCCCGGCCGACGCGGCGCGGGAAACCCGCTTCGGCTCGCGTCGGAGGCGCCACGCGGCCCGGGGAAGCCGCCCGCCGCGCCTTGATCGCGGTACTGCGGACCCTGCCCGCCGGCACCCGATCCGCCCGGCGCGGGGAAGTTTCCCGCCGCTCCCTGATCGCGGCACGGCGGAGCCTGCGCCCCGGAACCCGCACCCGGCGCGAAACCACCCGCCGCCCCCTGGTCCCGGTACTGCGGGCCGGCCGGCCGGCCACCGCCCGGACCGTCGCCGTCGGCCGCGCGGGCCTCCGGGATGGCAGCACCTCCACCGCGCCCCGGCGCCGCGAAACCACCGCCCGGCCCCTGGTCGCGGTACGCGGGGGTCTGCGCCCCGGAACCCGCACCCGGCGCCGCGAAACCACCCGCCACCCCCTGGTCCCGGTACTGCGGGCCGGCCGGCCGGGCACCACCCGGGCCCTCCGCCGACCGCGCCTGCGGTAGGGCATGTCCGCCCCGCCCCGGCGCCGCGAAACCACCGCCCGGCCCCTGATCCCCGTACACCGGGCCGGACGGCCGGGCACCACCCGGGCCCTCGCCCTGCGCCGACCGCGCCTCCGCGATGGCCGCGTGGCCGCCCCGCTCCGGCGGAGCCGCGCCCGCATCCGTACCCTCAGCCGGATCCGGCCCCGGCCCGGACCCCTGCCCGGAGGGCACCGGAGCCGGGTCGTATCCGCACAGCGCCTCTTCCGCCGCGCCCGCCGCCAGGCCCGTCAGCATCGCGCGGCCGTCGTCGCACAACAGCACCGTACGGGCGGTGATGTTGCGGTGGATCCAGCCGGTCGCGTGCAGCGCGCGCAGCGCCGTGAGGATGTCGTTGGCGACCTCGGCGGCGCGGTGCGGGGTGAGCGTGCCCTCCGCGAGCAGCGCGGCGAGCGGGCGCCCGGCGACCAGTTCGCTGACGATCCACAGGCTTCCGGACTCCGCGAAGACGTGGAAGACCTGGCCGAGCCGCGGATGGTCGGGGATCTGCGCGGCGGCGGTCGCGGCGACGATCGCGCGCCGTACGGCGGGATCGCCGCTCACCGCCGCCCCCGCGCCGTTCAGCTGCCGGGAGCCGGGCCGGCCGCCGCCCAAGCGGCCGTCCTCGTCGACGACTTCCGCGTCGATGACCTCCGGCAGCGGTATCTGCCGCAGATGGACTTCCTGTCCGCTGTAGGTGTCGAAGGCCCGGGTCTCGACGAACTCGTACTCGTCGGCGGGCGGCAGGGGCAGGCGATAGCGGTCGGCCAGCACCCGACCCGCGTACTCGTCCACGACCGCCTCCCCAAGCGCGCGATCCACACCCTCATCCGCACAGCACGAAACCGTCAGTTGTGGTCATATTGCCGGTCCATACGGCTGCGCACGGTCCACGGCCTCTCACGATACGTGCCCGCACGACGCTTCGCCGAGAGGAGCGCTCAGTCCGTGATGTCGAAGGTTTTGAAGGCGGTGTCGCGGAGCGTCGTGCACTCCTTCTCATTCCACTTGCCCACCTCGCAAGTGATCATGATGGAGAAGCCGTGGCTGTCGTCCACCTTGAAGCCGCGGTTGAGCACCCGCACCCGCTTGCCGTCCTGATCGCGCTCGAACTCCCAGTCCGCAACGGTCGGATAGCCATGCCAGTCGATCGACTTGATGCCGAGCCCCTTGTACCCGGACATGGTCGCCTTGGCGTTGCGCTCGCCCTTACGCCAGTCCGCCGCCGCGTCCGTCCCCGGCGAGTCGGTGAAGTCGATCTGGATACGCGGAATGGGCGAGCCGCCGTAGTACTTCCGGCTGCCGGCGTAGCTTCCCGAGTGGACCGACCAGCCCTTGGGCATCGCCATGGTGAACGGGAAGTCGGGGCTCTTGACGGTCTCGTAGCCGCTCGGCAGCGCGTCGCCGCCCTTGCCCTTGCCCGAGCCGTCGTCCCCGCCCTTGCCCTTGCCGGAGTGGTCGTCCGATCCCTTGGACGCGTCCGAGCCGGGCTGTCCGGTCGACGTGTCCCCGGAGGCGTCCGCTCCCGGGGACTGGCTGGACGACTGGCCGGACTTGTCGGGGTTGTCCTTGTCCTTCTTCTTGTCGTCCGACGCGCCGGCCGAAGCGGACTTGCCGCCACCGGACTTGCCCTTGGCGTCGTTGCCATCGCCCCCGCCGCTCAGGACGATGGCGAGCACGGTGCCCACGATGGCGAGGGCGACGACCACCGCGATGATGATCAGCGTGCGCTTGGGCACCACATCGGTGATCGAGGCGCGGGGCGGTACGGGGGACCGCGGTGCGGACGCGGACGGCGCGGGATCAGCCTTCGCCGCGGCACCAGCGGCACCAGCGGCACCAGCGGCACCAGCGGCACCCGCGCCGGAACCAGAACCCGAACCCGACCCGGCAGCCTTCGGCTTCTCCTTGGCCCCCAACTTCTTCGCGGCCTCGGCCGCCGCCGCGTTGCGCACCGACTTCAGCGCGCCGCGCCTCCGCTCCGAGACAGCCGCGTCCTTGGTCTTGGCCTTGGCCTTGGTCTTGGCCTCCTCCGACAGGGCGGGCGGCAGGCTCATGGTGCGGGTCGCGTCCGCCGGGGCCTTGGTCCCGGCGCCCTCCGGGGCGCTCAGCGCGTCCTCGAGCAGCGCCCGTGCGCCGGCGTCGTCGAGCCGCCGCTCGGGGTCCTTGGTGAGCAGGCCGTAGATGACCTCCTCCAACGGGCCCGCGTTCTTCGGCGGGTCCACCGGCTCGGTCATCACGGCGGTCAGTGTCGCTATGGCGGTGCTCTTGTCGTACGGCGGTACGCCCTCCACCGACGCGTACAGCAGCCCGCCCAGCGACCACAGGTCGGCCGGCGGCCCCGGCTTGTGGCCGCGGGCCCGCTCCGGGGAGATGTAGGAGGGCGCGCCGACGAGCATGCCGGTCGAGGTGACGGAGGGGTCGCCCTCGACCTGGGCGATACCGAAGTCGGTGAGGACGACGCGGCCGTCGTCCGAGATCAGGACGTTGGACGGCTTGACGTCGCGGTGCAGGATGCCCGCCTGGTGCGCGGCGCGCAGCACATCGAGGACGGCGAGCCCGACCTCGGCGGCGCGGCGCGGGGTGAGCGGGCCGTCGTCGCGTACGGCGTCGGCGAGCGAACGCCCCTCGATGAGCTCCATGACGATCCACGGCCGGTCGTCCTCGTCGACCACGTCATAGACGGTGACGGCCCCGTTGCTGCGGATCCGGGCGATCGCCTTGGCCTCGCGCAGCGTACGCGTGATGAGCCGTCTCTTCTCGTCCTCGTCGATATGGGACGGGAAGCGCAGCTCCTTGACCGCGACCGTACGGCCGAGGGTCTCGTCGCTCGCACGCCAGACCGTGCCCATGCCGCCCTGACCGAGAATCTCCCCGAGCCGGTACCGCCCGGCGAGGAGGCGCCCAGTCGAACCCTGCGTCTTCTCAGCCTCCGACATGCGACCCCTCTGCAAATCAACCCACCCTGAACCCACCCTGGGAGAGCGACCATTGTCTCTCATCCGCGGACCCGCGGAAGTCCGGGGTCCGGGGCGCGGCGCGGCGGCCGCCGCGGCACCTGCGAACATCTGTGAGTACGCAGGGAACGGAGGCCCGTGTCATGCCCATCTCCGCCATACGATGGCACAGGCGGAGCCGGATGCCGACCGCCGTGGCGCTGACGGCCGCCCTGGCCGTCGCGCTGTCCGGCTGCGGAGACGTTGCGCGGACGGGTCGGCGCACGGGTGCGGACGCGAGCGCGGAGGCGTCCCGTGACGGCGCCGTGCGCGCTGCCGTACGCCGTCTGGTGGCCGAGGGCGACGCGCCGGGGGCCGCGGCGCTCGTCCGGAACGGGGACGGCGGGACGCGGTTCGTCGCGGCGGGGGTCGCGGACGTCCGCACCGGGCGGCGGATCCACCGGAACGACCACTTCCGCGCGGGCAGCCTCACCAAGACCGTCATCGCGGCGGTGACGCTGCGGCTGGCCGCCGAGGAACGGCTCGGGCTGGACGACAGCGTCGAAGAGCACCTTCCGGGACTGGTGCGCGGACAGGGCAACAATGGCCGAAAAGTCACCCTCCGCCAGCTTCTCACCCACACCAGCGGGCTGTTCGACTACACGACGGACCCCGCGCTCGCGCGTCAGTTGTCCACCGAGCCCGGCCGCACCCGCACCCCCGCCGCCCTGGTTCGGACCGCCCTCCGCCACCGGCCGTACTCCGCGCCCGGGGCCGAGTGGCGCTACTCCAACACCAATTACCTGCTGCTGGGCATGGTCATCCAGCGGGTCACGGGCCACTCCTACGCGAGCGAGGCCAAGCACCTCGTCCTCGGTCCGCTCGCCCTCACCGGCACCTCCTTCCCCGGCACCCGCACCGCCCTCCCCACCCCGCACGGCCGCGCCTACTCCGGCGAGGACGGCGCCCGGCGCGACGTCACCGCCCTCAACCCCTCCTCGGCGAGCGCCGCGGGCGAGCTGATCTCGACCCTCGACGACCTCTCCCGCCTCCTCACCGGGCTCCTGCGGGGCACGGCGGTCCCCCGGGCCCCGCTGCGCCCGATGCGGGACACCTCCGCCTCCGGCGGCCAGTACGGCATGGGCCTGTTCCCGGTGCGGCTGTCCTGCGGGGTGACCCTCTGGGGCCACAACGGCGAGATCAACGGCTCCTACGCGCTCGCCGTCGCCACCCCCGACGGCCGCCGCACCTTCGCCTACCGCCTCAATTCCACCACCCGCCCCACGCTCTCCGCCGAAACGTCTCTCCTCAAGGACGAGTTCTGCCCAGGTCAATGAGGACCCGCGCGCACGCCCGCTACAGCGGGATGATGTCCGGCGCGCCCAGCCGGGCCGCGTCGGCCGTCAGATCGTCCGGCTGGCGCTGCGATTCGCGCTCCGCCTCCACCCGCTTCTCGTAGTGCTGGACCTCCTTGTCGATCTGCTCCCGGCCCCAGCCCAGCACGGGCGCCATCAGCTCGGCCGCCTCCCGGGCGCTGCGCGTGCCGCGGTCGAAGGTCTCGATGGAGATGCGGGTGCGGCGGGTGAGGACGTCGTCCAGATGGCGGGCCCCCTCGTGGGAGGCGCCGTAGACGATCTCGGCGCGCAGATAGTCGTCGGCGCCGCCGAGCGGTTCGCCGAGCGAGGGGTCGCGGGCGATGAGCTCCAGCACCTCCTGCGCCACCGCGCCGTAGCGGTTGAGCAGATGTTCGACGCGTGCGACATGCAGCCCGACGCGCACGGCGATCCGCGCCCGCGCGTTCCACAGCGCCTTGTAGCCCACGGCCCCGACCAGCGGGATCTCCTCGGTGACACAGGGCCCGACCCGGCGGTCGAGCCCGTGGACGGCCGCGTCCACGGCGTCCTTGGCCATCACCCGGTACGTCGTGTACTTGCCGCCCGCGACCACCACCAGGCCCGGCACCGGATGGGCGACCGTGTGCTCGCGCGAGAGCTTGCTGGTCGCTTCCGACTCCCCGGCCAGCAGCGGGCGCAGCCCGGCGTAGACGCCCTCGACGTCGTCGCGGGTCAGCGGCACCGCGAGCACCTCGTTGACATGCTTCAGCACATAATCGATATCGGCGCTGGAGGCGGCCGGGTGCGCCTTGTCCAGGTCCCATTCGGTGTCGGTGGTGCCGACGATCCAGTGCCTGCCCCACGGGATCACGAACAGCACGCTCTTCTCGGTGCGCAGGATCAGCCCGGTGGAGGAGTGGATGCGGTCCTTGGGCACGACGAGGTGGATGCCCTTGGACGCCTTCACATGGAACTGGCCGCGCTCCCCGATCAGCGCCTGTGTCTCGTCCGTCCATACCCCGGTCGCGTTCACCACCTGGCGGGCGCGGACCTCGAATTCGCCCCCCTGCTCCAGATCGTGCACCCGGGCACCGACAACGCGCGCGCCCTCCCGCAGGAAGCCGACCACCCGCGCCCGGTTGGCGACATGCGCGCCGTACTTGGCCGCCGTGCGCACCAGCATGGCGACGAAGCGTGCGTCGTCCTCCTCGGCGTCGTAGTACTGCAACGCCCCGACCAGGGCGTCCTTCCTGAGGCAGGGCGCGACCTGCAGCGCCTTCGTCCGTGTCAGATGGCGGTGGACGGGCAGTCCGCGGCCGTGCCCGGAGGAGATCGACATGGCGTCGTAGAGCGCGACGCCCGTCCCCGCGTAGAGCCGCTCCCAGACCCGGTGCTTCAGCGGATACAGGAACGGCACCGGCTTGACCAGGTGCGGAGCGATCCGATCGAGCAGCAGCCCGCGCTCCTTCAGGGCCTCCCGTACGAGCGCGAAGTCGAGCATCTCCAGATAGCGCAGCCCGCCGTGGATCAGCTTGCTGGACCGGCTGGAGGTGCCCGAGGCCCAGTCGCGCGCCTCGACCAGACCGGTCTCGAGTCCCCGGGTCGCGGAGTCCAGCGCGGTGCCCGCGCCCACCACTCCAGCGCCCACGACCAGCACGTCCAGCTCACGGTCCGCCATTCGGGCGAGCGCCTCACCGCGCTCGGCCGGTCCCAGTGCCGGTGTCCTCACCGCTGCCTCCCGTTGTGATCGACGTCACGCCGCTCGCCTGACGATTTTCCCGGCTTTCTCCTCGCCGTGCCATGGCGCCGCTGCGCCCACTGCCGCAACACCGCGTCAACACCCCCTGCCAATACTGAATACGAGTCATATTTCCGCTTAGTCTGCCTTTGCGCCATCCGGAATCGCCTCGGGAAGGACGGCTCGAAGTCATGCCCGCAGATCTCGCCGTCATCGGACTCGGCCATCTCGGTCTCCCTCTCGCCCAGGCCGCCACCGCCGCCGGGGTGCGCACGGTCGGCTATGACCCCGATCCGCGCGCCGCCGAGGATCTCCGGGCCGGCCGGCTGCCGTCCGGGGCGTGCGACGGCTTGCTCTCCCCCGCCGACCTGCGCCGGATGGTCGCCGGGGGCTTTCGGATCACCGCCGACCCCGCCGAGCTCGGCCGCGTCCGCACCGCCGTGATCTGCGCCCCGACCCCGCTCGGCGACGACCGCCGGCTGGATCTGTCGGCGGTCGGCGAGGCGGCCCGTACGCTCGCGGCGCGGCTGCGCCCGCACACCACTGTGCTGCTGGAATCGAGCGTGTACCCCGGCACCACCGAGGAATTCCTGCGTCCGGTTCTGGAGGAGGGGTCCGGGCTGCGGGCCGGGCGCGACTTCCACCTCGCCTACTCCCCCTGCCGCCACGACCCCGGCAACCGCGCCTACGGCCCCGCCAACACCCCCAAGGTCATCGGCGGCCTCACCGCCGCCTGCACCGAGGCTGCCGCCGCCTTCTACGGCCGGTTCACCGAGAAGGTCGTACGGGCCCGGGGGCCGCGCGAGGCCGAGACCGTCAAGGTCCTGGAGACCAACTACCGGCACATCAACATCGCCCTGGTCAATGAGATGGCGGTGTACTGCCATGACCTCGGCGTGGATCTGTGGGACGTGGTCCGCTGCGCCGAGACCAAGCCGTTCGGCTTCCAGTCCTTCCGGCCGGGCCCCGGCGTCGGCGGCCACGGCGTACCGGTCGACCCCGACCACACCACCTACCAGCAGCGCGGGCTCGGCCTCCCGCTGCGCATGGTCGAGCTGGCGCAGCAGGTCAACGGACGGATGCCGCGCTATGTCACCCAGCGCTGCACGGCCCTGCTCAACGAGTACGGCAAGTCGGCGCGCGGCGCGCATGTGCTGCTGCTGGGCGTCGGCTACAAGCCCGATGTGGCCGACGAGGAGGGCTCGCCCGCGCGCGAGATCGCCTCGCGGCTGATGGAGCTGGGCGCCCGGCTCAGCTACCACGATCCGCATGTGACCCGGTGGCGGGTGCTCGGGCGGCCGGTGGAGCGGGCGGACGCGGTGTACGAGGAGGCGGCCGACGCCGATCTGACCGTCCTGCTCCAGCACCACCGCACGTACGACCTGCAGGGGCTCGCCGTGAAGGCCCAACTGCTGCTGGACACGCGCGGGGCGAGCCCGGCGGGGACGGCGCACCGGCTCTGAGCGGTCGGGCGGGCGCCTCGGCCGGGGGCGGGGTCGGCGGTTGGGGCTGGGGGCGGCGGTTGGGTGCGGCGCCGTCTCGCGCCTTCGGCGCCTTTGAGCATGGGTCAGGGGGTGCCGGGCCCGGGCCCTCGTCGCCGGCTGCCGGGCCAGTGTGGGTAGAGGCCGGTGGCGGCTCCTGTGCCCGAGGCTGAGACCGGTCCGGACAGCGGGGAGCGGGTGCGCCTCCCGGAAAACGATGGACAAAGTAGTTGCGCCAGATCAAGCGTTTCCAGGGGGTACCGGGAGGCGCGAGGGACGGCGACGCGGCCCGGCCCCGGCGACCGGCCCATGCTCCATTGCGCCGAAGGCGCGAGACGAAAGCGGCACCCGACTGAGCCGGGCAGCCCGGGCGGCCAGGCCACCCTCATGCCCCACCGGCCCGCGCACGCCGCAGGCGGAGCGAGCCCGCCAGCACGATCAGCGCCACCCCGCCCACCACGAAGGCCACCGCCCCTGACGGCACGGAGCGGACGTCGGCGGTGAACGTCATCGGCGTACCCCAGGGCCTCCCGTCCGAGCTGGTGTAGAGCCGCGCCGTCAGCCGGACCGGACCGTTGGCGTGCGCGCTGACGCGGATCCGTACCGTACGGCTCACCGCCCTCGACGCCCGTACGGTCACCGCGCGGTCGACCGCCGTCAGCCGTTCCGGGCGGCTGGAGAGGACCCGGAGCTCGACGCCGGTGAGCCCCTGCTGCAGGCCGTTGTCGACCGTGACCGGGATCGTCGCGGACCCGCCGGCCACCACCACCGTGGACTTCGGCACCAGCCGCACCGACGTGATCGAGGCGGTCAGATAGCGGGCCACGCCCCGCTGGTACGCCGCCGCCCCCGCCGCGTCGCCCCGCCACGCGGTCGACACCGACCGCGCCAGCGCGGCGCGTACGGAGGCGGCGGTGGCCCGCGCGTCGGACAGCACCTTCGACAGCGCGCGCAGCCGCCGCCGGTCCCGGGCGACGGCCGCCAGCCGGGCGGGCGGCAGTTCGGCGGCGCGCAGCGCGACCGGATAGCCGTCGAAGCCGCGCAGCCGCCCCGCCTCCGGCTCCCGCAGCGCCACCTGGAAGCGGGCCGGCGCCAGCCAGCCCGCCTTCTGGCTCGCGGCCAGCACCGAGAGCAGCACCCGCCCGGTCCCCACCGGCATCCGGCGCGGGGGCACGACGACCAGGTCGCGCCGGGCGTACGGCAGCTCCCGTACGGCCGTCAGGGTCTCGGCCAGCAGCCGCTGACGCAGCCGCAGCCGGGCGGACGCCCCGGCGGCACCGGGGCCACCGACGCCCGGCCGGCTCGCGAACAGCAGGGACGCGATGGTCGCGTCGTACCTCAGCGCGGTCGTCCCGCCGCCGAGCGAGACGGCGGCGTCGTCGGTGGCCCTGGAGGTGACCAGCGCGCCGGAGGAGCTGATGCCCTCGCCGGAGGCGAGCACCGTGCCCAGGCCGAGCCCCTTGGCGTATCCGGCGATCCCGCCGTCCAGCATGCCGCCGGCCGGCCAGGCCACATCGCCGCGCGCGTGCGTGCCGAGCGCCCGGTCCACCACCGCCCGGCCGGTCCGGGACGCCCGGTGCAGCAGACCGGCGAGCGAGGCGCCGCCGCCGCGCGCGAGCGAGGCCAGATCGGGGTCGGCATACGGCAGCGCGATCACGTCCCGGCCGCGTACGGCCTTGCGCAGCGCCGCCAGCCAGTCCGCCGCCGCGTCCCCGCCCTTGCCGTCGGCGGCGTCCTGCGGATCGGTGCCGCCGGGCGTACGGGCCACCCGGTAGCCGTCGGCCATGGCCTGGGCCTGAACGATCAGGTCCGGATCGACCACCCAGGTCACCGGCTGGTCGTCGCCGAGTTCGACCAGCCGCCGCAGCCGCCCGCCGGGGCCGAAGGCGGCGGTCAGCGCGTCGTCGCGGAAGACCGGCAGCACGCGGTCGCGGGTGCGCTGGGTCAGGGCCTCCATATGCGGGGCGTCGGTGAGGGGCCACAGGACGGTGGTGTGCAGCGGCTCAGGATCGGTGCCGTCGGGGTAGGCGGGCAGGAAGGTGCGGGTCAGCCCGAGCACGGTGCCGTCCGCGCGGACGACGTCCACGGTGAGCGCGAAGGCCCCCGCGCCGTCGAGCCCGAGGTCGGGCACGGGCACGGTGAGCCGGAAGCGGCGCTCGGCGCCGACCGGAAGCGAGGCGAGCCCGGCGGTGTGCCCGGGAACCCGCGGCCCGTCGGTGCGGCCCAGCTCGGCGCGCCCGGCCACGGCGGCCAGCCCGCTCCGGGTCCCGATCGCCCCCGCCTCCCCGATCCGCACCCCGACCCGCGCCCCGCCGACCCGCCGCCCGGAGGTGTTGGTGACCGCCCCGCTGATCGTGAGCTCACCGCCTTGCGGAACCACCGAGGGGTTCAGGGAGTCCAGTTCGACGGCGAGGGGATACGAGGACGCCGGGCGCCGCGCCGAACCGTCCACGCGGCGGACGTATGCCGAACCGGCCGCGGCAGGCGCACCGGGCAGTAACAGGGCGACCGCGACCAGGACCGTGACGAGGGCGACACTCGCCCGTCCGCACGCCCCACCGCGCCCCACGACCACCACCTCGACGCCCGCACCTCCCGTCCACCCAGCGCCGCCGGAACCGACGCGACGTCACCAGCCCACCACGCCCCACCGCCTGCCGCACCCCAAGGGACCCCACCCGGCAAGCCGCCTCGGTCGGCCCGGCCGGCCCCGGAGGCGGCCGGGCCCGCCGGAAGACGGGAGCACCCCGGCCCACCGGTGCCGCCGGGCGGCCGTGACCATCAGGGCGACCGGAGCCACCGGACGGACCGGTACGGCCGGGGCGGCCGTGCACGCGTGGTCGTCAGGCGATCGGCGCCGCCGAGACCACCGCGGCAGTCCGGATCGCCTCAGCTGCCCCGCGCCGCCAGGCGACCCCAACGACCCAAGCCACCGGAACGCGTTACACCCGCACCGCATGCGACCGCATTGGGCGAGCCTCCATCGCCGTCCGCAACGAGGCGAAGTCCTCGACGCAGCGGCCCGTGCCGATGGCGACGCAGTCCAGGGGGTCGTCGGCGACCAGGACCGGGATGTCCAGTTCGCGGCCCAGCCGTACGTCCAGGCCGCGCAGCAGCGCGCCGCCGCCGGTGAGGACGATGCCGCGGTCCATGATGTCGCCGGCCAGCTCCGGCGGGGTCTCGTCCAGCGTGGACCGTACCGCCGCGACGATGCTGTCCACCGGCTCGGCGAGCGCGTGCCGTACCTCGTCGGCGGAGAGTTCAAGAATCTTCGGCAGGCCGGTCGCCTGGTCGCGGCCGCGGATGGCGCAGCGGTCGGGCGGCAGAAGCGCCTGGGTGTCCTCCGGGTCACCGCTGTCGCCCGGGACGAACACCTCGACGTTCCGCTCCGGCCGCCGGACCGACGTCGAGACGCGCGGCGCCGACAACGACCCGCTGGGCGAGGCGGAACCGATGGAGACCTTGATCTCCTCGGCGGTCCGCTCGCCGATCGCGAGCGCGTACTGCTTCTTCACATACGCGCTGATCGCGGTGTCCATCGCATCGCCCGCCACCCGCACCGACCGCGCGGTGACGATGCCGCCCAGCGAGACGACGGCGACCTCCGTCGTACCGCCGCCGACGTCGACGACCATGCAGCCGGTCGGCTCGCTCACCGGCAGTCCGGCACCGATCGCCGCCGCGATGGGCTCCTCGACCAGATGGACTTGGCGCGCCCCGGCCTGGGCGACGGCCTCCATCACCGCGCGGCGCTCAACGCCCGTGATTCCGGAGGGAACACAGACGACGACGCGCGGGCGGGCCAGCCGACGGCTGCCGGTGACCTTCTTGATGAAGTACCGCAGCATGCGCTCCGCGATCTCAAAATCGGCGATCACGCCATCGCGCAGCGGACGAACGGCGACAATGTTGGCCGGCGTCCTCCCCATGGTCTCCTTGGCCGCCGAACCGACCGACAGCACACTGCCGTCGAGCGTGTTGACGGCCACGACCGACGGCTCGTTGAGCACGATTCCCTTGCCCCGGACGTACACCAGCGTGTTGGCGGTGCCGAGGTCGATGCCCATGTCTCGTCCCGTGAACGACTTGTTCTGCGCCATAAGTTGACATTATTGCTTATGCCGGATTCTGTCCCGGCACTGATGTCATTGGCGCCACCGCGCGGGCCGACCGCTGCTACCTTGCGGTCATGATCGCGACCGCATCCGCGCCCGCATCCTCCGCGGCTCAGGCGGCCCGACCCGGCCGTGGCCTCGCCGCGGGCATCGTGGCGGCGCTGCTCGGGGCCCTGGTCTTCGGGATCATCCAGGGCAAAATCGGCCACCGCGGTCAGGAAGTCGGCTACTGGGCCCTGTGCATCGGGCTGTTGATCGGCGCCGTGGTCGGCAAACTGGGCGGCCGGGTGCCGCTTCTCGCTCTCATCGGCATACCGCTCGCCCTGGTCAGCGTCTCGCTCGCGCAACTGATCGGCGTCGCCGTGCAGATGGGAGACCAGAGTTCATGGCCCACCGCGGACACCCTGATCGACCATTTCGGCCTGGTGGCCGACTACTGGCGTGACCGGATCCTGGGACGCAACGACATCACGTTCTACGCCGTGGCGGGAGTGGAAAGTTACCTGGTCGCGAAGCGGATCACGGAATAGCGGAGCAATATCCCCATATGCCGGGACAGTGTGTCTCCGTCCGGTCCCAGCCATGTCACGGACGTCAGAAACGACTTGTCTGGTTGTCATGGCCTGCTGTTACTTTTACGGCGCGAACCTTTCCTCCGCGTTCCCGGTCTTAGCCAGGTAAAACGGCTTCGGCCGTCCCCGAACGCGGGTCATCACCTTCATCCCCGGGGGATTCATGAGCCAGAACTGGCAGCAGCCACAGCAGCCAGGCGGTTACCCGCAGCAGCCCGCTCAGCCTCAGCAGCCCGGTTACGGCTACCCGCCGGCCCAGCCCCAGCAGCCGCAGTACGGCGGCGGCTTCCCGCCGCCCCCGCCGCCGGCCGGCCGGCCGGGCAACCCGCTGCTCGCGGTCGGTGCCGCGCTCGTGGCCACTGTCGTCGGCGCGTTCCTCTACGCCTTCCTGCTCAGCGCGATGGCGGACACGGACAAGACCCCGCCGGAGGTCACGCAGTTCGCCTACGCCGGTGTGGTCGTCGGCGCGCTCATCGGTGCCGCGGTCGCCAAGCTCGGTGGCCGTAACCCGGCCCTGTGGGTGGTCGGCGCGGTTCTGGCCCTGGCCGCTGTGTTCCTCGGTGAGCTCTACGGCTACGCCATGATCCTGCACGATGTGATGAGCAACTACGCCGACAAGATCGGCGGCGGCGCCAGCAGCCAGGTGCTCTCCTCGAACGACATCTTCTTCGACCACTTCAGCGACCTGTGGAAGTCGTGGAAGGAAGACTCGGACGCGCTGACCTACGTCTTCATGGCCCTCGCCCCGGTCGCGGCGGTCAGCACCGCCTACCGCATCAGCAACCGCTGAGCCCAGCAGCACCCAAGGGGGGAATGCCCCGACCGCGGCGCGGTCGGGGCATTCCCCTTGTGCCCTCAATACCCGAGGTCAGGGCTTGTCGTGCTGCGACGGGGCGACCGTCACCTCGACGCGCTGGAACTCCTTCAGCTCCGAGTAGCCGGTCGTGGCCATCGCGCGGCGCAGCGCACCGAAGAAGTTCATCGAACCGTCGGGGGTGTGCGAGGGGCCCAGCAGGATCTCCTCCGTGGTGCCCACCGCGCCCAGGTTCATCCGCTTGCCGCGCGGCACCTCGTCGTGCACGGCCTCCATACCCCAGTGGTGACCCCGGCCCGGTGCGTCCGTGGCGCGTGCCAGCGGCGAGCCGATCATCACGGAGTCCGCGCCGCAGGCGATCGCCTTCGGCAGATCGCCGCTCCAGCCGACGCCGCCGTCGGCGATCACATGCACATAGCGGCCGCCGGACTCGTCCATGTAGTCCCGCCGGGCGGCGGCGACATCGGCGACCGCGGTCGCCATCGGCACCTGGATGCCCAGCACATTACGGGTGGTGTGGGCGGCGCCGCCGCCGAACCCGACCAGCACACCGGCCGCGCCCGTGCGCATCAGATGCAGCGCGGCGGTGTAGGTGGCGCAGCCGCCCACGATCACCGGCACATCCAGCTCATAGATGAACTGCTTG
This sequence comes from Streptomyces sp. NPDC005393, assembly GCF_040606675.1. Classification (NCBI taxonomy): domain Bacteria; kingdom Bacillati; phylum Actinomycetota; class Actinomycetes; order Kitasatosporales; family Streptomycetaceae; genus Streptomyces; species Streptomyces sp. NPDC005393. The sequence continues at coordinate 12,999 of NZ_JBEXFG010000047.1, read as the reverse complement.
AGGTTCAGCGGCTCGGCGGCGCCCGAGACATGCTCGGCGGAGACCGTCGTGCCCCGGATCACGAAGATGTCGACCCCGGCGTCCACCACGGCCTTGGAGAACTGCGCCGTGCGCTGCGGCGACAGGGCGGCGGCGGTCACCACGCCCGAGTCGCGCACCTCCTTCAGACGCTGGCCGATCAGCTCCTCCTTGATCGGCTCGGCGTAGATCTCCTGCATCCGCGTGGTCGCCGTGCGCTCGTCCAGCTCGGCGATCTCCGCGAGCAGCGGCTCGGGGTCCTCGTACCGGGTCCAGAGCCCCTCAAGGTTGAGCACGCCGAGCCCGCCGAGCTCACCGATGCGGATCGCGGTCTGCGGCGAGACCACCGAGTCCATCGGCGCGGCCAGGAACGGCAACTCGAAGCGGTAGGCGTCGATCTGCCAGGCGATCGAGACCTCCTTGGGGTCCCGGGTGCGACGACTCGGCACGATGGCGATGTCGTCGAACGCGTACGCCCTGCGGCCGCGCTTGCCGCGCCCGATCTCGATCTCAGTCACGTGGGTGCCTTTCCCTGTTCACTACAGCCGTCCCAGTATCCCTGCCGGGCACGGGCCCCTGCCCGGCCCCTGCCGGGCAGGGGCCCCTGCCGGGTCGCGCCGGGCCCGCGAGCGCGGCACTCCCCCAGCTACCGCTGGGAGGTGCCCCGGGCTCGCTGCGTGGCGGTCGGGTCGCCGGCATCCCGCGTCGCCTCGCGCCGGGCCCGGCACCCTCCCAGCTACCACTGGGAGGTGCCCCGAGCTCTGCGTGGTCGTCGGTCGCCGACACCATTTCCGCGTCGCCTCCGTCCGGCGGCGTGACTCCTAGCGGCCGGAGTAGTTGGGGGCCTCGGTGGTCATCTGGATGTCGTGCGGGTGGCTCTCCTTGAGGCCCGCCGCGGTGATCCGCACAAAGCGGCCCTTCTCCTTCAGCTCCGCCACGTTCGCCGAGCCGACATAGCCCATCGACGCCCGCAGACCGCCCACGAGCTGGTGCGCGACCGAGGCCAGCGGGCCCCGGTAGGGCACCTGGCCCTCGATGCCCTCGGGGACCAGCTTGTCCTCGGAGAGCACGTTGTCCTGGAAGTAGCGGTCCTTGGAGTACGAGCGGGCCTGGCCGCGCGACTGCATCGCGCCCAGCGAACCCATGCCCCGGTACGACTTGAACTGCTTGCCGTTGATGAAGACCATCTCGCCCGGCGACTCCTCGCACCCGGCGAGCAGGCTGCCCAGCATCACCGTGTCCGCACCGGCCGCGATCGCCTTCGCGATATCGCCCGAGTACTGCAGACCGCCGTCGCCGATCAGCGGCACCCCGGCCGCGTGGCACGCGCGCGCGGCCTCGTAGATCGCTGTCACCTGCGGCACACCGATGCCGGCGACCACGCGGGTGGTACAGATGGAGCCCGGACCGACGCCGACCTTCACCCCGTCCACCCCGGCGTCGATCAACGCCTGGGCGCCGTCCCGGGTCGCGACATTGCCGCCCACCACATCGACCGCGATGTTCGACTTCACCTTGGCGATCATGTCGAGGATGCCCCGGCTGTGGCCATGCGCGCTGTCCACCACCAGGAAGTCGGCCCCGGCCTCGACGAGCGCCTGCGCCCGCTCGTACGCCTCGTCGCCGACGCCGACGGCCGCGCCCACGATCAGCCGGCCCTCGGCGTCCTTGGCCGCGTACGGATACTTCTCGGCCTTCACGAAGTCCTTGACCGTGATCAGGCCCTTGAGCACACCCGCGTCGTCGACCAGCGGCAGCTTCTCGATCTTGTGGCGGCGCAGCAGCTGCATCGCGTCCTCGCCGGAGATCCCCACCTTGCCGGTGACCAGTGGCATCGGGGTCATGACCTCGCGGACCTGACGGCCCCGGTCCACCTCGAAGGCCATGTCACGGTTGGTGACGATGCCGAGCAGCTTGCCCGCCGCGTCCGTCACCGGGACGCCGCTGATGCGGAACTTCGCGCACAGCGCGTCCGCCTCGTGCAGCGTGGCGTCCGGCCGGACCGTGATCGGGTCGGTGACCATGCCGGACTCGGAGCGCTTGACCAGATCGACCTGGTTGGCCTGGTCCTCGATGGACAGATTGCGGTGCAGCACGCCCGCGCCGCCCTGCCGGGCCATGGCGATGGCCATCCGGGACTCGGTGACCTTGTCCATGGCGGCGGACAGCAGCGGCACATTCACGCGCACATTCCGAGAGACCCTGGACGAGGTGTCGACCGCATTCGGCAGCACCTCGGAGGCGCCCGGCAGCAGCAGCACGTCGTCGTACGTCAGCCCGAGCATGGCGAACTTCTCAGGCACTCCGTCGACGTTGTCAGTCATGACACCCTTTCCATGGTCTTGCCCCAGCGCGGACTCCCATGCTAACGGCCATCCCGGGTGCCCCATTCCGCCCTGTGGATAACTCCTCAGCCGCCTGATAAAGACCGTACTGGCCGGGGCTCGCCTACTGCTCGGCGAGGGCGCGCAGCCTGCTCAGGGCCCGGTGCTGGGCGACCCGCACCGCTCCGGGCGACATGCCGAGCATCTGCCCGGTCTCCTCCGCCGTCAGCCCGACCGCGACCCGCAGCAGCACCAGCTCGCGCTGGTTCTCCGGAAGGTTGGCCAGGAGCTTCTTGGCCCACTCCGCGTCGCTGCTCAACAGCGCCCGCTCCTCGGGGCCCAGGGAATCGTCCGGCTGCTCCGGCATCTCGTCCGAGGGGAAGGCCGTGGAGCCGGGGTGGCGCATGGCGGCCCGCTGCAGATCGGCGACCTTGTGCGCGGCGATGGCCACGACGAACGCCTCGAAGGGCTTCCCGGTGTCGCGGTAGCGCGGCAGCGCGCACAGCACCGCGAGACAGACCTCCTGTGCCAGGTCGTCCACGAAGTGGCGGGCATCCCCCGGAAGCCGGGACAGTCTCGTACGGCAGTAGCGCAGGGCCAGCGGATGGACATGGGCCAGCAGCTCGTGGGTGGCTCGCTTGTCTCCCTCGACGGCGCGCCCGACGAGGGCGCCGATCGCCCCTGTGGCCCCGGGGGTACCGCCCTTGGGGGCCCCTGGGCTCTCGTCGTCACGCATCCGTCCATGGTGCCTTGGGCTCGGTGGCTCCGTGGCACCGCGTCCATAGTTGTGCGCTGAAGCGTTATGAGCAGGTGCGCCGGTAGTCGTCACGTCCTGCGCTCTCCCCTCACGCCCGACCGACTCGTCCCCGAGGAACTCCACACCTTCAAGGATGCGGCATCGCGCGGGGAACCGATACAAGCCACTGCGCCGGCGCTCGCCGCGCACGCGCTCGCCCCGCCCGCCACCCGACGGGCGGGGACCTTCGCGCCCCCGCTGCGCAGCACGTCAGAACGGTCGGCCCGCGGTCAGCGGACCAGACCCCAGCGGAACCCGAGGGCCACCGCATGCGCCCGGTCCGAAGCGCCGAGCTTCTTGAACAGCCGGCGCGCGTGCGTCTTGACCGTGTCCTCGGACAGGAACAGCTCACGGCCGATCTCCGCATTCGACCGGCCGTGGCTCATGCCCTCCAGCACCTGGATCTCCCGCGCGGTGAGCGTGGGCGCCGCGCCCATCTCGGCCGAGCGCAGCCGGCGCGGGGCCAGCCGCCACGTGGGGTCGGCGAGCGCCTGCGTCACCGTGGCGCGCAGCTCGGCGCGCGAGGCGTCCTTGTGCAGATAGCCGCGGGCACCCGCGGCCACCGCCAGCGCGACCCCGTCGAGGTCCTCGGCGACCGTGAGCATGATGATCCGGGCGCCGGGGTCGGCGGAGAGCAGCCGCCGCACGGTCTCGACTCCGCCGAGACCGGGCATCCGTACGTCCATCAGAATCAGATCCGAACGGTCGGCGCCCCAGCGGCGGAGGACTTCCTCGCCGTTGGCCGCCGTCGTCACTCGCTCGACGCCGGGCACGGTCGCCACCGCGCGGCGCAGCGCCTCTCGGGCAAGCGGGGAGTCGTCGCAGACGAGGACGGATGTCATGGCCGCCCTCCGCAGCTGATGCGCGTCACCTTGAGCCTCCAGGCTGGTACATATCGTCACCTGTGCGATCGACAGCCCCGGATATCTGTCCGAGAGCTTTACCCATCAACCGCCTCCGCACTCTCAACGACGGTCACCCGAAAGAGTTACGGGGTTCGGCGGCCACCTTCGACACTCTACGTGAGGGGGCGGACACGGAGCCGCTCATCGCGCAGGTCGCGCCGCTGCACCGCTCCTCGGCCCCATATCCCCTTCGGTGGCATTTGGCGACATTGCTTCCAATTTGCGGGTCTCTGTGGCTAGATTCGCAATGAGTCATATTTTCATCTGCTTACCCGGTAGGTGTACGACCCAGGACGCAGCGTCCGCAGCCGATCGCTTCGAGGAGATAAGGCAATGGCAGATTTCTCCCGTCTTCCCGGTCCGAACGCCGACCTGTGGGACTGGCAGCTCCTGGCCGCGTGTCGCGGGGTCGACAGCTCGCTCTTCTTCCACCCGGAGGGAGAGCGCGGCGCCGCCCGCACCGCGCGCGAGATGTCGGCGAAAGAGGTGTGCATGCGGTGCCCGGTCCGGGCGCAATGCGCGGCTCACGCACTCGCCGTACGTGAGCCGTACGGCGTGTGGGGCGGACTGACCGAGGACGAGCGCGAGGAGCTCATGGGACGGGCGCGCCATCGCGCGGTCGCCACGTCGGGGGCGCCGGGATCCTGACCGGAGCCCTGTCCCGCCCAACTGAAGAAACGTTCCGTCACCGACCGCGACCGTTAGCCGGTCGGGGGTTTTCGTACGTCTGAGGCCGGTTCTCCGGCCGCGCGCCGGAACGCCCTTCGGGCGTGTCCTCAATCGCCGGACAGGCCGGATTGCGTCAGCGGGCGGCCGCCCGCTCCAGGTGGTCCAGGGTGGCCGCCACCGCGGAGACTCGGGCCAGGTCCGGGAGGGTCAGGGCCACCACTTCGCGGCGTACCGGGGGTTCCACCCGCAGCGTCGTGGCGCCCTTGGCGCGGACGGACTCCAGGGCCAGTTCCGGGAGCACCGCGACCCCCAGACCGGCCGCCACCAGGCCGATCACCGCCGGGTAGTCGTCCGTCGCGAAGTCGATCCGCGGCGTGAAGCCCTCGGACTCGCAGATCTGCACCAGATGGCGCCGACACCTCAGGCAGCCCGCGATCCACGGGTCCTCGGCCAGGTCCGCGATGCCCACCGTTCCGGCGCCCGCCAGTTTGTGGCCCTCGGGGACGACGCCGACCAGCCGGTCGGCGAGGATGGGGCGGACGACGAGGTCTTCCCACTCGGCCTCGGTCTGGGGGTAGCGGAAGGCGAGGGCGATCTCGCAGTCGCCCGCGCGCAGCATCTCGACCGAGCGCGGCGGCTCCGCCTCGACCAGGGAGATCTGGGTGCCGGGGTGGGCGGCGCGCATGTCGGCGAGGGCCGTCGGGACCAGGGTCGAGCTGCCGCTGGGGAACGACACCAGCCGTACCCGCCCCGCCCGCAGCCCGGCGATGGCCGCGACCTCCTCCTCGGCGGCGGTGAGCCCGGCCAGGATCCCGGCGGCGTGCCGCGTGAGGGCCCGGCCCGCCTCGGTGAGCCGCATCTCCCGGCCGGTGCGGACCAGCAGTGGGGTGCCCGCGGCGGCCTCCAGAGCCTTCATCTGCTGGCTGACGGCGGGCTGGGTGCAGCCCAGGTCGCGGGCGGCGGCGGAGAAGGAGCCGGTGGCGGCCACCGCGCGCAGCACCCTGAGATGACGGGCCTCGATCATGTGTCGATCATAAGGGACCCTTGGGTTCGGGCCCCGATATTGCGTCGACGCTTTGATCGCACTCGTCTACCGTTCGTCCATGCCGCATTCCTCACGTTCCGTGCTCACCGTGAATCTGGGCCGCGCGATGGCCACCGACTACACCGACTGCCCCGACGGCACCGGTATCGACAAGCGCCCGGTCGACGGCCCGGTGCGGGTCTCGGCCCCGGGCCCGAAGGGCGTGGGCCGGAGCGGCCTCGCCGGTGACATGGTCTGCGAGACCCGCTACCACGGCGGCGACGACCAGGCCGTCTACGTCTACGCCCGCGAGGACCTCGACATCTGGGAGCGCGAGTTGGGGCGCGAGCTGGCGAACGGCGTCTTCGGCGAGAACCTCACCACCACCGGTATCGACGTCAACGGCGCCCGCATCGGGGAGCGCTGGCGGATCGGCCGCGAACTGCTGCTGGAGGTGACCTCTCCGCGCATCCCCTGCCGTACGTTCGCGGGCTGGCTGAACGAGAAGGGCTGGGTCAAGCGGTTCACGGCCGCCGCCGTCCCCGGGGCGTATCTGCGGGTGCTCGAACCGGGCGAGGTCCGCGCCGGCGACCCCGTCGAGATCGTTCACCGGCCCGACCACGAGGTAACGGTCTCCTTCCTTTTCCGCGCCGAGACCACCGAACGTGCCCTGCTGCCGCGCGTACTGGCGGCGGGCGACGCGCTGCACCCCGAGGCGCGCGCGGCGGCGCTCAAGTACGAGGCCAGGGCGGCCGCGACGGCTACGGAGGCGAGCCACGGCCGATAACGTGCGCCTATGACGACTGCACTGATTACCGGAACCACGGCGGGCATCGGCGCCGCCTTCGCGAGCCGACTCGCGGCCGACGGGCACAACCTGGTGCTCGTCGCCCGCGACGAGCAGCGGCTGCGGGAGCAGGCGACCGATCTGCACGACCGGCACGGCGTGGAGGCCGATGTCCTGGTCGCCGACCTCTCCGAGGACGACGGGATCAGCGCGGTCGAGAAGCGGCTCGCGGACCGCACCCACCCGATCGATCTGCTCGTCAACAACGCCGGTTTCGGCAACCGTGACCGCTTTCTGGAAGTCCCGGTCGCCGATGAGCTGCGCATGCTGAAGCTCCACTGCGAGACCGTGCTGCGGTTGACCAGCGCGGGGGCCGAGACGATGCGGAGCCGGGGACGTGGCGGGGTGATCAACGTGGCGTCGATCGCGGCGTTCTTCCCTCGTGGGACGTACGGGGCGAGCAAGGCGTGGGTCGTCCAGTTCACCCAGGGCGCGGCGAAGGACCTCGCGAGCGAAGGAGTGCGGCTGATGGCGCTGTGCCCCGGCTTCGTCCGTACGGAGTTCCATGCGCGGGCCGGGATCAAGCCGGACAACGTACCGAGTTGGATGTGGCTGGACGCGGATCGGGTCGTTACGGCGGCCCTCAAGGACTTCGGGCGCGGGAAGACGCTGTCCATTCCCGACCCGCGGTACAAGGCGCTCACGGGGCTTGCGCGGCTGGTGCCGAGGGGGGCGGTGGCGGCGGTGTCGTCGAACGTGGGGCGGGCGCCGGCCAAGGGCTAGGACGTTTCTTTCGACATATCGAACAGTGCGTCGCCGATCGCGGCGGCGCACATCCTCGGCTCCGCAACGGCCGGGCCGACAGGGGCGGTCGGAGCGGGCGAAGCCGACGACTTGCTCGGCTGCGCCCCCTTCCGTCGCCGACCCCGGCGAGGACGACGACCATGCCCACCGCCACCCGCGGGCTGACCTCCTCCGCCAGCACGATCGCGCCCAGCAGCACGGAGACCACCGGCAGCAGATACCCGACCACGGCGGCATTCGTCGCGCCCTCGTCCGCGATGACCCGGTAGAGGTCAGATGGAAGGTGATCCCGGTGCAGAGGACGCCGAGGACGACCACCGCGATCAGGGGCGTCGTGTCCATGTGCACCCTTTCGAGGCCCCCGACCGGCAGTGCCACCGCGGTCAGTCCCGCCGCGGCGACCAGCTGGGCCGCGGAGAGCGAGATCGTGGGCATGCCCTTGCCGACGAGGTGGCGGCCCATGTAGGTGAAGGCGACGGCATAGCTGGCGGCGGCGCCGAGGATGGCGGCGGCGCCCCAGCCGATGGAGCCGGTCTGCTGCCAGGGGGCGAAGATGAGTCCGGCTGGGAGACCGCGCGTGCGGCCGGCGATCTCACGGAGCACACCCTTGGCGCGGAGCACCGTCTTGTACTGACGGTGCGCTCAAGGGCCGGTCGGTCGCTCTTCCGGCTGAGCAGATACGCCAGCCTCCTTTGAGCCACTGGTTGCGAATCCTCATCAATTAGCGAACTGAAAGACTGCCCCGGCCGTATACCGCTGTGCCGTGAGAAAGGACGTCATGACCCCGCCAATCGCCCTCCCGCCGCCACCCCCCGCTCCGGACCAGCGGCCGTGGACCGACCGTGCCGGGCTGCTCGACGACCGGGCGCGGGCGATGGGGGTTCTGGCGCGCTGGTACATGGCGCCGCACCGGGCGCTGCTGCTGTGGCTGCTGACGGTGGTGTTCGCGCTGGGGTGGGCGCTGGCGGTGTCGGGGTTTCAGTTCCTCGTGACCGGCGAGATCGTGGAACACATCCTGGGCGTGCTCTTCCTGGGGCTGGCGCTGGGGGCGACGGTGCCGTCGAGCGTGGGTGTGGCGTCCGGTATCCGCCGCGACGTCTTCGTGGGCGCGCGCCTGCGCGACTGGGCGGCGCTGGAGCGCGACCCGGGTTCGCTTCCGCACTGGCGCGTCTCCGGCAGCGCCCTTCTCTGGCTGGTGCCGTCGATCGTGCTGTGCTGCCTCGGGCTGGTCCTGGGCGCGGGCGCGGCCGTCTCCGACAACGGCGCGGAGAACTTCAGCATGGTGCTGGGCATCGCCATCGCCTTTGCCGTGGCCGGGGGGCTGGGCGTGGCCAAGGCGATCGACTACTACCGTCTCGTCAGCCGCGAACTGAGCCCGGCGCGCCCGGAAGACGCCGACTCCGGGGCGAGCGAGGGCTGAGGGCACAACGTCAGGCGTCCCCGTCCTCGTCCCGGTCTTCTTCCGAAGGCTTCTGCAGCGACTGGAAGCGGTGCAGCAGGTCCAGATAGCGCGGGCTCAGGCTCTCGCCGCGCTGCTTGGTCGCCTCCTCGGTACGGGTCAGCAGCTGCCGGACCCGTACGGCGTCCATATAGGCGTCACGCTGAAGCTTCTTGTACGCCGCGGCGGCCGGGCCCTTGTGATCGGGCTCGGCCGACCGCACCAGGTGGTCGAGGCTCTCGATCTTCTCCTCAAGGTAGTTGAGCATCTCCTCAAGGTCCGTGACGAGATCCGACAGTTCCTGATCCGTCACGGGCAACTTGTCTTTACTCATGCCTCATTCGCCCCTGCCCACCCTCCACTCGCCCCGATCAGCGGGATGATCGTGCCATGGGCGGGACCCGGCCCATAGGGCTACCCCGGGTTTCGTGCGGACCAGGTGACGAGACGACCCAGGCGTGCGCCACCGCGTAGGCCCATGATCCGCCCCTGATATCATGTCCATGAGCACGTGAGCCTTCTTGGCGCGGAATCACTTCCGCCGGGAAGGCTTTTTTCATGCCCCGGTTCGGTTAGGCCCCATGACTGCGAGGACGTGCGACTCATCATGACCACAGAGACCAACACCGCGGCAGCCGCGGGTACCTGGAACCTCGGCGACTTGACCGTCAACCGCGTCGGATTCGGCGCGATGCGCCTGACGGGCAGCGCCGCCTTCGGCCTCGGTACGCCGAGCGACCGCGACCGGTCGGTCAGCGTGCTGCGGCGCGCGATCGAGCTCGGCGTCAACCACATCGATACCGCCGCGTTCTACTTCTCGCCGCTGCGGTCCGCCAACGAGCTGATCAACCGGGCGCTGGCCCCCTACCCGGACGACCTTGTCATCGCCACCAAGGTCTGGGCGGGCAGGGACCCGTCGGGCGAGTGGTGGTGGGCCACACCGGACCAGTTGCGCGGCCAGGTCGAGGAGAACCTGCGCCAGCTGGGCCGTGACCACCTGGACGTCGTGAACCTCCGTATCCCGCCCAGCCGAAAAGCCGACTCGATCGCCGATCATTTCGGCGCGCTGGCCGACCTTCGCGAGGCCGGGCTCATACGTCACCTGGGCATATCCAATGCCACGTCCGAGCATCTGGCTGAGGCCCAGGCCATCGCGCCAGTGGTCTGCGTGCAGAACTCCTACGGTGTGGGCGCGCCGGCCGGCGAGCAGGAGTTCCTGCGGGACTGTGGCGAGCAGGGCGTGGCCTTTGTTCCGTTCTTCGCGGTCGCCGGTTCCGGGCGCGAGGCAGGGGCGATCGCGGCCGAGCACGAAACCGTGCTCGCCGTCGCACGCGCACACGATGTGACGCCCGCGCAGGTCCGGCTGGCGTGGACGCTGCGGCAAGGACCGCATGTGCTGGCCATTCCAGGGACCGGGAATCCGGACCACCTCGTCGAGAACGTGGCCGCTGGAGCGCTGAGGCTCTCGGACGACGGCGTCGCACAGCTTCAGTCCCTCCAGCAGGCCGGCGAGTAGGCCGTCAAGCCGGGAGTTCCGTGTCCGAGGGCAGCTCGATGCCGAAGTCGGCGGCCAGGACGCGCAGCACCTCGTCGTTGCCGGCGAGTTCGCGCTCCTTGCGGGTGCCGTCGGAGTGGGTCTCGCTGAGGGTGCGGGCGGAGAGCTGGAGGTGGCGGTCGAGGGTGGTGCGCTGGGCGCGGAGGGTGTGCTGGAAGGGCGAGCGCGGGTTGGTGGCCACGTGCCAGTTGATGACCTCGTAGTCGGTCGCGTCGAAGGGCTCGCGGGTGAAGGCGTACTGGTCCTCCCAGACGCCGTCCTGGAGCGCCTGGAACACCCACAGGTCCTCCAGACCGCCGGAGTGCGGCTCGCGGACGTAACGGTGGCGGCGGGTACCGTCGCGCAGCTCGGTGTCGGTGATGAGCGGAACGGCCTCCAGGAGACCGCCGATGCTGCCGAAGCCCACATCGGCGATATAGCGCTGCGGCTCGCCCGGGATCCCGACCAGCAGCAGCATATGGGTGCGCGGACGGACCGTACCGGGCTCGGCACCGACCCGGACGCGGGCGGCCAGGCCGGTGATGCCGAAGCCGAGGGCGCGCAGGGCGGCGGCGAGCAGCGTGTTGTGCTCGTAGCAGTAGCCGCCGCGCCGGCCGCGGACCAGCTTGGCCTCCAGATCGGGGAGGGCGAGGGAGGGGGCCGAGCCCAGCAGCGGCTGGAGGTTCTCGAACGGTATGGACGTCACATGCGCCAGATGCACCGCGCGCAGCGTCTCCACGGTCGGCTCCGGCGGCCGGTCGCCGGACCAGCCGATACGGGTCAGATAGGCGTCGATGTCGAGGTCCGTACGGTCGAGATCCATACGGCCGACCGTAACGCTTTTGGGGCGGTACGGGCCCCCCTCCGGGGCGGACTTCGCCTGGTCCCGTGGACGTAGGACCTCAGGGCCTCGCATCCGCTGCGAGGTGGTCGAACTCGCCCGCCTTGATGGCGTGCAGGAGGGCCTGGAGCTTCGCGGGGGTGGTGGTCAGGACGGTGCCGGGGTCATCGCTCTCGCGGAGGGCGATCGCGTCGCCTATCGAGGCGAGCTCTATGCAGGAGTTTCCGTCTCCCCCGCCGGAGTAGGAGGATTTCTGCCAGGTGACCTCGACCATCTCCACGCTTTCATCTCTGTTGAGCGGCGTCACGAATGAAATCACGCGACGCTTCGGCCGAGAGCGCCACCTCGGCCGTACGCTCCAGAACTCCCCGGTGGGTGGCGAGCTGGGACCGCGCGTCCAGGAAGACCGGACCGTGCGCGGTGTCGAGCTGGGCGGTGTCGAGCTGGGCGACCTGGCCGGAGGCGTAGGTGACCGAGATCCCCGGCACATGGAACCCGCCGGCGGCGAAGGGCAGGACGCGCACGGTGACGTTCTTCCGCTCGGAGGACTCCAGCAGGCTCTCCAGCTGCGCGCGCAGCACCGCGTTGGTGCCGAACCGCATGCGCAGCGCGGCCTCGTGGATGATGAAGGTGCAGGAGGGCGGGTCGTCCCGGTCGAGGATGTCGCGGCGCTTCATCCGGTGGGAGAGCCGGCGCCGCAGATCGGTGGGTGACCACGGGGGGACGGTCGCGCTCAGCACGGCGCGGGCGTACTCCTCCGTCTGGAGCAGACCGGGGATATGCATTATTTCGAGTACGCGCAGGCTCGCGGCGTAGTACTCCAGCTCGGCGAGGTCGAGTCCGCCGGTGGCGATGAAGCCCCGGTACTCCTCCCACCAACCGCCCTTGCGCTCATGGGTCATGGCGACGAGCGCCTCGACGTAGGCGGCGTCGGGACAGGCGTAGATGGCGGCGAGCGCCCGTACGCGCTCCTCGCTCACGCCGAAGCGGGCGAGTTCGAGGTTGGTGATGTGGGTGCGGTTGATGCCGAGGCGGTCGGCGGCCTCCTGGATGCTGAGGCCGGCGTCCTCGCGCATCCGGCGCAGCTCGGTGCCCAGCCGGAGCTGACGGGCGGTCGGGGCGCTCCTGGGCGGCATGGGTCCTCCCTGTCCTCACCCTGATGGGCTAATTGTCGAGGAAATTCACCGGGGCCGTAGCAGTTGTTTGCGCCGCTGCCCTACCGTGGGTGATGCATCCGCTACGAAGCGTTGATCGGCGTAACGCTACGCGCACTGTGGCCCCCTCGCAGGGAGTTGACCCATGGATTCCGACCACGAGTCCGACGACCGTCCCCCCGCCTCAGCCTCAGGATCCGGCGCGGAAGATCCGTACATCTACACCCTCCAGAGCAACCGCCGGGCCACCTCACCCAAGATCCTGCGCGACTTCGTCGCCTGCGTGCTCAACTCCACCGGCCAGGAGGAGCTGGTCGACGCGGCGACCGTCTGCACCTCGGAGCTGGCCACCAACGCCTATCTGCACGCCGAGGGCGACTCCCTGATGCTGCGCGTGCTGATCGAGCCGCCCAGCCTGCGCGTCCTGGTCTACGACGCCTGCACCGCGCTCCCCACCGCCGCCCGTCTCCCCGCCCCCGACCACCTGGACGGCCGTGGCCTCGGCCTCGTCGCCGCCCTGTCCGACGCCTGGGGCACGGCGGACGGCGACCCGACGGGGCGCTATGCGAAGGGCGTCTGGTTCGAGCTCGCGGTCAAGGGGGTCTAGACCCAACGCCGTTCAGTTAGGCGTGGGGACTGTTCGTCAAGGCTGGTGAACGAGGCAGCGGAGCTGCTGTAGAAGAGGTTTGTCCTCCAAGACATCCT